>LZSH01000270.1 GCA_001665255.1 Mycobacteriaceae bacterium 1482268.1 | reverse complement strand
CGTGGCGACGGCCGCGGCCAGCCTCGGGGATAAGGATTCCTGCCCACACGCCCTCGGCGCCGGGTGTCCGGCAAGCTTCTTGCGCGCACCGCCAGCGAACGGGACATTCGCGGCACAGCGCCTTGGCGCCGTCATCGGCAGTCGTCGTCCAGCGATCAGGGTCGCGTGTGCACGCGAATGTGGACGGTTCGTCCAACAGCATCGGGTACACGAAGTTTCGACCTTTCGACACGGCAGCGAGCAATACAGTTGTATCGTAGACACGATACGTCTGTATTGTCTAATCTCATTGGTGTGAGCAGCCATGTCGAGGGACGATGACCGTCCTCTCCCAGCCCGGCAGAGTGGGCGCCGAAGAGCATTCCAACATCGAGCGAATCCGCCACGCGGCGATGAAAATGCTCGCGACCCATGGGGCCTCCGGGACATCGCTTCGTGCGGTCGCCGCAGCCGCGGGAGTATCGCTCGGATCGGTCCAACACCATTTCGCGACGAAGGCCGGCCTCATCAAGGCGGTGGACGACTGGGCGCTGGCGGTGGTGGTCACCGCCATCACGCAACCTGTACCAGACACCACTCGGGACTCCGTTGCCGAGATCGGTGACCGGGTGACCCGGATGATTTCTGAGAATCCCGAGCTTGCGGACTACATCGGTCGCGCATTGACCGACGGGAGGCCGGTGGCGGACATGATCTTTGACTCCCTGCTGAACTCCGGCACGGCGCGTTGGCACCGGCGTTGGGAACGCGGCGAGACGCGGGACGGCCTCGATCTCACCTGGGCGGCGATCAACGCGCTGGTTCTGGCACTTGGCACGTTGATCCTGCGTCGACATATCGAGCGGCATCTACCCGAGCCCTTCATCACGCCCGCTCAGCTCGAGCGTTGGCAGAGTTCGGTGAATACTCTGCTTCGCCAAGGGCTATTCCGGCCCGAATAGGAGTCAGACCCGTTCGCCGACAATCCGTTTGCGGTACGTCGACGGGGTCTCACCGCTGAACAGCGTGAATGCCCGAGTGAACGAGCTAACGCTGTCGAAACCTACGGCCGTCGACGTTTCCTGCACTGACCGGCCGGGTGACGCAAGCAGTGCCATCGCGCGCAGCATGCGCGCATGCAGTAGATAAGTGCGCCACGAGAGACCGAGTTCGTCGTGAAAGAGTCGACGCAGGGTGCGCTCGGACACCGCGACGGCACGGCTCACGTGCTCGGCGCTCACCGACTGCAGGTGTTCCTTGGTGTAGGCCATCGCGGCGGCGACGATCGGATGCTCAGACGTCGGAAGGCTCAGCGGCGCTTCATGATCCAGTGCCTCGATGACGAGGTCTGCGAGGGTGCGGAAGAAGGCGTCGGAGACATCGTCGCCATGCGGCCGGTCGATCGGCCACCGCAGTGCGTAGATCATCATCTCCCGGATCAACGGTGAAACCGCGAGGATTCGCGCCCGGTCGCCGCCAGTGGGAATCATCTGCGCATCGAACATCACCGCGACAGTCCGCACGTCTGGCGCCATCGTCGCTTGATGCACGAGCCCCGCCGGAATCCACGCGGCCTGCTGCGGCGGAAGCAGGTAGTGCGCGGACGCGGTCTCGACCTCGACGACACCACCGATCGCGTATTCGATCTGGTGCACTTCGTGCGAGTGCCAGCCGGTGATCAGGCCTTCACCCTCGTAGAGGTAGCTGCCGCCAGACGCCTGCCCGCCGCGGCGCAGCTCGACGACCCGCTGGCCATCATTGGCCGGTTCGGCTAAACGTCTGTCCGATAGCGCAGAGCCGGTCACATCGCTAAACGGTACTACTTGGGTATGCAGACCAACGATCTGATCCTCGTGAGCATCGACGACCACGTGGTCGAACCGCCCGACATGTTCCTCAACCATGTGCCTGCGAAGTACAAGGAGGAAGCGCCGATCGTCGTCACCGACGACAAGGGCGTCGACCAGTGGATGTATCAAGGCAGGCCGCAGGGGGTCAGCGGGCTGAACGCCGTGGTGTCGTGGCCGGCGGAGGAGTGGGGCCGCGACCCCGCGGGCTTTGCCGAGATGCGTCCCGGCGTGTACGACGTGCACGAGCGGGTGCGGGATATGAACCGCAACGGGATCCTTGCCTCGATGTGTTTTCCGACGTTCACCGGGTTCTCTGCCCGGCACCTCAACATGCACCGCGAGCACGTCACGCTGGTGATGGTGTCGGCCTACAACGACTGGCACATCGACGAGTGGGCGGGCAGCTATCCCGACCGCTTCATTCCGATCGCGGTGCTGCCGACGTGGAACCCGGAGGCGATGTGCGCCGAGATCCGCCGGGTCGCCGCCAAGGGGTGCCGCGCGGTCACCATGCCGGAACTGCCGCACCTGGAAGGACTTCCGAGCTACCACGACGACGAGTACTGGGGTCCGGTGTTCCGCACCCTCTCGGAGGAGAACGTGGTGATGTGTCTGCACATCGGCACGGGATTCGGTGCAATCAGCATGGCGCCCAATGCGCCGATCGACAACATGATCATCCTGGCCACCCAGGTGTCGGCAATGTGCGCACAGGACCTGCTGTGGGGCCCGGCGATGCGCAACTACCCGGATCTGAAGTTCGCGTTCTCCGAGGGCGGCATCGGCTGGATCCCGTTTTACCTCGACCGCAGCGACCGGCATTACACCAACCAGAAGTGGCTGCGCCGCGACTTCGGCGACAAGCTGCCCAGCGACGTATTCCGCGAGCACTCCCTGGCCTGCTACGTCACCGACAAGACCTCGCTGAAGCTGCGGCATGAGATCGGCATCGACATCATCGCCTGGGAGTGCGACTACCCGCATTCCGACTGCTTCTGGCCCGATGCTCCCGAGCAGGTGTTGGCCGAGTTGACCGCCGCGGGCGCTGACGAATCCGACATCAACAAGATCACGTGGCGGAACGCCTGCAATTTCTTCGGCTGGGACCCGTTCGGGCGCACCCCCCGCGAGCATGCCACGGTCGGCGCGCTGCGTGCCGAGGCCACCGACGTCGACGTGTCGATCCGGTCGCGCGCCGAATGGGCGCGGCTCTACGAGCAGAAGCAGCTCGCCAAGGCGTGATTTCTCCCGTGCTGCGTTGCGCTCAACGCAACCAGACACGCCGAAATCGCTAGGCCAATGCGATCGAATCGCCCTGCACCACGATGGCTATGGCATCCAGCGGGCGGCTGGCCGGACCCCTGGCGACGGTGCCGTCGAGGTTGAAGCTGCTGCCGTGGCAAGGGCAATTGATTGCTACGCCAACCACTTCCGCGACTGTGCATCCGGCGTGCGTGCAGATGGCCGAAAAGCAATTGAACTCACCTTGCGCGGGTTGAGTGATCACCACGTCATCGACGATCACGCCTGAGCCGACGGGTACATCGGCCTTCGGGGCGATCGCTCGCACAGGTGCAGCCGCGGGCGCGGCCGACGGCTTGCCGTAGGTGGCACACCCCGCGATAGTGGTGGCGGCCAACGAGATTCCCGTGCGGATCAAAGCGCGACGGCGAGAGATGAACATGAGCGAGTCTGCTTTCAGAAGGTGACGCCGGTGGTCTGGAAGAACCACAGCGCCGAGGTCAGCCAGACATACACGAGCACGAAGAACAGCAGCCCACCGGCGATCGGAATCGCCCAAGGCCGAACGGTTTTCCGGGTGAGCAGCACCATCTTCGTCACGAACACGCCATAGAAGAAGCACCCGAACAGCGAGTGGAAGAGCACGCGGGAATCTCCAGACTGGAATCCGAGTGCATACAGGCAGTGCACCGCGACCGGCACAGTGGCGAGCACGGCCAGCCGGCCGGACCATACGTGCGCTATGCCGATCCAGGATGGTGCCCGCCCGCCGGGGACCAGCCGGTACATCACGAATGCGGACACGAGCTGAGACACCGCCAGCGTGACGGCCAGTGTGGCCAGCCACGTTTTCACCGCCGTTCCGCTGGAGAACCCGGCCACGCTGACCGAGAAGAACTGCGGCTCGTGGATTCTGCCGAAGGCGCCGAGCCCGATGGCGACGGCGGCCCCGAGCAGGACGGCCGCCAGGATTGCGACGCCGCCTGTGGTCGCCGCAGGCCGAATTGGTGCGCTGTGGACATCGGTGTCAGCGTGGTCAGAATGCACTGGTCGCTCCCGGCGCAGCGGTGAAGTCCCAGCTCTTTGCCCCGATCCGCAGCGTGCCCACCACAGCGTTGCCCTGGTGACGGCCGTCGAGCTGGCTGACCTTGTCGGCGCTGCCGAGCTTGAGCACTCCGTCGGCGGCGCTGCCCGACAACCATGTCTCGATGCCCTGGTTATCGCAGGCGTATGCCCTGGCCGTGTCCCCGTTCACCCTGATTTCCAGCGCGAGGATGCCAGCCTTGGTCGGGATGTCGGCGACGAAGTCTTCTCGGTCGCTGAACGGCACGGCCGCGGGTGGCCTCGGCGCCAACGGCGCCGGCGGAGCCGACGCGGAGGTGGCGCTCGCTGCGGCGGGCTGCGGCACAGGCTCGGGCTGCTTGTTGACGTTCACCAGCCACAGTCCGGTGCCGAGCACGGCGACGGCGCCGAGTGTTGCGATGGGGCCTGCGATCTTCACGTCGTACTCCTGGTTCCTCACTGAAGCCGTTGAGGCTCTTGATGTGAGAAGGATGCGCGCCTGCAGCACGGTGGTGCATGAAGAATGTGTGGAGATCGCGTGGAGATTGCGAGCCGAAATCGCTAGGCGTCGACGACGACGGTGAGCTCGTTGCCCTGGCGCTCGACCCGCATGCCCGCGCGCCGTGCTATCGCGGCGACCTTGGCCGCGTCGTCGGGTTCGGCCCTGCTGCTGACGAGTGCCCGCGCGAGCCTGCCCTTGTGCGCCTTGTTGAAGTGGCTGACCACCGTGCGGTGACCGTCACCGCGGTCGGCGACGACGTCGACGCGCACTGCGCCGGGTACCCGACCGAGTGCCGCATACGAGCCCGACCGCAGATCGACCACCAGGTCCTCGGTCGCGATCTCGACGAGCACCGGCTCCAGTGCTGGACGCCAGCGCGCCGCCAGCGTCGGCTGTCGCGGCAGCTTCGAGGACGCGGACAAGCGGTAGGCGGGTATAGGGTCATCAGCGCGAACGATTCCGAACAGCGCCGAACCGACACCAAGGCGCGCATGCGCACGGGAAAGCGTTGCGCCACTGAGCGATTTGATATCGAGAGCGTCGTAAAGGACGCCGGTGTACCGGTTGATTGCGGGCAGCGTCGGCGACTCCTTCAGCGATGCGTTCCGCTCGATTTCGTGATCCTGAGAAGCAGAGATGCCGAGCGCGTGCCTGCAGACTGGGGGATCGGCGGCCAACCGCACGAGCTCGTCGACAAGCGCGGCGCGCACGCGATGCAGCGCCGGAAAGCTCAGAGCGTCCAGGTGAAGGGGAGGCCCGTCGCCTCCGGCCTGTTTGGTCTCCGACGGGGGCAGCAGCACGATCACGAGCGAAAAGCGTATCGGTACGGCCTCCGGCCGTATCTTTATAAAGATGCGGATCATCGACGCCGACGGACACGTCGCCGAGGGCGCCTCGCTGGCGGTCGAGGCTATGCGGCGCTGGCCGGACAAAATCGCGCCGCGCACGGATACCCCAGGGCTGGTGATCGAGGGCCGCAACTATCCCGAATCCAGCGGGCCGGGCGCGGGCTGTCCCACCGAACACGGCATCTCCGACGCTGAGGGGATCAACTGCCGGTCGGCCGAGGGGGTGCTCGGTGATGCCGACCGCGATCAGATCGACACGATGGTGCTCTACCCGAGCCTCGGACTCTGCACGCCGACGCTCGAAAATCCTGAGTTTGCAGCGGGTTTCGCGCGGCTCTACAACGAGTGGATCGCCGACTACTGCAAGTCGTCCAATGGCCGGCTGCAAGGCATCGCCGTCACGCCGATCGAACACGGCGATGTGGCGATCGACATCATGCATGAGGCGAAGGCCATCGGTCTGGTGGCCACCCACATTCCGCCGGCGCTGAAGACGCGCAATCTCGACCATCCTGATCTCGACCCGTTCTATGCGGCCGCGGTCGAGCTCGGGATGCCGCTCGGAATTCACGGCGCGCCCGGTGTACACCTGCCGAAGATCGGGGTCGACCGGTTCACCAACTACATTCAGGTGCACTGCATCAGCTTCCCCTTCGACCAGATGACCGCGATGACCGCGCTCGTGTCCGGCGGCGTCTTCGATCGGCACCCCGATATGCGCGTGGCCTTTCTCGAAGCGGGTGTCGGCTGGGTGCCGTTTTTCATCGACCGGCTCCACGAGCATTTCGAGAAGCGCGGCCACTGGATCGAGGGCGGCTGGCAGCGAGATCCGCAGGAGTACCTGGAGGCAGGCAACATCTGGGCGACCTGCGAGCCGGAGGAACCGATCCTGCCCGGGGTCATTGAGGTTCTCGGCGACGACTTCATCATGTTCGCCAGCGACTATCCGCACTGGGATGGCGAGTGGCCGGAAAGCACGAAGCATTTGCGTACCCGGCCCGACATCGGCGAGCAGACGCGCGAAAAAATCGCGGGCCTGAACGCGCAGCGCTTCTACGGGCTCAACTAGTCGCCCGTCACCGGTAGTTAGAGAAGGTGTGATTGCTGCTCGGCCTGACTTGCTATTTTTGCTATTTTAGAGACCTGGCCCCGATGAAGGGTGAGCAGAGTGACCACAGTGGACTGGACGCCGCTTCCGGTGCCGTGGGCGGTCCAATCGGTGGATCGAATCCCCAAGCAGCGGTATTACGACCCGGAGTTCTACGCGCTGGAGACCGAACTCTTCTGGCCACGCGTCTGGCAGATGGCATGTCGGCTCGAGGAGATCCCCAATCCCGGCGACTACATCGAATACGAGATCCTCGACCAGTCGATCATCGTGGTGCGGGTCAACCCCTCGACAGTCCGCGCCTACTACAACTCGTGTCGGCACCGCGGCATGAAACTCGTCGAAGGCGGCGGAACGCGCCGTAGCTTCGTCTGCCCGTTCCACGGATGGTGTTGGGGTCTCGACGGTAAGAGCACGTTTGTCCTGCGGTCCGAGGAGTTCGACGAAAACAACCTGTGTGCAGACGATCTCGCGCTGGCACCGGTCAGGTGCGAGCTCTGGGGCGGGTGCGCGTGGATCGTCCTCGATGACGACGTTCCCGCGCTGCGGGACTGCATCGAGCCCTTCGCGTCCAAGCACGACGAATGGAACGTCGCCCAGCTGCGCGTCGAGTGGTGGAAGTCGTGTCTGCTGCCGGTGAACTGGAAGCTGGCCACGGCGGCCTTCATGGAGGGCTACCACGTCCCGCAGACCCATCCGCAACTGCTGCCCTCGGCGCACAGCCCGGATTCGCCGAAGGTTCACCCGCTCATCGAGACGAGCCTGTATTTCATGCGCACATTAGGTTCGGGCATGGGCGGAATGACCCACGAGAACGACGTGCGGATCGCCGAAGGGCTGCAGAACATGTCGCTGCCGGACGACCCGGCAGAGGCGATGGCGGCCTGGCGCGGCGCGGTGAACGACGCGGTGACGAACTGGCACCGCGCCCGCGGCTGCAACTTTCCCGACCTGAACGACCTCGAGCGTCGCGGCGTGCTGGAACCGATCGGGTTCTGTTTCCCGCACTACTTCCTGCTGCCGCAGTACAGCAGCGCCTCGTCGTACCGCATCCGGCCGCTCGGGCCCGAACAGACGCTGTTCGAAGTGTGGTCGCTCACCCGCTACCCCGACGACCGATCACAGGGGAGACCCACTCCGCCCGAGCCGCTCGCCCCGGACGACCCGAGCTGGCCGATGATCCCCGCCCAGGATTTCTCAAACCTGCCGCGGCAACAAAAAGGTTTGCACGCAAAAGGATTCGAGTACATGCGGTTGTCAGACCGGATCGAAGGCCTGATCTCCAACTTCGAGCGGGTTATCGATGGCTTCCTCGCAGGCCTGCCCTACGAGCGTTTGACCCCGGCGATTCAGAAGACCAACACCACCATCGACGTGCCGGTAGTCGATCTCGGCCTGACCGAAACCGTGCCCGCCTCATGAATTGGGACAAGTCGGTCGACCTTCTCATCGCGGGAAGCGGCGGCGGGGGAATGGTCGCGGCGTTGGCCGCCGTCGATGCCGGCATCGAGCCCCTTGTTGTCGAAAAGCAGGATCTTCTCGGCGGTTCGACCGGAATGTCGGGCGGCATGGTGTGGCTGCCGAACAATCCGTTGATGCGGGCGCAGGGTATCCCCGATTCCTACGAGGACGGACTGGCGTACTTCGACGACGTCGTCGGCGATATCGGCGAGGCATCGTCGCCCGCCCGCCGCGAAATGTTCCTGACGGCGGGCTTCCAGATGATCGATTTCCTGGTGGGCAAGGGTGTACGGCTAGTGCGGTGCGCCGGGTACAGCGACTACTACCCAAACCACAAGGGCGGCAATGCGGCGGGGCGTTCGGTAGAGGGTGTCCCGTACGATGCTGCCGCCTTGGGGAATTGGAGCGACAAGATCCAGCGGATGGCTACCACTTGGAACCGCGGACTTGTGGTGAAGACGAGCGAGCAGCAGCGCTTCGTGCAATATTTCCACCGCTCGCCGCGAGCGTTCGCGGTGGCAGTACGGGTACTTGCTCGTACCTGGGCAGCGCGTATTCGCCGTCGCGACATGCTCACCAACGGTGCTTCGCTCATCGGGCAGATGGTCAAGGTGCTGATCGATCTCGACGGGAAGCCGCCGGTGTGGACGAACACTGCGATGAACGATCTCATAGTGGAGGACGGTCGAGTCGTCGGTGCCAGAGTTACGCGAGACGGCACCTCGCTCAATATCCAGGCGCGTAAGGGAGTCCTGCTCGCGGCGGGCGGGTTCGGCCGCAACGCCGACATGCGCCGCCGCTACAGCGGGGACCAGCCAAACGATGCAAAGTGGTCGATCGCGAACGACGGCGACACCGGTGAAGTTCTACAGACGGCGATGAACTTGGGCGCAAAGACCGATCTGCTCGACGAGGCTTGGTGGTATCCATTGGTTTTCATCGCAGACCCAGCGGCACGCCCGCTCGGATCCGGGCGACAGCGACCAGGAGCCATCTACATCGAAAACACCGGCAAGCGGTTCTGCAACGAGGCGAATTCCTACGTTGAGGTCGGCAAGGCGATGTACGCCAATAAGGCGGTGCCATGCTGGCAGGTCTTTGACGAGGGTTATGTAAGCAGGTATGTCGCAGGTGCCAATCCGTTTCGCAGGCGCCGCTTGCCAGAAACACTGTTCGACCAGGGGGCCGTCCTACGAGCCAACACGATCCGCGATCTCGCCAAGGAAATCGATGTCCCCGCCGATGCACTCGAAGATACTGTCAAGCGGTTCAACGAATTTGCGGCAATTGGTCTCGACCCCGACTTCGGGCGCGGTCAGTCGGCATACAACGTCTGCCTCGGCGATCCCGGCTACAAGCCCAATGCCGCTCTCGGCCCGCTGAACACGCCGCCCTACTACGCCGTTCGGGTGTTTCCTGCCGACGTCGGGACGTGCGGGGGTCTGGTCACCAACGAGCATGCGCAGGTTCTGAACGATCGCGATGAGGTGATCGACGGCCTGTACGCGACCGGCAACATCACCGCGACGGTGATGGGCCGCACCTATCTAGGGGCGGGCGGCAGCATCGCAAACACGATGGTGTTCGGCTACGTGGCTGCCCTTCACGCCGCGGGCCGCTAACTTTCTTTCTGTTCGCCGGGGGAATTCTCGCGCTCGATGAAATTCTTTGGTGTCAAGCCGGATTGAATCAATTCGGCGCGACGGGCCTGCACATCGGAGGCCGCGCCGACCATGTTCGTCACGATGTGGCTCACCTGCAGATGCACACGCATGCCCATCAACTCCCACGCCCGCTTCACGTTGTTCTTCACCGCCATCAATGTCGTGAGCGGGATCTGGGAGATCTTGCGCGCCATCTCCTCGACGGTGTCCTCGAGCTGGTCACGCGGTACCACCTTGTTGAGGAGCCCCCACTCGAGGGCCTCCGCCGCGGACAGCGTCGGCGCCAGCAGAAGCCAGTCCATGGTGCGGTGCCAGTTCATCATCAGCCACGGCTCGATCATGGTGTGCCCGCCGGGTTCACCGAGGCTCTGAGCCAGCGGCATCTGGAAGGTCGCATCCTCGGATGCGACCGAAAAGTCGGTCAGCAGCCCGAGATAGATGCCACCACCCATGCAGTAGCCGTGGATCTGTGAGATGGTCGGTTTCGGGAACTCCCATAGATACAGCGTCGGCCAGAGGAACAGGTCGGCGGTGCCCTTGTAGAGGTCCTCGAACGTGTTCCCGAAATCCGGGTAGGGGTTTTCGTCCGGACCCCACCTCGCGACGTGGCCACCGCAAAAGCCCTTGCCGTTGGCCTTGAGGATCACCACCTTGATCTGTTTGTCGCGGTCGGCCTCGTGCAGGCAGGCGTCGACTTCGCCCACCAAGCTGGCGTCTTTGGTGTTGGCCTTGTCGGGCCGGTTGAGGATGATCCGCGCGATGGGCGGTTCCCGTTCGTAGATGACCGATTCGAGCTCACGCCGCTCCGGTGTCATGTGGCTGTCCTTCTCTTACAGAATCGCGCCGCTGTCCTTTGCGGCCGAGATGTCATCCCAGTCGAGGTCGAGCTCCAACAGGATCTCCTCGGTATGCTGCCCATGTTCGGGAGCGCGCGCGGCAGGCGGCGGAGTCTCATCGAACTGCACCGGTGCCGCGACGATTTGATATTCGACGCCGTTGTCGTCGACGTTCGGAATGACGAAGCCGTTCGGGATCACCTGCGGATCGTTGAGCGTCTCCTTCGGGGTCGCGAGCGCGGCCCACACACCCGGCTCGTCGGCGAGCGCCTGACGCCAGTACTCCAAATCCTCGCTGGCGAGTCGTTCACCGACGAGCTTGCACGCCTCCTCCGCATTGGCGATGAGATTGCTCGACGGCACGAAGCGCTCATCGGTCGCGAGCTCCGGCAGGCCGATCCGCTGGCAGAAGCCTGCCCAGAAGCGGTCGGGTTGCAGAAACACCATCTGCAGCCACCGCCCGTCGCGCGTCTTGTAGCGGTTCACCAGCGGGTTGATCGCCAGACCCGGTGGCGCACCGGGAATTCCGTCGATACCGAACAGATCGGCAACCGAGATCGACGGTGCAATCGTCCACATCGCCTGGGCGAGCAGCGACGAGTCGACGACAGACGCTTCGCCGCTGCGCTCCCGGTGAAACAACGCGGCACACACCCCGCCCGCCAGGGTGATGCCACCCTGCAGATCGCCGAAGCCAGGGCCCTGCACGGCCGGCGTCTCGGTACCGAACGGCGTCAGCGTGTAGGCGACGCCGCCGCGGGAGAGGTAGGTGGCCGCGTCGAACCCGCCCTTGTCGCGGTCCGGACCGCGGACACCCGCGCCAGTGCCGCGGGCAACGATGATGGTCGGGTTGAAGGAGCGAATGTCGTCGACGGTCAGCCTCGCCCGTTCCAGTGCGCCCGGTCGCCAGTTTGTCAGGAACACATCGGCGGTCGCCAGCAGGCGGCCGAAGTACTCGCGGCCGGTGTCGGTCTTGAGGTCGATACCGATGCTGCGCTTACCCCGGTTGCCGATTTCGAGGATGAAATCGACATCGGCACGGGCGTTCTGGCGGGTGAACCCTCCGATGACCAATGCCCGGCCCGGGTCGCCGCCCTTGACGTCCTCGACCTTGATGACGTCAGCGCCCCAGTCGGCCAGCGCCGCACCCGCCGACGGTACATAGGTCCATGAGGCGAGCTCGACGACACGCACGCCGCTCAGGACTTGGCTCATTGCAACACCTTTCGATGGAGATTGCTGACAAGGTGCGCGCCGACCTCTTCCAGGTAGCGGTCGGATGCGCCGAGATATGCGCTCCAGCCCAGCAGGCGCTTGAGATAGAGGTGGGCATCGTGTTCCCAGGTGAAGCCGATGCCGCCGAACACCTGGATCGCGGTGTCGCCGACGGATGTCAGCCGGCCAGCGAAGGCCTTGGCCCGCGCCGCGGCCAGATGACGTTCGACCGGCTCGGCCGCGTCGGCGGCCCACAGCGCGTGAATGACCCCGCTACGGGCCAGCTCCACCGCCTCGTACATGTCGACGCACAAGTGCTGGACTGCCTGAAAACTGCCGATCGGCCGGCCGAACTGTTTGCGTACTTTCGCGTACTCGACGGCGAGATTCATCACGGCAGTGGCAGCCCCGAGCGCATCGGCGGCACGGATGATCGTCACATCGTCGACGAGCGCCGAGATCGCGTCCGCGGGCGCGTCGGCCAGCCGCCGCGCGGTCACCCCGGCGAGGGCGACATCGAATAATCTGTGCGTCGGGTCCACGTGCTGGCGTGGCGCCACTGTGATGCCCTCGGATGACGCATCGACGGCGTACAGCGCAGTGCCGTCGGCATCGTCGGCGAGCACCAACAGCACCGATGCCGCTTCGACATCGGGCACCCCGGCGAGTTCTCCCCGCAGCCTCGAACCGTCCGCTGTGGGCCGCGCACCGCTCAGCGCACCGACTGTGGCTATTGTTGTCCCGCTTGCGATTCCGGCCAGCAGCTCATCAGCTCGGCCGATTCGCGACAGGGCACGCGTAGCGGCGACCGCGCTTGACAGCCACGGCCCTGGATGGAGCGCGGCGCCAAGCTCCTCTGCGACGACGCCCGCTTCGACCATCGTCATGCCGAGACCGCCGTGCTGCACGGGCACCAGGACGCCCGTTGCCCCGAGCCTGGCAAGGCCGCCCCAGACGTCGTCGGTGGTGCCTGTCGGGTCATCGAGTAACGGGCGGACATATGCGGCGACACTTGCCTTTTCGGCAAGGTATTTGCGCACCACGTCGCGCAGCGCCATCTGTTCGTCGGTGAGTTCGAGCATCATGTGCGCGGCAACCCCAGCACCCGAGTTGCCGTAATTCCTTTGTTGATCTGGGTGGTCCCGCCCGCGATCGTCAGGGAGCGCGACGACAGCCTGCGCTCCACCCAACGTGTGCCATCGGCTCCGAGCACGTCGTAGGCCAGTGCGGCGAGGTCCTGACCCAGTTCCGCCCACACGCTTTTTGCCAGGCTCGCTGACCCGAACGCGTCACCGCCGTGCAGCATCGCCGAGATCGACCGCTTGCATAACAGTTCGAGATAGTTGATGCGAACCGCGACGTCGCCGAGCCTGTGCAGCGTCGCACCGTCTTCCAGTGCCGGCTTGCCGCCAACGGTGTGAGAGGACAGGTCCGCAACAAGGTCGGCGAGCTGCACCTGCAGTTGTGCATACAACCGGGCAGCTCCCGCGCGTTCGTGGCTCAGCGTGGTGGTGGCGACCTGCCACCCGGCATTGAGCGGGCCGAGCAGGGCATCCGCAGGCACCCGCACGTCGTTGAAAAACACCTCCGCGAAGTCGGCCGCGCCGTTGAGCGTCACCAACGGCCGGGCTTCGATTCCGGGCAGTTTCATGTCAACGATGAGGCAGGAGATGCCCTTGTGCTTGGGCGCTTCGGTATCGGTGCGCACATAGAGCTGGCACCAGTCGGCCCGGTGTCCGAGCGACGTCCAGATCTTCTGTCCGCTCACGACGAACTCGTCGCCATCGCGCACGGCGCGCGTGCGCAGCGACGCCAAATCGGAGCCGGCCTCGGGCTCGGACATGCCCTGGCACCAAATGTCATCCGCGCGCACCATGCGGGGCAACAGAGTCCGCTTCTGTGTCTCTGTCCCGTACTGCATGATGGCCGGACCGATATTGTTCATACCGATCACGTTGAGCGGCAGCGGAGCTCGGGCCCGCGTCGTCTCCTCGGCATAGACCAGTTGCTCTAGGACCGTCGCGCCGCGACCGCCGTATTCCTGAGGCCATGACACCGCACCCCAGCCGGCGTCGGCCACCGTCGCGTCCCACGCCCGCAGCGTCTTGAAGGCATCAGGGTCGCGCCCGCGGCGCCGGTCGGCATCAGTGATGTCGTCGGTCAGGTGTGCCAACAGCCATGTGCGCAGCTCTTTCCCGAACTGTTCCACGTCCGCTGGATAGGAAAAGTCCACGGTGTCCCGTTCGTGAGAGGCCGGATTGGTTTCTTTATAATTTTAGGTAGTATAGCTACTTCTGCGGATAGGGTTTTCCGAGATAGGACGCTGACGGGCCGCCGGTGGCCGGCGGTTGTCGAAGGAGGCGGCGATGGGCAGGGTCGAGGGCAAGGTCGCATTGATCAGTGGAGCCGCCCGGGGACAGGGGCGATCACACGCCCAGTTGCTCGCAGCCGAGGGGGCCGACATCATCGCCGTCGACATCTGCCAAGACATCGAGACCAACGAGTATCCGCTGGCCCGACCCGAAGACCTCGACGAGACAGCGCGGCTGGTCGAGAAGGAGGGCAGGCGCGTCCACGCCGAGATCGCCGACGTACGCGACCGTGTTGCTTTGTCGGCCGCCATCGATCGCGGCGTCACCGAGTTCGGCAAGCTCGACATCGTCGTTGCCAACGCGGGCATCTGCCCGCTGACTGCTGGCTTGCCGCCGCAGGCGTTCGTCGACGCCGTCGACGTCGACCTGGTCGGGGTCATGAACCTGGTGCACGCCAGCATCAAGCATCTGCAGGCTGGCGCATCCATCATCGCCACAGGTTCGGTGGCGGCGTTCATGGCCACGGCAGCGAACACCGCGGGAATGGACGGCGGCCCAGGCGGCGCCGGCTACGCCTTCGCGAAACAGGTTGTCGCGCATTATGTGAACGACTTGGCGAATGCGCTTGCCCCTGAGCAGATTCGTGTCAACGCGATACATCCGACCAACGTCAACACCGACATGCTGCACAGCCCGCCGATGTACCGGGCGTTCCGGCCCGACCTGCAGAATCCGACTCGCGAGGACGCAGAGGTCGTCTTCCCGGTGATCCAGGGTTTTCCGATTCCCTACGTGGAGCCCCAGGACATCAGCGAGGCGGTGGTGTTCTTGGCCAGCGATGCGGCGCGCTACGTCACCGGCCAGCAGCTGCGCGTCGACGCGGGCGGCTTCCTCAAGATCAAGCCATGGGCAGGCGTGTAGGGGAGGGCGGCCATGGCCAGAGGGATCATCTACCTGGAAACCAGGCCGGTGTCAGCGGACCGCGTCGACGAATATCACAAGTGGTACAACGATATTCACCTTGCCGAGATCTGCTCGGTCGACGGTATCGTCTCCGCGCGCCGCTTCGCGCCGACCGACGGTGAGGGCCCGTTCATCGCGATCTACGAACTGGAATGCGATGACCTCGACGCCGTGGTGGACCGGCTCGGTGAACTCGGCAGGAGCGGCAGAATGTCCTCGCTGGAACTTCTGAACATGCAGACGCCACCGATTCCGAAGGTCTACCACGAAATCGGGTCGTACCCGAAATGACGCCGTCCCCCGAGGTGCAGCGGCGCGTCTATGCGTTGATGGCGTTGATGAAGGCCGCCGATGATCGGCTGTCCAAGGGCATCGGCACCGGCGAGTTCATGTGCGTGTACTGGCCGTCGCGGGGGCAGGAGGCCATCGCCGCCGCGATGGGTGTCACGCTGCGCGAGGACGACCAGTTGGTGACCACCTACCGCGGGCTGCACGACCTGATCGGCAAAGGTGTTCCGCTGGAAGAGATCTACGGCGAGATGATGGGCCGCACCGTCGGCGCCAGCCGCGGCAAGGGCGGCACCATGCACATCGCCAAGCCAGACAAGGGCGTGATGCTCTCGACGGGCATTGTCGGGGCGGGGCCACCTGTAGGGGTCGGGCTCGCGATGGCGGCCAAGCGCAAGGGGCTCGACCGGGTGACAGTGGTCAGCTTCGGCGATGGGGCGACGAACACCGGATCGTTTCACGAGGCTGCCAACATGGCGGCGCTGTGGGACCTGCCGATGGTGTTCGTCTGCCAGAACAATCTGTACGCCGAGATGACGCCGACCGCCGACACGATGAAGCTCGAGCGGGTGGCCG
>LZSH01000269.1 GCA_001665255.1 Mycobacteriaceae bacterium 1482268.1 | reverse complement strand
ACTTGGCGATGCTGCGGCGACTCATGATGGACGACAACTTCTTTCGCGGCGAGCTCATCTACGTGTTCGACGGTGACGCAGCGGGCCGGGCGGCCGCGGTGAAGGCGTTCGACGGCGAACAGAACCTCGCCGGCCAGTCGTTCGTTGCCGTTGCCGCCGACGGTATGGACCCGTGCGACCTTCGTCTGCGACATGGCGACGGGGCCCTGCGCGATCTCGTGGCACGCCGAACCCCGTTGTTCGAGTTCGCAATTCGCACCGCTCTGGCCGACCACGACCTCGACAACGCCGAGGGCCGGGTGGCCGCGCTGCGCCGGTGCGTGCCGATGGTCGCGCGGATCAAGGACCCGACCCTGCGCGACGAGTACGCGCGTCAGCTGGCCGGCTGGGTGGGCTGGAACGACGTCGCCCAGGTGGTGGGCCGGGTCCGCGACCAGTCAAAGGGCGGCAAGCAAGCAGCGCCACAGCCGCGTGGCAGAGCTGCCCCGCCAACCAACGCGGTGGCGCGACCCGACCCGCGCGATCCGACGTTGTGGCCGCAAAGGGAAGCGTTGAAGTCGGCATTGCAGTACGCGGCGTTGGCCGGCCCGGTGTTCGACGCGCTGACGCCGGAGAGCTTCACCCACCCGGGGTATGCGGCGGTGCGCAGCGCCATCGCGGCGGCGGGCGGTACCTCGGCGGGAGCATCGGGCGGCGAATGGATCGAGGCGGTCCGGGCGCAAACGGGTTCGGATGCGGCGGCGAGCCTGGTCAACGAGCTCGGGGTGGAATCGATCAGCGTCGATGACGACGAGAAGCTGCCGCGCTACATCAGCGGAGTGCTCGCTCGTCTGCAGGAGGTCGCGGTCGGGCGTCAGATCGCGGAGGTCAAATCGAAGCTGCAGCGGATGTCGCCGGTCGAGCAGGGCGACGAGTACCACGCTCTGTTCGGGGACCTGGTCGCGATGGAGGCATATCGCCGTAGCCTGCTGGAACAGGCCAGCGGGGACGACCTGACTGCGTAACCCGTTGTCGCGCGTTATGGTGTAGACGCCCTAGGCCCGAAGGTGAAAGGCAAGTTGGTGGCTTCGAAGAAGACCAGTCGGTGGATCGCTGTCAGCGCTTTTGCAGCCGCCGCGGCTGCGGGACCGGTCATCGCTGCAACCACTCTGACGACCGCCGAGACGCAGCAGCAGGCCTATCCCGGCGAGTGCATCGCGTGGTTCGGCAATAAAGAGGACGGCAAGTGCCTGGGCTACTCCAATGGCCAGCCGATCAGCGGCGGCACGCCATGGGGTATCTACGGCCCGAACAATTACCAAAACGGCACGATGCTGCCGGGCACCACCATCAACAAGGGCCTCAACTAGCCGCTTTTGTTGGCCGCCGCCTGCGGCTCGAGCACGTCAGTTTCGGCGTCGATCGGCGTCAACGTCACCATTTCCGGGTCGGGTGAGACCCGGTTGGCGATCTTGCGGCGCCCGGCCGTGATCACGGCCTTGGCGGCCGGGCTGTCGGTGACCGCGCGATAGGTGCCCGCAATCTGCTCATATCGACGCCGGCCGGCCTTCGTTCCCAACACATAGCCGACGGCCAATACGGCGACATAGCGGAACACGGGTCCCCTCCCAGACGACGGTGCGACGCGTCCATCCTGCCTCACGAAGGGGGGTGCGTGCCCAGCCGGGAGATCATTGGCGGGCCCACCCGCACGTAAGCTAAAGTCAACCCTCGGCCCGCGGTCGGAAGCCCGTGGGCAGAGCAATTCCCCTGTAGCTCAATTGGCAGAGCATTCGGCTGTTAACCGAAGGGTTGCTGGTTCGAGTCCAGCCGGGGGAGCAAGGCCCACCTAAGACCTGGTTGCTTGTGCAACAGCGCCGAAATCAATCGTGCGAATCCCTGCAAAACGCCCCACGCCGAGTTCGACAATGTGCTTGGCGGCGAACGGTCGGACTGATCCGGGAGTCGCGCCCGTGTGACTCCTCAGACCGGCCACTCCTATCGCGGCCGGAAAATCGGATGCGCACGAAGGGGGCTTTACAGTGTCCGAGCAGGAAAACAACAAGGAACTCGTCAAAAAGGGCTACGCGGCTTTTGCGGCAGGTGACATCCAGACGGTGATGGACGTATTCGATGACGACATCGAATGGGTGCAACCGGGTCAGAGTGCCATCAGCGGCACCTTCCACGGAAAGACCGAGGTCATGGAGTTCTTGGGTCGGCTGGCCGAGAAGTCGCCGACCGTGACGGTCAAACGGTTGATCGCCGAAGGAGACACGGTGGCGGCCATCACGGAAGTCACCATCGAGGGTGAAACCAGCGAGGATGTCGATGTCATGACGATTCGCGACGGCAAGACCGTGCGCATGGATGTGCACGGGGACACCGCAATGCTGGAGCGGATCTACGGAAAGAAGGCACTCGCCGCCGGATAGTTCCAGACCACTTACTGACTGGCAGGCGTCACCATGAGGTGACGTCTGCCCTTTTTCGGGACTCCGGTGCAGCCGTAGAGTGGGCGGCCTATGACGAGCACCAACAGACACGGATGGCCTGACGTCGTCGTCACCGCAATCGAGTCGACGACCTCGCTCGCACCGACCGCAGAAGAGACGTGGCGACAACTGCTGGACGGCCGAAGCGGTATCAGGGCACTCGAGAAGCCGTTCGTCGATCAGTACGACTTCGAGGTGCGGATCGGCGGCGTACTGCGGGAGGACTTTGACGAGCACCTGTCCCGCGTCGAGGTGCGCCGAATGTCGTACATGCAGAAGATGGCGGCCGTCCTCGGTCGACGGCTCTGGACCAACGCCGGTTCGCCGGAGGTGGATCCCCAGAGGCTCGCTGTTTCGGTGGGGCAAGCGCTGACTTCCACCGAGGTACTCGTTGGCCTCTACGACGATTTGAAGGCCGAGGGCATGAGGGCGGTGAGGAAGATGCCGCTGGTCGTGCAGATGCATATGCCCAACGCGCCGGCCGCCGCGATCGGCCTCGATCTCAAGGCGAGGGCCGGGATCATGTCGCCGGTATTTTCCGATGCCACTGGCGCCGCTGCTGTTCAGCAGGCCTGGCAGCACATCGTGTTCGGCGACGCCGACATGGTGATCTGCGGCGGCGTCGAGGCCCGGATCGAGGCAGTGCCTGTGGCGTCGTTCACCGCGCTGGGCATGTTGTCGACCAACAACAGCGATCCCGAAGGCGCCAGCCGCCCATTCGACAAGAATCGCGACGGCATGGTGCTCGGCGAAGGCGGCGCCCTGATGATTCTCGAGACCGAAGAACACGCGAAAGCACGAGGCGCTGACATTCTGGCCCGTGTCCTTGGTGCGGCCGTCACGTATGACGGCTACCACGACGTCGCCCCCGATCCCAGCGGCGAGCTTGCCGGCGAAGCCATCACCCACGCGATCAGGCACGCGGGTCTGACACCGACCGACATCGACCACATCAACGCGAATGCGGCCGGGACCGTCCAAGGGGACCTGGTCGAGGCGCGTGCCATCCGCAGTGCCTTCGGAAGTCACACACCCGCCGTCTATGCGCCCAAGGCCGCATTGGGCCACTCTCTGGGTTCGGCAGGCGCCGTCGAAGCCGTCCTGACGGTGCAGGCGCTGCGTGACAGCGTCGCGCCGCCCACCCTGAACGTCACCGAGCTCGAGCCCGGGATCGAACTCGACGTCATCGCCGGTGAGCCCCGACGCAGCGATTACCACTACGCCGTCAGCAATTCGTTCGGAGTCGGCGGCCACAACGTGGCCTTGGTTTTCGGCGCGTACTGAGCGGGTCTACTTCACCAACGTGAACTGCCCGACGCTGCTGATGCCGCGCTTGAAGAAATCTGAGCAACCGGTCAGATACCGTATGTACCGGTCGTAGACCTCTTCCGAGGTCGCCTCAATCGCCTTGTTGCGGGCGGCTTTTAGCCGTTCGGTCCACGTGTCGAGGGTCCGTATGTAGTGCGGCGTCAAGTACTCCAGTTGTTCGACCTTGAAACCGGCACCCGTCGAACATTCGACGATGTCGTCGTCACATGGCACGCCGCCGCCCGGAAAGATTTCCGTGCCGAGGAACCGCATGAACTTCACGTCGCTCATCGTCACCCGAAGGCCTATATCGGCCCAGCGCCTCATCGGTTGTCCCATGATCGTCTGCAGCAGCATCCGTCCGTCGTCCGGCAGGATGCGCTGGCACATCTCGAAGAACGGCAC
>LZSH01000268.1 GCA_001665255.1 Mycobacteriaceae bacterium 1482268.1 | reverse complement strand
GCTCGGGAAGGTGTTCACCGCCGAGCAGTACCCGCAACTGCTGCGAGATACGTTCGGCGCCAACGCCGTTGCGGTCGGTGAGCATTATCCGCTGAGCAATTACGACGGCAACGTGCCCTCGGCGTACTCGGCGGCGGTCACCGACGGGGTGTTCGCGTGCGTCAACGAGCGGATGAGCGATGCCCTGGCCCGGGTGGGACCGGTGTACGCCTACGAGTTCAACGACCGCGACGCGCCGGCGCCGGAGCCGATGCGCACCTTGCCTTTTCCTGTCGGCGCCAGCCATTCTCTGGAGCTGCGCTTCATATTCGAAGTCGGCGGTGCCGAACCTCTCGATCGCGCGCAACAGGCGCTGTCTGACCAGATGCTCGACTATTGGAGCCGGTTCATCACCAACGGGTCGCCCGACGCCGCCGGTCAACCGGAGTGGCCCCCGCTCGGCGCCGATGACGCCGCGCAGCCGTGGATGTCGCTGCAACCAGACGGCAGCCGCGTCATCACGACGTTCGACGACACACACCAGTGCGCGTTCTGGGCGAGCCTGCCCCGCTAGTCACCCTTTTCGCCGAAACTCACGTTCGGGCGGAAAAGTTCGAGAACAACGCGCCATTTCGTCGATTTCGATTCGCGCGGTCAGTGTGTCGTCGAACGTCGTGATGACGCGGCTGCCGTCTGGTTGCAGCGACATCCACGGCTGCGCGGCGTCATCGGCG
>LZSH01000267.1 GCA_001665255.1 Mycobacteriaceae bacterium 1482268.1 | reverse complement strand
AGAACTAGCAGGGCTTTTTGCGACCGACGGCGTCGATGTCGTAGTGGTGTCGAGTGAGCGAAGCGTCGCCGAGCTCACCTCCCTGGCCGAGGAGCTGCGGTCCCGCCACGGTGTGCGCGCCGATCCGATCACCATGGATCTCGCGAAACCCGGCGCAGGGGCCGACCTGGTCTCACGCGTCGATGAGCTCGGCGTCGACGTCGAGTACCTTGTGAACAACGCCGGCGTCGGCATCCTCGGTCTGACGGTTCAGGCCTCCGACCCTGAAGCGGTTTCGCGAATGGTTCAGCTGAATGTCGTCACGACAACCGATCTCACGCTCCGCTACGTCGGGCGGATGGTCAAGGCGGGTCGCGGAGCGATCCTGAACGTTGGCTCGATCGCCGGCTACGTCATTCCGCATGGACTGGAAGCGGGCTACGCCGCCAGCAAGGCGTTCGTCAGAAGTTTCTCCGAGTGTGTGGCCAACGACCTTCGCGGCACGGGTGTCACCTGTACTCATCTGGCGCCGGGCCCGACCCGAACCGAGTTCATGCGCACCGCGGGCCTCGGCGACACGTCGCGGCTCGACAGGTACTTCATGGACGCTGCGCCGGTGGCGAAGGCCGGCTACGACGCAATGCGGGCCGGACGTGTCAAGGTGATCCCTGGAATGGGAACCAAGATCATGCGGGCGTTTGCGGCTGTGTCGCCGTCGCGGCGCGTCACCGGCGAGTTGTCGGGCCGCTTCGTCAGCAGGCACTGAGCCATCCGCTCACACCACGCGAGTCTGCTGACAGATCGCGATTTCGCCCTCAGTTGCGATCTGTGTGCAGTTTCGGGGGCTGAGGCCGACCAATTCAGCGGCGACGCTCGGCCAAGGCACGCAGGAAGAACGTCAGGTTCGCAGGCCGTTCGGCGATCCGGCGGACGAAGTAGCCGTACCACTGCGTGCCGAAAGGCACATACACGCGAACGTGGTTGCCCTCCTCAGCCAGCCGCCGTTGCTCCGCATCGCGGATGCCGTAGAGCATCTGGTACTCAAACTCGGTTACACCCCGGTTTTTTTCGCGAACAAGCGCACCCACCGCATCGATGATCTGCGGGTCGTGTGACGCCACCATCGGATATCCCGAGCCTGCCATCAAGACCCGAAGGCAGCGCAGGTAAGAATCTGTGACATCGTCGCTGTCGCGATAAGCCACCGAGGCAGGCTCGTCGTAGGCGCCCTTGCACAGCCGGATCCGCGCACCGGAGGCCGCGAACTCCTCGCAGTCGCCGTACGTACGTTTCAGGTAGGCCTGTAAAACGGTGCCCAGCCAAGGGAACTCAGCACGAAGATCACGCACGATCGACAGCGTGGAGTCCGTCGTGGTGTGGTCTTCAGCGTCGACGGTCACCCACGCGCCGATGCGCTGGGCACGCTCGCAGATGGTGTGCGCGTTGTCTCGGGCGATCTTCTCGCCGTCGCGAGGCAGGGCCTGTCCGACCGCGGACAACTTCAGCGACACCTCGAGCGTGCGGACCGGGCCGGCGCCCTCGTCGCGCGCGCCGAGGGCGTCGAGCAGCTCCAGATAGGTCTGCACGGTCCTTTCGGCGTCCTCCACCTCGGTGGTGTCCTCGCCAAGATAGTCGATGCTGACCATGCGACGGCTGTTCCGCAGGTGTGCAACGGAATTCAAGACATCGCTGATCGTCTCCCCGGGTACGAATCGGTGCACCACCGCCCTGGTGGCCGGCAATCGCTCGGCCGTGCGTCGCAACCTGTCCGATCGGCTCGCCGCCAAGATCGCCGGACGCGCGACCCGGTGGAAAAGCTCCATCACTCCGTCCCCATGTGCGGATAGTTGTGATCGGTTGGCGGAACGAAGTTTTCCTTGATCGACCGGGCCGACGTCCACCGCAAGAGATTCAGCGCAGAGCCCGCCTTGTCGTTGGTGCCCGATGCACGCGAGCCGCCGAACGGCTGCTGCCCGACGACGGCACCCGTCGGCTTGTCGTTGATGTAGAAGTTGCCAGCGGCAAAACGAAGTCGGTTCTGGGCCTGCAACACCGCGTTGCGATCGTCGGCGATCACCGCGCCGGTCAGCGCATACTTGGCGCCATGGTCCACCACGTCGAGCATCTGCTCGTAGTCGGAGTCGGGGTACACGTACACCGACAGGATCGGCCCGAAGTATTCGGTGCAAAATGATTCGTCGCCCGGATCGTCAGACAACAACACCGTCGGCCGGACGAAATAGCCTTCGCTGTCGTCATATTCACCACCGACTGCGATCGTGACAGCGGCGGCGCCCTTGGCGCGTTCGATGGCCTTGACGTTCTTGGCGAAGGCGCGGTCGTCGATGAGCGCGCCGCCGAAGTTGGTCAGGTCGGCGACGTCGCCGTAGCGCAGCGCGGCCGTCGCACCGAGGAAGTCGTCGCCCATTGCCTGCCAGACCGACCGGGGGATGAATGCCCGCGAAGCCGCCGAACATTTCTGGCCCTGATAGTCGAAGGCGCCGCGGATCAGCGCCGTGCGCAACACGTCGGGCCGCGCTGACGAATGAGCCAACACGAAATCCTTGCCGCCGGTCTCGCCGACCAATCGCGGATAGGCGTGGTAGCGGTCGATGTTGCTGCCGACCTCGCGCCACAGATGCTGGAACGTCGCGGTTGAGCCGGTGAAGTGAATGCCGGCCAGCCGCGGATCAGCCAGTGCCACATCGGAAACCGCGATGCCATCGCCCGCGAGCAGGTTGATCACACCGGGCGGCAGACCGGCGGCCTCCAACAGTTGCATGGTCAGGTAGGCGGCGAAGGTCTGCGTCGGCGACGGCTTCCACACGACGGTGTTGCCCATCAACGCCGGCGCGCTCGGCAGGTTGCCCGCAATCGCGGTGAAGTTGAACGGGGTGATCGCGTAGACAAAGCCCTCGAGCGGCCGATAGTCGGTACGGTTCCACACCCCGCGGGTGCTGATGGGCTGCTGCGCCATCACTTCTCGGGCGAAGCCGACGTTGAATCGCCAGAAGTCGATCAGCTCGCACGCCGCGTCGATCTCGGCCTGGTAGGCCGACTTCGATTGACCGAGCATGGTCGCCGCGCAGAGTTTCGCGCGCCACGGCCCGGCCAACAGGTCGGCGGCGCGTAGGAAGACCGCCGCGCGTTCGTCGAACGGCGTGTTGGCCCAGGCGTCCTTGGCAGCCATGGCTGCCTCGATCGCAGCGGTCGCATCCGCGTGCTCGGCATTGGTGAAGGTGCCCAGCCGGGCGCGATGGCGATGCGGTTGGACGACGTCCATCCGTTCGCCACCGCCCATCCGGTGCGTGCCGCCGATGATGTGCGGCAGATTAATCGGATCGTCGGCAACTTCGGCAAGTTCGGCGAGCGCCGCAACCAGCTGCGCGCGTTCGGGACTGTTCGGTGCGTAATCGTGGACCGGCTCATTGGCCGCGGCGGGGACCTCGGTGACGGCATCCATGCAGTAAGGATCCGCTCCCCGACATTCTCAACCGATGGTCGATCGAACAATCACAATAGAGACTTATAGTCGAATCGGACAAAGGAGCGTGCGGTGGCGGATCGCGAAGGGCTCTCGCTCGGCCGGTTGCTGCTCGCGCTCGACCGCACGATGGTGACGCTGGTGGAAGCGCCGCGCGGGCTCGACATGCCGGTGGGCTCTGTCGCACTCGTCGACGTCGACGACATCCGTCTCGGCCTGGCTGTCAGCGCAGGTTCGGCGGACCTGTTCTTCCTGCTCGGCGTGCCCGACGCGGAGGCGGTCGACTGGATCGCCCGGCAGCTGAACGGCGCAGGTCCGACCTTCCCCCTCCAGCCACCTGCCGCCATCTTCGTGAAAGAGCCGTCGCCCGCGGCAGTCAACCAAGCCGTCGCACTGGGCACCGCAGTGGTGGCCGTCGACCCGCGCGCCCGCTGGGAGTCGCTGTACAAACTGGTCAACCACGCCTTCGAGCATCACGGAGATCGCGGCGACCCGCGCAGCGAATCCGGCACCGACCTGTTCGCGCTGGCGCAGTCCATCGCCGAGCGCACGCACGGGATGATCAGCATCGAGGACGATCAGTCGCACGTGCTCGCCTACTCGGCGTCCAACGATGAGGCCGACGAGCTGCGCAGGCTGACCATCCTGGGCCGCGCCGGTCCGCCCGAGCACCTCGAATGGATCGGGCAGTGGGGCATCTTCGACGCGCTGCGGGCCAGCGGCGAGGTCGTCCGTGTCGCGGAGCGCCCCGAGCTGGGCCTGCGCCCGCGCCTGGCCGTCGGCATCCACCTTCCCGGTGTGGACGAGCGGCGCGCGTCCGGCTTCGCGGGCACCGTCTGGTTGCAGCAGGGTTCGGCGCCGCTGGCCGACGACGTCGAGGAGGTGCTTCGCGGCGGTGCGGTACTGGCGGCACGCATCATGTCGCGGTTGGCCGCGGCTCCGTCGACCCACACGGCGATGCTGCACAACCTGCTCGGACTGGGCGACGAGTCCGCCGACATCCCTGCGACCGCCCGCGAACTGGGTATCGCTGCCGACGGCCGCGCTGCCCTGGTCGGCGTCGGCGGCGGCGATGGGGCTTCGGTACCGTCCAACGTAATCGCGTTGAGCGCGAATGCTTTTCGTGCCGATGCGCAGGTCGCATCGAGCGGTGATCGGGTCTATGTGCTGCTGCCGAAGATCGGTGCGACGTCATCGCTGACGTCGTGGGCGAAAGGCATGGTCGCCGCGCTGCGACGCGAACTCGGCCTGACGATGCGCGCCGTCATCGCCGCCCCGCTGACCGGGCTGAGTGCCGTGGCGTCGGCGCGCGCCGAAGTCGACCGCGTATTCGACAGCGCCGACCGGCATCCCGGCGCCATCGCACAGGTGACATCGCTGGACGAGGCGCACACCACCGTTCTGCTCGACGAGATCGTCGCCCACGTGGCCGCGCAGAAGAGACTCGTCGATCCCCGCGTGCCCGATCTGCGTGAGCGAGACCCGATGCTCGCCCAGACGCTGGCCGCCTATCTGGACGGGTTCGGCGACATCGCCGCGGTGGCGCAGCGACTGCATGTCCATCCGAACACCGTGCGCTACCGCATCCGTCGCATCGAGAAGGTATTGGCAACGTCCTTGGACGATCCCGACAGCCGGCTCGTGTTGGCCCTTGGCCTGCGCGCCACCGAGCGGGGCTGATTTTTCCCGGCGAGCAGACGCAAATGCACCCATTTTTCCGGCGTGTTGCGTGCATTTGCGTCTGCTCGCGCAAGGGAACTAGAGCGTCAAGGCGCCGGCTAAAAGTTTGTCGAAACGCTCGATCGCTTCATCGCCGTCGGCATCGAGCCCGCGCAGCGGGCCCCGGTCCGCCAGATACCGCTGCGCATAGAGCCGCGCGACGAGACCCTTGCGCTCGCCACGGTTTTCGACCCTTTCCCATGCCGCCTGCTCGGTCAACAACGCGCCGGCATACACGTCGCCCATGAACTGCGCGAGGGGAAACAGCCTGGCTTCGGCGACCGCTCCGTCGAGCTTGGTCCACGCGGTCACGGCGGCATCGAGATCCTCGACGCGACGCGCCACCAGGGCCGTCGTGTCATCAGTGTCAGACACCGACACGGCATCATGGAGGCGCTGCAGCAGCGGCTCATGGGCCTGCGCGCGTTCGATTCCCCGCCGCACATCGAGGCAGAGGATGTTGTCGGGACCTTCCCAGATGGTGTTGACCTGAGCGTCGCGCAGCAGTCGGGCCACCGGCCATGCCTCGATATAGCCGTTGCCGCCGTGGATTTCGATCGCATCCGATGCCATCGTGATGCCGAGCCGACAGACCTTCAGCTTGGTGACGGGCACGGCGATGCGCTGGCGCACAGCTCGCGGCTGCCGATGATTGGCCGCGCCGGCGCCGTCGAACACCAGGGCTTGCGCGGCTTCGACGTCGACGATCATCTCGGCCAGCTTGCGACGCATCAGCGGCTTGTCGATCAGCGCGTCGCCGAAGGCTTGCCGACGACGGGCGTAGCACAACGACTCGACCAGAGCGCGACGCGCGTTGCCCAACGCAAACAGCGCGATGCCGAGGCGCGCGGCGTTCGTCAGCTCCATCATGCGGCCAAGGCCCTTGCCATCGGACGGCCCCGCCTCCTCGCTGGCTTCACCGGAGAGCAGGAAAGCCTCGGCGTCGACGAACTCGATCTCGCCCGAGGCCACCGAGCGGGTGCCGAGTTTGTCCTTGAGTCGACGCACGCGCACTCCGTTGCGCGAGCCGTCACGGCGCGTCCGCAAGACGAGGAACGTCGCCACACCCCGACTGGAGTCCGGCGCCCCTTCGGGCTTGGCGAGTACGACGAACGCCTCTCCGTTGCAGTTCGACGCGAACCACTTGAACCCGTTGAGCAGCCAGGCATCTCCGTGGCGTGTGGCCGTCGTCTCGAGGGCACCGAGATCGGATCCGCCGGTGCGCTCGGTCAGCAGCTGAGCCGTCTGGCCCTCCCACTCCCCCGACTCGAATTTCGACAGGACATGATCGCGAACATCGGGTGGTGCGTACGCCGCGACCAACGCCTTCACCATGCCGCCACCGGTGCCGAGCGCACAGCCCATCCCGATGTCGGCCTGGTTGAGCAGGTAGTTGGACGCAAACAGCGGCAGCGACGTGCTCATGCCTGCGCGACGAACGTCATCGCGTAGTGCCTTCTGCGCCTCGAGCACTGCGCGGCGCGACTCGTTGAAAGAAGTCGGCATGACGACACGGCTGACGTCGTGGCCCCACCGGTCGTAGCGTTCGAGGCGAGGCGGGTTGCGGTCGGTTTCCTCGGCCCATCGCGTGACGGGGCCGGCCATCAGGTCGCCCATGCGCATCAGGTGAGGTTCGGCGACGGCGAGTTCGTCCCGAGTCAGGTAGTAGGCCATGGCGGTGCGCAACGTCGGGTCGGTGGCGTACCAGTTGAGGCCTGCTGCGCCCTGGTAGTCCTCGGTGCGGTAGCGCGCGGACTTCTCCGGCGTAGTGAACGGCAGGCGGTCGACGGCCTCGACGTCGTAATCGCTCATGCCGCGACGGTATTGCAGGTTCGGCGCCGCGTGAAGCATCCACTGCTCACGAAACGGCGTCATAATGACAATCGGTGAAAGACTTTTATTTGCCTAAGCAAATGATTGGGTCGCCGACTTCTATTTTCGAACAGCTCGCAAAACCGCGCAGAAGACCCCGCTTTGTCTCGTAACATTCTGACGTTATGGGGAGGCCAAGAGGGCTGCCCGAGCTCTGTACGGTCGATGGATGCGACCGTAAATGCAGGGCGCGCGGCCTTTGTGGAATGCATTACTACAGACAGCGGGCCGGGACGCCGCTGGCAGGCGGCGAGCGCTCTGAAGGTGAAAGACACCGCAATGCAAAACTTTCGGCCGCCAATGTCAGAGAATTGCGCTCGCTCTATGCTGGCGGCGCGACTTTGCGGCAACTAGCCGAGAAATTCGGCGTGTCGAATGTGTCGATCTACAACGCGGTGTCCGGCAAGACGTGGCGACACGTTGTGTAGCGACGTCACTGCGCGCGTAGCCGCGCGACCGCAGCGGCGATTCGATCGTCGGTGGCAGTCAGCGCGATTCGCACGTGCTGTGATCCGCGCGGTCCGTAGAACTCACCGGGTGCCACGAGGATCCCGCGCTCGGCGAGCCACTTGACCGTGTCGCGGCAGGACTCGCCCCTTGTCGCCCAGATGTAGAGCCCTGCCTCGGAATGGTTGACCTCAAATCCCGCCGACCGCACCGCGGGCAACAACGCTTCACGACGGCGCTCATATCGCCGGCGCTGCTCGAGTTCGTGCGCGTCGTCGTCGAGAGCTGCGACCATCGCGGCCTGCACGGGCGTCGGCACCATCATCCCCGCGTGTTTGCGCACCGCAAGGAGCTCGGCGATCAGGGCTCGGTCGCCGGCGACGAAACCGGCGCGGTACCCGGCCAGCGAGGATGTCTTCGACAAGGAGTGAATGGCCAGCAGGCCGGTATGGTCGCCGTCGCAGACCGAGGGATGCAGTAAGGAAACGGGTTCGCCATCCCAGCCCAGACCGAGGTAACACTCATCGGAGGCGACGACGACGCCCCGGTCACGGGCCCAACCGACGACCTTGCGCAAGTGGTCGGGGCCCAGCACCGCGCCTGTCGGATTACTTGGCGAATTGAGATAGATCAGGGCAGGCGACCGGGGACCCAGCTGGGTCAGCGAGTCGGCAAGGAGCACCCGCGCGCCCGCCAGCCGCGCGCCGACTTCATATGTCGGATAAGCCAATTCGGGCACGGCCACCACATCTTCTGGTCCCAGCCCAAGCAGCGTGGGCAACCAGGCGATCAGTTCCTTGGTGCCGATCGCCGGCAACACGGCGTCAACACCGAGGTCGGTGATGCCATAGCGACGGCGCAACGCCCGTACCGCCGATTCGCGCAGCGCCGGAGTACCTGCCGTGGTCGGGTAACCCGGCGAGCCACTCGCCGCCGCCAGGGCTTCGCGGATGACCGGTGCCACGGGATCGACCGGGGTTCCGACCGACAGATCGACGATGCCGTCGGGATGCGCGCGTGCGAGCGCCGTCGCGTCAGCAAGGGTGTCCCACGGAAATACCGGCAGCCCCGCAGAGATGCCGCGGCGAACGACGTCGGGTCGAGCCGTTATGTCAGTCCTCACCCTGAGGCGGAAGGTCCTTGACCGACTGCGGGTCGTTGTCGGTCTGACCCACCTTCGACGCTCCGCCAGGCGACCCGAGCTCTGCAAAGAAGTCGGCGTTGATCTGGGTGTACCCGCTCCACTGATCTGGCACGTCGTCTTCGTAGTAGATGGCCTCGACGGGGCAGACCGGCTCACAAGCGCCGCAGTCCACACATTCGTCTGGGTGGATGTACAGCATGCGTGCACCCTCGTAGATGCAATCGACGGGGCATTCTTCGATACACGCCTTGTCTTTGATGTCGACGCAGGGTTCGGCAATCGTGTACGTCACCTGGGTGCTCCTCGAGTCCTCTCGATCAACCTGATCAATGGGGCTGCCTGTGGTTCGGGCCTGCCGAAAGTCGTCCCAGTATCCGACGTGGATATCCGGGAGTCTTTGTCAGCCTGCCCTAACTTTATGCGCCCACCGCTGGGGTGGACGCGTTGGTTACTGATACTAGACGTTGCATATACAAAGTCCTACCCGGCACGCCTCTTTGCGCGTTGGTGCAGTGCAACAAGTTGCATATCGACGTCGAAAGGATCTACCCTGCCCGGGTGGCGCTGCCGCACGCGATTTTGGTCTCGCTGTCCGAGCAATCCGGCTCGGGTTACGAGTTGGCGCGCCGGTTCGACCGCTCCATCGGGTTCTTCTGGAGCGCGACCCATCAGCAGATCTACCGGACGCTACGGACGATGGAAGACGACGGCTGGGTCCATGCCACGCCCGTCGTGCAGCAGGGCAGGCCGGACAAGAAGGTCTACACCGTCGCTGATGCCGGCCGTGCCGAGCTCGCGCGCTGGATCGCCGAACCGCTGACGGGCAGGGGCAGTTCGTTGACCGACAACCGCACCCGTGATCTGGCCATCAAGATCCGTGCGGCTGCCTACGGCGACGTCGACGCACTGCAGGAGCAGGTCGTCGCCCTTCGGTCCGAACGCGCCGAGCTCCTCGATACCTATCGCGGATTCGAGAAGCGGCAGTTCCCCGATCCGAGCGTGCTCGCCGGTAGTGCTCTGCATCAATATCTCGTTCTGCGCGGTGGCATCACGGCCGAAGAGAGCGCCATTGAATGGCTCGACGAAGTGGCGGCGAGCTTGAAGGGAAACTCGTGACCAATCCCTACCCGACTCTGTTGTCGCCGTTGGATCTTGGCTTCACCTCGCTCCGCAACCGGGTCGTGATGGGGTCGATGCACACCGGCCTCGAGGACCGCTCCCGCGACACCGACCGGCTTGCAGCGTATTTCGCGCAACGCGCCCGCGGCGGTGTCGGACTGATCATCACCGGTGGGTATGCCCCCAACCGCACCGGGTGGTTGCTGCCGTTCGCGTCGCAGATGGTGTCGTCGTCGGAGGCGCGCCTCCACCGTCGGATCACCGGTGCCGTCCACGACGAGGGCGGCAAGATCTTGCTGCAGATTCTGCACGCGGGTCGCTATGCGTACCATCCCTTTTCGGTCAGTGCCTCCGCGATCAAGGCGCCGATCAATCCGTTCAAACCGCGTGCGTTGCGGAACGTCGACGGCACCGTCGGCGATTTCGTTCGATGTGCCGAGCTGGCGCGCGAGGCCGGCTACGACGGTGTGGAGATCATGGGTAGCGAAGGCTATCTGCTCAACCAGTTTTTGGCCCCGCGCACCAACAAGCGGACAGACGAATGGGGCGGATCACCGGTGAACCGGAGGCGGTTTCCGGTCGAGATCGTGCGCCGCACCCGCGCGGCCGTCGGAGACGATTTCATCATCTGCTACCGCATGTCGATGGCCGACTATGTGGAGGATGGTCAGAGCTGGGACGAAATCGTCTCGCTCGCAACCGAAGTCGAGACGGCCGGGGCGACGATGATCAACTCCGGGTTCGGCTGGCACGAAGCGCGGGTGCCGACGATCGTCACCTCCGTACCCAACGGCGCCTTCGTCGACATCAGCAGCGCGGTCGCCGAGCATGTGACCATCCCGGTGGTCGCGTCGAACCGCATCAACATGCCTCAGGCCGCCGAACAGATCCTCACCGACACCAACGTCGCGTTGATCTCGATGGCCAGGCCCATGCTGTCGGACCCGAACTGGGTCGCCAAGGCGCAAGCCGACGCGGCCGACGAGATCAACACGTGCATCTCGTGCAACCAGGCGTGCCTGGACCATGCGTTCGTGCACAAGAAGGTGTCGTGTCTGCTCAACCCCCGAGCCGGGCGGGAGACGGATCTGGTGCTGTTACCGACGCGCCGCGCCCGCCGGGTCGCCGTGGTCGGCGCCGGCCCTGCCGGTCTGGCGACAGCCGTCACGGCCGCCCAGCGCGGCCACGACGTCACGCTGTTCGAGGCCAGTGATGTGATTGGCGGCCAATTCGACATGGCCAGAAGGATTCCCGGCAAGGAAGAGTTCAGCGAGACCATCCGCTACTTCAGCCGGATGCTCGCCAAGCACGGCGTCGACGTGCGGCTGAACACGCGCGCCGGCGTTGGCGAACTCGCCGGATACGACGACGTCGTGATGGCCACCGGGGTGGCACCGCGAATGCCCGACATCCCGGGTATCGACCATCCGATGGTGATGAGCTACGCCGACGCGATCATGGGCAAGCCCGTCGGTAAGTCGGTCGCTGTCGTCGGTGCGGGCGGCATCGGTTTCGATGTCAGCGAGTTCCTGGCCACCGACGAGTCGCCGACACTGAACCTCAAAGAGTGGAAATCAGAATGGGGCGCTGCCGACCCGCAAGAGATGCGCGGCGCGCTGACGACGCCCATTCCCGCGCCGCCTGCCCGCGAGATCTATCTGCTTCAGCGCACGAAGGGCCCGCAGGGTAGGCGACTCGGCAAGACGTCGGGCTGGGTACATCGGGCGTCGTTGAAAGCCAAGGGCGTCACGCAGCTGTCAGGCGTGAACTACGAACGCATCGACGACGACGGTTTGCACATCAGCTTCGGACCCGACCGCAGCCGCGGGCACGTGCTCAACGTCGACAACGTCGTGATCTGCGCCGGGCAGGAGTCGGTGCGCGACCTCGAAGACGGATTGCGGCGCAACGGTATTGAGCCGCACATCATCGGCGGGGCGGAGTTGGCGGCCGAGCTCGATGCCAAGCGGGCGATCAAGCAGGGCACCGAACTCGCCGCCCGCCTCTAACGCCTAATCCCGCGAGCGTGCGTGTTTGCACACGACACGCCGCGGCATTTCAGTACTTTGCGCACGCTCGCGGTACACCCAACGTGCACGTCACGCTTGCTTGACGGCCTCGATCTCCAACGTGATGGTGACCTTGTCGCCGACGACCGCGCCACCGGTTTCCAGGGGCATATCGATGTCGATGCCGAAGTCTTTGCGGTTCAACACGACCGACGCGGTGAACCCGGCGACCTCGCCGTGACCCATGCCGGGGTTGACGCCGTTGAACTCGAGCTCGAGGGTGATCGGCTTGGTGATGCCTTTGAGCGTGAAGTCGCCGTCCAGCACATAGTCGTCACCGTTCTCACGCACGCCGGTGGAGGTGAAGGTCGCGGTGGGGTACTGCTCGACGTCGAAGTAGTCGGCCGACTTCAGATGGGCGTCACGCTGCTCGTTGCGGGTGTCGAGGGAGTCGATAGCGATCTCCGCAGTCACAGAAGGAGTCCCGTCCTCGCCGACGACGACGGCGCCGCTGAAGTCGTTGAAGTTGCCGCGCACCTTGCTCACGAGCAGGTGGCGTACCGAGAACGCGATCGACGAATGGACGGAGTCAATGCTCCATGTACCGGCGCTGAGCTGGGTGGTCGCGGTGGGTACGGTCATGTGAATCTCCTCGTGTGATGGCATCGGCCTTTCCGACGCCTCGAAGAGAAGAAGCGGACCGCAGTCCGATTCTATTCCCGGGTTCCCCACACGGCCTGTGCACCGGCGTCACCGATCAGCACGACACCGAAGGTCGCCCATCCGCCGATCACAACGGCGAGCACCGCGGCGACCACCGCCAGTACCCGCTTCGGCTCAGGCGATCGCGATTCGATCCGGTGCTGGACCGCTTGCACGATGGCCACCACCAGCAGCCCGATCGCGAAGTAGATCGCCCACTGGCCGCGTTCCTCGTGCAGTTCCAGAACCGGCGCGTGTTGGGGCTGCTGGTTGTACAGCCACTCGCCCGCTGACACCGTCAACGGCGTCAACACCACGACTGCGACGGCGAGTGCAAGGTTGAACCACACAAGTCGCCGGCGCGCGGCGGGCCATAGGCCGCAGAGTATTTCGAGCAGCGCGAGCAGCGGTGCGAGCACGACGATGGTGTGATTCAGAAGGGCGTGGGCAGGCAAACCGAACAAGGTGGTCAAGGCGCAAACTCCTGGACTCGGGACGGCTTCACTTACCGTATACGTTCCGAGCCTGACACGCGGTTCACCGCCCGCGCGTGAATTCCGGCGGCGAGCCGCATTTCTGGGAGAGTCAGGCCGCCACTGTGTAGGTGGTGGTGCGCTGGCGGGCGGGTCGTCCGATACCTTCGGCGATCGCCACGAGTTCCTCGACCGTCTTCGCCGAACCGAACTCCGAGCCGGCCATCCGGGAGATGGTTTCTTCCATCAACGTGCCGCCCAGATCGTTCGCCCCGCCATTGAGCATCACCTGAGTGCGCTCCACGCCGAGTTTCACCCAACTGGTCTGGATGTGAGAAATCCTGCCGTGCAGCATGATTCGGGCGAGGGCATGGACGGCCCGGTTGTCGCGGTGCGTCGGGCCAGGACGCGCCCCGCCCGCCAGGTACAGCGGCGACGACTGGTGCACGAATGGCAGCGGCACAAACTCGGTGAAACCGCCGGTCCGATCCTGGATGTCACGCAGCACACGGAGGTGTCCGACCCAGTGTCTCGGGGTGTCGACGTGGCCGTACATCATCGTCGAACTCGAACGCAGCCCCACTTCATGGGCAGTGGTGACGACCTCGATCCACATCGACGTGGGCAGCTTGCCTTTGGTGAGCACCCAGCGGACCTCGTCGTCGAGAATCTCGGCGGCGGTCCCCGGGATGGTGTCGAGGCCGGCCTCGCGCAAGCTGATCAGCCACTCTCGGATGGATAACCCGCTCTTGGTGACCCCGTTGGCGATCTCCATCGGCGAGAACGCGTGCACGTGCATCGACGGCACCCGCTGCTTCACCGCGCGCACCAGGTCCGCGTATCCGGTGACCGGCAATTCGGGGTCGATGCCGCCCTGCATGCAGACCTCGGTCGCCCCCGCGACGTGTGCTTCCCACGCGCGGTCGGCCACCTCGTCGGTGGACAGCGAGTAGGCGTCGGCGTCGCCCTTGCGTTGAGCGAATGCGCAGAACCGGCAGCCGGTGTAGCAGATGTTGGTGAAGTTGATGTTGCGGTTGACGACGTACGTGACGTCGTCCCCGACAGCGTCGCGGCGCAGTGAATCCGCCAGCGTCGAAACGGCTTCCAGGGCAGAGCCGTCTGCGGTGGCCAGCGCCAGGTACTCGTTGTCGCTGCATCCCGCGGGGTCCCGCTCGGCGGAGCGCAGTGCCGCGGACACGTCGGTGTCGATGCGCTCGGGAGCGCGGGCGGCCAACTCCCCCACCTTCTCCCGGATGGATTCCCAGTCACCGAACGCGCTGTTCAGGTCGCTGCGCGTGGTGGTCAGCCGCCCTTCGGAGTCGATCGCTGAATGCAAATCGATGCGGCCGAGCGACTCAGACGCCTCGTCGGGTTCCTGCCAGGGACGGCCGACGGGGATGACGTCCAACGCAAATCCGGTGTCAGGATCGGTCAGGGCCGCGACGTGTCCCTGAACCCGCGGGTCGATCCACGCCGCGCCGGCCTGGACATACGGCGGCTGGGCAGTCAACCGCTCCACGAGGTCATAACCCGCTTCTTCGGTCACGGCGGCCAGTTCGTCCAGTGCGGGCCAGGGCCGTTCGGGGTTGACGTGATCGGGAGTCAGCGGTGACACGCCACCCCAGTCGTCGACGCCCGCGCCGATCAGGGCGAGGCACTCGTCGCGCGAGACCAAATTCGGTGGCGCCTGGATGCGCATCTTCGGCCCGAGTACCAACCGAGAGACAGCGATGGTCGCCAGGAAGTCGTCGATTCCCGCGTCTGGGGTCGACGCCATCGCCGTGTGGTCCTTGGCCCGGAAGTTCTGCACGATCACTTCTTGGACGTGGCCGAACTCCTTGTGCGACTTGCGGATCGCATGCAGTGTCTCGGCGCGCTCGGTCAGCGTCTCGCCGATTCCGACCAGCAGGCCAGTGGTGAACGGGATCGACAGCCGCCCGGCGTCGTCGAGGGTCCGCAGCCTGACCTCGGGATCCTTATCCGGGCTTCCGTAGTGGGCGAGGCCTTTCGTCTCGAACAGCCGCCGCGACGTGGTTTCCAGCATCATTCCCATCGACGGTGCGACGGGCTTGAGTCGCGACAGTTCGGACCACGTCATGACACCCGGGTTCAGGTGCGGTAGAAGGCCTGTTTCCTCGAGCACGCGGATGGCCATCGCCCGCACGTAGTCCAGCGTCGAGTCGTACCCGCGCTCGTCGAGCCACTGGCGGGCTTCGTCCCATCGCGTTTCGGGCCGGTCGCCGAGCGTGAAAAGCGCTTCTTTACATCCCAATTCCGCACCGCGACGGGCGACGTCGAGGATCTCGTCAGGCTCCATGTACATGCCGGCCCCCTCGGCGCGAAGCTTGCCGGGGACGGTGACAAAGGTGCAGTAGTGGCAGGTGTCGCGGCACAGATGGGTGACGGGTATGAACACCTTGCGCGAATAGCTGACCGGCAACCGGCTGTTGGCCCCGCGCC
>LZSH01000266.1 GCA_001665255.1 Mycobacteriaceae bacterium 1482268.1 | reverse complement strand
GATCATCCATCCGAAAACCGAGAACAGTACGATCAACCAGAAAACGCGATCCGATGAGCCCAGCCGCGGTGTGACGATCGCAATGACGATGAAGCTGGGCACGACCAGCAACAGGTCGACGAGCCACATCAGTCGCCGATCGCGCCAGCCACCGAAATAGCCGGCGATCGCTCCGACCGTCGCGGCGAGGATGGTGGAGATCAGTGCGACACAGACGCCGATCAGCATCGACTTCTGCATGCCGCGAAGTGTGAGCGCCAGCAGGTCCTGACCCAGTGCGTTGGTGCCGAACCAGTGCCGCGGGCTCGGCGGTTGTTGCAGCGCGTAGTAGTCCAGGTCGGTGTAGCTGTAGGGCAGCAACGGCGGCAGCGCGTAGCAGCCGACGAAGAACACGACCAGCAACACCAGGGAAGTAACTGCCGGCTTGTTGCGTAAGAACCTGCGCCACACCAGAGTTCGTCGGGAGGCGAACTCGTGGGTGTCCAGACCGGACTTCGCCGCGGTCGCAGAGTCGGTGGTGACTGGTTCGGTCATGTCACGCGCACCCTCGGATCGAGCGCGGCGTAGATGACGTCGGACAGCAGGCCGGCGAAAAGCACGGCAGCGCCGGTGAACACCGTCATCGCGGCGATGATGTTGGTGTCCTGTGTTGCGATGCCCTGCACTACCCACTCGCCCATGCCGTGCCAGCCGAAGATTTTCTCGGTGAACACCGCGCCTGTCACCAGGCCGCTGATGCCATAGGCAAACAGCGTCGCCATCGGAATCAGCGCGGTGCGCAGACCGTGTTTGAACAGTGCCTGCCTTCGCGTGAGACCCTTGGCGCGCGCGGTGCGAATGAAATCCTGACCAAGGACGTCGAGCATGGCATTACGTTGATAGCGGCTGTAGCCGGCCATCCCCATGAGTGCGAGCGTGAATGTCGGCAGCACCAGATGCTGGACACGGTCGACGAATTGGTTCCAGCCACCGCCGACGGCATCGGGTGACGTCTCGCCGATGTACTCGAACAGCTGAACCCCGAAAATCGAATTCACCCCGTTCGCCCCGAGGATCAACAAGTTCGCGATGACGAACACCGGCGTGCTCAACAACAGCAGCGACAGCACGGTGATGACGCGATCGCTGAGGTGGTATTGCCGAATCGCTCCCCAGGCACCGATGACGACACCGATGACCGTGCCGAGCACCGCGCCGATGATCAGCAGCCGCAGGCTTACTCCGACGCGGCGTCCCAGTTCGGCGGAGATGGGCTGGCCTGTCACTGTCGTACCGAAGTCGCCCCGGACGGCGCCCGATACCCACCGCACGTAGCGGATCGGAATGGGCCGGTCCAGGTTCAGCTCGGCCGCCTTGGCTGCGATGACCGCGTCAGGCGGCCGGGGGTTGCGCGACTCCAAGCTGTCCAGTGGCTTGAACGAGACGGAAGTCAGCGTGAACGTCAAAAAGGACGCCAGTATCAAGAGCACGGCGTAATTGAGGAGGCGCCGCGTCAGGAACCGCGTCATCGGCGAGGTCCCACAGCAGGCATGCGCAACAGGGTATGAGATGCGCGCCTGTGCGGCCGTGAAGCGTCGGCGGCGCGTGGCTAGCGATTTCCCACTGGCTTTTAAGTCTGGCTACAGAAATTGCGAGTTCACTGGCTCGTACCTGCACTTTCACATTTGGAGTGTGAGATGAACCCGACAAACCGAAACACGGCGAAACTGCTGGCCGCGGCGATCGGTGGCGGTGCGTTGGTGACGATGGGCGCGCTGACGATGAGCCTCCATCAGCAGTCATCGGATACCAACGCAGTCGCGGTAGGAAAGATGACGCTGGCCGTCACGACGACCGCTTCGGGCAAGGCCGCCACCGTCGAAGCCACGTCTCTGGCCGTGCCCTCGATCAAGGGGCCTGCACCCCTCCCGAAGGAGGAAGCGGCGGCCAAGTAGCCGACGCACGGCTGACGTTTTGTCCCCGATCCCTCCGGTTACCCGTAAGCCGGAGGGATCGACGGCGATCCCTTTTTCACACTGTTCGACCGGCCGTCCGGCTGGACTGGACGGCTGACCAAATATTCGAAACGGAGTGGTCAGAAGTGAGATCGCAGCAGTTCAAGCTGGCATCCGCGGGGGTCGGCAGCGTAGCCGTCGTCGCCATGAGCGCCCTGGGAATGGCGTTCAGCGATGTCAGCGCGGCTGAGGAGCCGAGTCCGTCGGCCGCAGGCGTCCCAGGTGAAACTCACTGACCTACCGCAGCATGAGACAGGAGCTGAGTACTCGACCATGAATTCGCGAAAGCTGAAATTGGTGTCGGCTGCCGTCGGCGCGAGCGCGGTGGTAGCGATGGGAACGTTGACGTTTGCGCTGAGCAGTGAAGACAGCGGCTCGGCAACGGTGGTTTCCGGGCCGGAAATGACGCTGGGCGAGACCAGCACCATCGAGAAGGCCAAAAAGGAACCGGAGACGTCGGTCGCGGTTCCTGAGGTGACGGCCGAGCCACCGGAGGGCTTCGGGCCGTAAATCTGCGCCGGTCAGTTCCGGTGCGGCGGGCCCTCACCAATGCTGTTGAGGGTCACCGTCGCCCCGGTGCGCGTTGCCTCCACGCTGACCGTCTCGTCGGGTTTCACCGCGGGGTTCGCGGCCGCGGAGCCTGGGGGAAACGCGTAGATCTGGGTGTACCCGTCGTCGCTGCGCACGACGATCGATGTCAGGGTGACCTCGTCCACCGTGCCGGTCTGGGTCATCTTGGTGCTGAATCCGCCGCGGCCGTCGGCCACCACGTACTCGCTGTGCAAAGCGCCTGCGGGGGCCGGCTGGACGGCGGCCGGTGGGGGCGGGCCGCCCTGGCCTGGGCCGTGCATCGGTCCGCCGCCCCGCATCCCGCCGCCCATGGAGTGTGCGGACCCCTGGGTCGCGGCATAGATCGCGGCGCCGCCGAGCCCGCCGATCGTTGCGGCCACGGCAACAGCCGCCACAGTTTGGCGTGCGCCCCACCGGCCGTTTGGGGAGTTGTTTGCGCTATCCGTCACGGACCCACTGTGCAGCGGTGACTTGTGTGTCGGCTGTGAGCGGTATCGGTACCGCATAGGTAGTGGATTCTCACAGCCTGCACACAGAAACGGCACAGTGTGGGCTAACGGCGGCCCCTGATAATGGGCGGCGTGCCTCTCCGAACGGAACTGTGTGAACGCGAACGAACCTGAACGCGTCGTGATGCGCCGGGCCGACGGGAATCCGATCAATGTGCTGGTCGTCGACGACGAACCCGTCCTTGCCGAGTTGGTGTCGATGGCGCTGCGCTATGAGGGCTGGGACATCCAGACTGCGGGCGACGGCGCGACGGCGATCGCGCTCGCCAAAGAGACTCCGCCGGACGTGGTGGTCCTCGACGTGATGCTGCCGGACATGAGTGGCCTCGACGTGCTGCGCAAGCTGCGCGAACGGATACCGCATCTGCCGTTGCTGCTGCTGACCGCGAAGGATTCGGTCGAGGACCGCATCGCGGGGTTGACGGCAGGCGGCGACGACTACGTCACCAAGCCCTTCAGTCTCGAAGAGGTCGTGTTGCGGCTGCGTGCTCTGCTACGGCGTACCGGCGTGGCCAGCGAGACCGGCGGCGCCAAGATCGTGGTCGGTGATCTGTCACTCGACGAGGACAGCCACGAGGTGACGAGGGCGGGGGAGCCGATCTCGCTGACGGCCACTGAGTTCGAATTGTTGCGCTTCATGATGAGGAACTCGAAACGGGTCCTGTCCAAGGCGCAGATCCTCGACCGTGTGTGGAGCTATGACTTCGGTGGCCGGTCCAACATCGTCGAACTGTATGTCTCCTACCTACGCAAGAAGATCGACAGCGGCCGGGAACCGATGATCCACACCTTGCGGGGTGCCGGGTATGTCCTCAAGCCCGCGCATTGATCCGCCGGGGATGCTGACCCGAATCCGTTCTCCCCGCACGTGGTCGCTGCGGGCCCGGCTGCTGGTCACGCAGGTAGCCCTGCTTGCGGTCGTGTGCGCGAGTGTCGGAATTGCGACTGAGTTTGCGCTGCAACGATTCCTGATGCATCAGTTGGATCAGCAGGTGATCGAGGCCGGCCACCGCTCCGCGGCCATCTTCGCGTTCGGGCCGCCGCCCGCACCGGGATTCCGACCGCCGCGCGGCATGCCGCGCCCGCCCTTCGAGATGCCGACCGATCGGCCCCGGCACCTCGTCATCCGTGACGACGAGGGTCCCGGACCGGAGTTCCTCAACGCCCCCGGGCAGGCCGCGCGGATGGTCGGCGCCGTCATCGCCGAAGGTGTGTCCATCGACGCCGGCGTCATCACCGCTGACGGTGCGCGGGCCGAAATCAGTTCCGGGGCAACGGCACAGCTGGCGAAGATTGCGCCGAGCCGCAGCCCGACGACGGTGGATCTCGACGGGCTGGGTCGCTACCGGGTAGTGGCCAATCACTCGCACGGTCCGCAGGAGACGATCGTCGTCGGGCTCCCGACCTCCGATGTGGACGACACGCTGCTGTGGGTGCTGGTGATGTTCTGCATAGTCGGAGTCATTGCGCTCATCGCGGCGGCGACCGCGGGCATTCTGATCATTCGGCGTCAATTCCGGCCACTGTCAACGGTTTCCGCAGCCGCGCGGCAGGTGGCCGATCTCGAGCTCGATCGCGGCGAGGTTCGCCTTCCGACGCCGATCGTCAAGGTCGACCCGGCGAGCGCGCACACCGAGATCGGCCAGCTCGGCTCCGCGCTCAATCGCATGCTCGACCGGATCGCGGGCGCATTGTCGGCACGGCACGCCAGCGAGACGCGGGTCAGGCAG
>LZSH01000265.1 GCA_001665255.1 Mycobacteriaceae bacterium 1482268.1 | reverse complement strand
CCGGCCAGTCCGATGGAGAGCTGACCGATGGTCGATGCGCCCGTTGCGCAGAACTCGCCGAGGTCATATTCCGATGTGTCGGTGATGCAGGCGGTTTCGCGGGTACCCATCAACAACAGCCAGCCGATGCCCTCGATGATGAGGACCGGAATGTAGTCGATGATGTACGCCAACACGCGTGTACCCCACGGCGTATAAGCCTCTTTCGGCAATGCCCCTGCCGGTCCGGTCTGAGGCGGGAAGCCGCCACCATGCTGCGGAAAGCCGCCCCCCTGCTGCGGCGGCGGAAAGCCTCCACCCGGCGGCGGTGGCGGCGGGTACCCACCCTGCGGAGGCGGCGGTGGCGGGTAATTTCCAGGAGGAGGTGGCGGTTGATCGGTCATGGACACCTTCCAGTTCCATTAGCTGGGATCAAGCGTGCTTAATGTACCTGAGAAGTTGCTTACCGCACGGCCTTCGGCAAAACCGCGCCGCGTCTTGTCGGACAGTGTTCAGCCGCAGTTGCGAGGATTCGGCAGGCTAACGGCGCGAGTTTCCATCGGACAGGAATCCGAGGAGGTCATGGCGGGTGAGCACACCGACCGGCTTGCCTTCCTCGACGACCATGACGGCGTCGCAGTCGCGAAGCGCTTTTGCCGCGTGGCTGACCAATTCGCCTGCCCCGATCAACGGCAGCGGCGGCAACATGTGCTGCGCTACCGCGTCGGCGAGTTTGGCCCGGCCTTCGAACACCGCCGACAATAATTCGCGTTCACTGACGCTGCCCGCCACCTCGCCGGCCATCACCGGCGGTTCGGCACCGACGACCGGCATCTGGGACACGCCGTACTCACGCAAGATGCCGATCGCGTCGCGCACCGTCTCCGATGGGTGCGTGTGAACCAGGTCGGGCAACGCACCGGACTTGCCCCGCAACACATCACCGACCGTGGCCTGCTCGATGGACCCGTCCAGCCTGCTGCGCAGGAACCCGTACGACGACATCCACGCATCGTTGAAAACCTTCGACATATAACCACGTCCGCCATCCGGAAGCAGCACGACCACAAGCGAATCCGGGCCGGCCTTCTCCGCGACCTCGATCGCCGCCACCACGGCCATGCCGCAGGATCCGCCGACCAGCAGCGCTTCTTCGCTGGCGAGCCTGCGCGTCATGTCGAACGAATCGGCGTCGGAGACAGCGATGATCTCGTCGGGCACCGACGGGTCGTACGCCGCCGGCCAGAAGTCCTCACCGACACCTTCGACGAGGTACGGCCGCCCGGTACCACCGGAGTAGACCGACCCTTCCGGATCGGCGCCAATGATGCGCACCTTTCCGCCGGATACCTCCTTCAGGTACCTGCCCGCGCCGGTGATGGTTCCGCCGGTTCCGACTCCGGCCACGAAGTGGGTCACCGTGCCGTCCGTGTCGTTCCAGATCTCGGGACCCGTGGTCTCATAGTGGCTTTCGGGTCCCATCGGGTTGGAATACTGGTCGGGTTTCCAGGCCCCTTCGATTTCGCCGACGAGCCGGTTGGAAACGCTGTAGTAGCTGTCCGGATGGTCGGGCGGCACCGCCGTCGGGCACACTACGACGTCGGCGCCGTAGGCGCGCAACACGTTCTGCTTGTCCTCGCTCACCTTGTCCGGGCATACGAAGACGCATTTGTAACCGCGCCGCTGGGCGACAAGGGCAAGCCCGACACCGGTGTTTCCGGATGTCGGCTCGACGATGGTGCCGCCGGGTTTGAGTTCGCCGCTGGCTTCTGCCGCGTCGATCATCTTCACCGCGATGCGGTCCTTGGAGCTGCCGCCCGGGTTCAGGTACTCGACCTTGGCGACGACCCTCCCGCCGCCTTTCGGGGCAACCGAATTCAGCTGAACCAGCGGGGTGTTGCCAATGAGTTCACTGACGTGCGGGGCGATGCGCATACGCACATCGTCTCAGGCGGGGAAATCGCTTACCAGGTGGCCTCTCGGATGTAGTCGCCGATCTGTCGCAGCGACCGCTTGGCCTCCTTCACCGCGGATCCCGCGATCTGGAAGACGTGCATCTGGCCTGGCCACACCCGGAGCTCCACGGGCACGCCCGCAGCCGCCAACATGTGGGCGGCCTTGCGGGCGTCGTTGAGAAGCACCTCGGAGCCGGATACGTGAATCAGTGTGCGCGGAAGTCCCGGCTCGATGTGGTCGAGCGGCTCGTAGACCTCCTCGGGCTTGCCGTCGACGATGTTGCGCGACGCAGCCGCCTCCACCAGCTCGACCAGCGCATGAAACGCCTTCGGCGGGAACATCGCGTCCGAGTGGATGTTGGGATGGTTGGCGCGTGACTCGTTGTCGATCTCGAACAACGGCGAAATCGTGACGATGGCTGCGGGCGTCTCACCGGCCAACCCCTCTTGTTGCAGCTTCTCGGCGAGAGTGAGCGCGAGGTAGCCGCCGGCGGAGTCGCCTGCGAGGACGATCTGTTCGGGCCCGTAACCCTTCAGCCGCAGCCACTTGTAGGCGTCATAGCAGTCGTCGAGCGCCATGCCCACGGAATGCTTGGGGATCATCCGGTAGTTGACGACCAGCACGGGGCTGTCAGCGAACTTCGAGAGCGCCTCGGTCAGCCGGCCGTGGCTGTTCACACCACAGGTCAGGAAGGCACCGCCATGCATGTAGAGCACCACGCGGTGGTTGCCGTCGGCAGGTAGCACGCCGGCGGCGCGGACCAGTTGCGCATTGCACTTCGGCAGCGAGATCGTCGCCCGCACGGTGCCCGGCGCGGGCTTGAGGACGCGACACGCGAAGTCCACGACGCCGAACGGCCACGGCAGACGCGGGGCGTGGCTGCCGATTGCCAGCGCCGGCCTGATCGTGAGCATCGCGCCCAGTGCGAGCGCCCGCCCTGCCAGGCTCGGACCGTCTTCGACGACCTCTACAGGTGCGCCGTCACTGACGGGAAACTTCCGGGGTTTTAGCCGCTTAGCTGCATAAACGGCAGCACGCGCGGTGCTGGGAACCTTACTTGGTGCCGTCATCGCCACCACTTCCTACGCCGATGTAGAGACCGAGGCTGGCCTTTGCTCGGCCAATCCCCGGTGAACATAGCTTGACATATATAGCCCATACAACAATGTGTGAAACTTATTCGATACCAGACTTGATACCGCAACGTGATGGCCCAAATCGCACCGCCACGCGGGTCTCGGGAAGTTTCATCAATAAACTGGTTTCGTGAGGATCCGGGCATCGCGCCGGTCGACCGCCGCCCTTGCGGCCGCGGCCGCGCTCGCATCGACAGGTTCCGCCTACATCGGAGCTCGCACCTACCTGAGCAGCCAGGCTGACCAGGCCCGACGCGTCATACCGAAGGCCTGGGACATTCCCCCGCGCGCCGACGGCGTGTACACCCCCGGCGGCGGCCCGGTCGAGCGCTGGCACCGCGGGGTGCCATTCGACCTGCACTTGATGGTGTTCGGCGATTCCACCGCGACCGGGTACGGCGCCCGTACCGCCGAAGAAGTTCCCGGGGTCATCATCGCCCGTAACCTCGCGAAGGCCTCCGGCAAACGAATCCGGCTGAGCACAAAAGCCATCGTCGGCGCCACCTCCAAGGGGCTACCTGGCCAGATCGACGCGATGTTCGTCGCGGGGCCGCCACCAGACGCGGCCGTCATCATGATCGGCGCCAATGACATCACCAGGCTCCACGGCGTGGGCGCGTCTTCCCGCAGGCTGGGAGCTGCGGTGCGGCGGCTGCGGGCCAGCGGGGCCGTCGTCGTGGTCGGCACGTGTCCGGATTTCGGCGTCATCACCGCCATTCCCCAGCCGCTGCGCACGGTGGCCCGCACTCGCGGGCTGCGTCTGGCGCGCGCGCAGGCTGCCGCGGTCCGGGCCTCAGGCGGTGTACCGGTCCCGCTGGCCGACCTGCTGACTCCGGACTTCCGGCAGGCGCCGGAACGGTTCTTCTCCGACGACATGTTCCATCCGTCCGGCGCAGGCTACGCGTTGGCCGCCAAGCAGCTGCTGCCGGCGCTGTGTAATGCATTGGGAGAGTTGACTTATACGACCGAGCCGGCATCGCCGCTGGAGACGCGGGCCGCCGACGCAGGCACGCTGCTGTCGCGGCTCGGCGGGGTGAGCCGGTTGTGGCGGCGCTCGACTGGGGTCCCCGCGCCGATCGTGGCGTAGGGGAGGGTCCCCGCGCCCATCGTGGTGCCCGCCAGCTAGGTTTTCCCAGTAAGCCACTACTCCAGGAGCCACCATGAGTGAAGCCGTCATTGTCGCGACCGCACGTTCACCGATCGGCCGCGCCGGCAAGGGATCGCTGGTCGACATGCGGCCCGACGATCTGGCCGCGCAGATGGTGCGTGCGGCTTTGGACAAGGTGCCGTCGCTGGACCCGCGCGATCTCGATGACCTGATCATGGGCTGCGGCCAGCCCGGCGGCGAGGCGGGGTTCAACATCGGCCGGGCGGTCGCCGTCCAGCTCGGCTACGACTTCCTGCCCGGCACGACGGTGAACCGGTACTGCTCGTCGTCGCTGCAGACCACGCGGATGGCGTTCCACGCGATCAAGGCCGGCGAGGGCAGCGCCTTCATCTCCGCGGGCGTGGAGACCGTGTCGCGGTTCCCGAAGGGCACCTCTGACGGGTGGCCTGATACACACAACCCGCTGTTCGGCGACGCCGAGGAGCGTTCGGTGAACGCGGCTGCGGGCGCCGACGAATGGCATGACCCGCGCCAGGACGGCCTGCTTCCCGACGTCTACATCGCGATGGGCCAGACCGCCGAGAATGTCGCGCTGCATACCGGCATCAGCCGCGAAGACCAGGATCACTGGGGGGTGCGCAGCCAGAACCGGGCCGAGGAGGCCATCAACAGCGGCTTCTTCGCGCGCGAGATCTCGCCGGTGACGCTGCCGGACGGGTCGCAGATCAGCACCGACGACGGGCCGCGGGCGGGCACCACCTACGAGAAGGTCAGCCAGCTCAAGCCGGTGTTCCGGCCGAACGGCACGATCACCGCAGGCAATGCCTGTCCGCTGAATGACGGTGCGGCAGCGGTGATCGTGACCAGCGACGCGAAGGCCAAGGAGCTGGGGCTGACGCCGCTGGCGCGCATTGTCGCGACGGGTGTGAGCGGGCTGTCGCCGGAGATCATGGGCCTCGGACCGATCGAGGCGACGCGCAAGGCGCTGGCCAACGCCGGCATGACGATCGATGACATCGATCTCTACGAGATCAACGAGGCGTTCGCGGTGCAGGTGCTCGGGTCGGCACGCGAGTTGGGCATGGATCTCGACAAGCTGAACGTGTCGGGCGGCGCGATCGCGCTGGGTCATCCGTTCGGCATGACGGGTGCGCGCATCACGGCCACGCTGCTGAACAACCTGCAGACCCGCGACAAGACGTTCGGCCTGGAGACGATGTGCGTGGGCGGCGGCCAGGGTATGGCCATGATCATCGAGCGGCTCAGCTAGCTCGTTACCTTCGTCGTCGAAACTGCTGACAGATCGCGAATTCACGAAATATCGCGATCTGTCAGCAGTTTCGAGCGCCAGACCCGTTCCAGTCGACGCAGGACATCGGCGGAGCGGTTCTCCTTTACGACCCGCAGGCGCGTCCACCCCAACTCCGCTAGATCCTCTGATCGCTGGATGTCATACGCATATTGGACGGGATCGACGCGATGTTGCTCACCGTCGTATTCCAGCGCCAGCAATATCTCCTCCCAGCCCATATCGAGGTAATACCGACGGCGGCCGTCGGGACTCAGAACGGGAATCTGCGTACGGGGTCGCGGGTAACCGGCGCGAATCACCAACAGCCGCAACCACGTTTCCTTCGGCGACGCAGCGCCGGCATCGTAAAGGTCGAGCACCGTCTCAAGCTGGCGAAGCCCACGTGCGCCCCGATGGTCGCTCACTATCCGAAGAATCTCTTGCGCCGACAGAGCCGTGGCCTTGCCGAGCGCATCGAGGTTTGCGATTGCCGCATCTAATGGTCTCCGCCGAGCGATGTCGAATCCCGTCCGTGCCGGGGTCGTGATGCGCATTCCGTCGACTTCGCCGGATTCGCCCCTGCGGAGCCGGTAGTCGTAGGTACGGAGCCCAGGAGCGGGGCGGGCGTTAGGCCAGATCAATTCGATGGGCGCGACCTCGTCGACCCATTTCGCACCGTGTAATCCCGACGCGGTCAACCCCGCGATGATGCCCTGGCGGTGAGACCACAGCCAGCCCGCCTTCGCGCGCTCGTGCAGCGTCAGATCGGCGTTCGTCCATACATAGATGTCGGGGAAGACAGCGCGATAGCGTGACCGCAGCTCGTGCTTGCGAACCAAGCCGCGCTGAATTGCTTCACTACCAACGAAAGGACCGTGGAGCATTGCCATTGGATGACTGTGGTGCGAGAACACCCGCCGAGTCTGCTGGCAGATTGCAAGTTGTGGATGAATCGCGATCTGTGAGCAGTTTCGGCGGATGGGGCGTCAAAGAGAAAACCCCCGGTATGCCGGGGGTTTTCGTCATTGTGGTCCGTCAATCGCTTTGCAAGATGGACAGCAGACGCAGGATCTCGATGTAGAGCCAGACCAGCGTGACGGTCAGGCCCAACGCGACACCCCACGCGGCCTTCTCCGGTGCACCGGCGCGGATCATCTGGTCGGCGGCATCGAAGTCGAGCAGGAAGCTGAACGCCGCCAGCGCGATGCACACCAGCGAGAAGATGATCGCGATCGGGCCGTTGCCGCGAAGGCCCAGGCCCTCACCGCCGCCGACGCCGAACATCGCCAACACGAAGTTGCCGAGCGCAAGCACCGCGACACCGAAGATGCCCGCGATGATCATCCGGGTGAATTTAGGAGTCACGCGGATGGCGCCGGTCTTGTAGACGACGAGCATGCCAATGAACACACCGATGGTCGCGAGAATCGCTTGCCCGATGAGGGCACCTGCGCTCGCGCCGGACACATAGAAGTTGGCGAGAACGAACGAGATCGCGCCGAGGAACAGCCCTTCGAGTCCCGCGTACGTCAACACAATCGCGGGATTGTCCTGCTTACGGCCGAACGTCGCGATCAGCACGACCACCAGGCCGCCGAGCCCGCCGATCAGGAAAAACGGCATGGCCAGGGCGGGGTTGCCCGCGACCAGGAAGTACGAGACGACGGCGACGACCGAGAGCACCGCAAGCGTGACACCGGTCTTGGTGACGACGTCGTCGATGGTCATCGGACGCGAAACCCCGGCTTGCCGCTGATCGGGGTACTGCGTCACATAGGGGTCTGCATGTACGGCCTGCGCACCGTAGCCGGCGGCTCCGGTACCGAACTGCGCATAGCCACCCTGCGTCTTGGGCAGGGATCGAAATACCGGGTTGCTGGTCTCCCGCACCGTCGGATCCTCTCCTGTGCTGTTGATCGTCTTCTGACGAACACACTCTCAACGATTCGTCACCCGGTGCGGTTCCCGACGGAAACCTCCCAGGCCGTTCACAGGAAAGCCTACCCAAGGCCGGGCAAATCAGGACGACGTTCTACATTGCATATCCGTGGGTGAAAACGAGGATGTCCTAGTAACCGTCGACCGCGGAACAGGCCTGATCAGCCTCAACCGGCCCAAGGCGATCAACTCATTGACCCATCCGATGGTCTCGGCGATATCCCGCACGCTCGCCGAATGGCAGGACGACGACGCTGTCCGCGCGGTGGTGCTGACCGGCGAAGGCGAGCGCGGGTTGTGCGCGGGCGGCGACATCGTCGAGGTCTACAACAGCGCCCGCGGCGACCACAGCGTCGCCAGTTCGTTCTGGTGGGACGAATACCTGATGAACGCGCAGATCGCGCGCTATCCGAAGCCCTACATCTCGCTCATGGACGGCATCGTGATGGGCGGCGGCGTCGGCGTCAGCGCGCACGGCAGCCACCGCATCGTCACCGACACCACCAAAATGGCGATGCCCGAAGTCGGTATCGGCTTCATCCCCGACGTCGGCGGCACGTACATCCTGTCGCGGGCACCTGGGCTCCTCGGCCATCACGCGGCGCTGACGGGAGCCCCGTTCGCCGCGGGTGACGCGATCGCGATGGGTTTCGCCGACCACTACGTGCCGCACGACAGACTCGGCAAACTCAAGGACACCCTGATCGCCCACGGCGTCGACGCGGCACTGTCCGCGTATGCGGCCGAGCCGCCGGCGAGCGAGCTGATGGCACAACGAGACTGGATCGACGAGTGCTATGCGGGCGAGACCGTCGCCGACATCGTCGCCGCGCTGCGCGGCCATCGCGCGGAACCTGCCCACGACGCCGCCAACCTGATCCTGACCCGCTCCCCCATTTCGCTGTCCGTCGCGCTGGAAGCGGTGCGCCGCGCCGTCAAGCTTGAGACGCTGGAAGACGTGCTGCGCCAGGAGTATCGGACGTCGTGCGGGTCGCTGTCCTCCCACGACCTCGTCGAAGGGATCCGCGCGCAGGTCATCGACAAGGACCGAAAGCCCAAGTGGTCTCCGCCGTCGCTGACGGCGGTCACCGAGGCCGACATCGAGGCGTACTTCGCACCGCAGAATCCCGACTTGACGTTCCCTTAAGGAGAAGCCATGACGTACGAAACAATTCTTGTCGAGCGTGACGAGCGCGTCGGCACCATCACGCTGAACCGGCCGAAGGCATTGAACGCGCTCAACAGCCAGGTGATGAATGAAGTCACCAGCGCCGCAGCGGAATTCGACAACGATCCAGGAATCGGCGCGATCGTGGTCACCGGCAACGAGAAAGCGTTCGCGGCGGGAGCCGACATCAAGGAGATGTCCGAGCTGTCCTTCGGCGACGTGTTCGGTCAGGACTTCTTCGCCCCCTGGGCGAAGCTGGCCGCGGTGCGTACGCCCCTGATCGCCGCGGTCGCGGGGTATGCGCTGGGCGGCGGCTGCGAACTGGCCATGATGTGCGACGTGCTGATCGCCGCCGACACCGCCAAGTTCGGCCAGCCGGAGATCAAGCTCGGCGTCCTGCCCGGCATGGGTGGTTCGCAGCGGCTGACCCGCGCGATCGGCAAGGCCAAGGCCATGGACCTGATCCTCACCGGCCGAACCATCGACGCCGAGGAAGCCGACCGCAGCGGCCTTGTGTCGCGCGTCGTACCCGCCGACGAGCTGATCCGCGAGGCAAAGGCGGTGGCCACCACCATCTCTCAGATGTCGCTGTCCGCGGCGCGGATGGCGAAGGAGGCCGTCAACCGCGCCTTCGAGTCCTCGTTGTCGGAGGGGTTGCTCTACGAGCGCAGGCTGTTCCACTCGGCGTTCGCCACCGCTGACCAGACCGAAGGCATGAACGCCTTTACCGAGAAACGCCCACCGAACTTCACGCACCGCTAATCTCACCTGGGTGACCGACACCGCGGAGGCGACGGAAGAAGCAGCACCGCAACAGGAGCCACCGCAGAAGAAGCTGACCTGGTGGCAACGTCACTACACGTTCACCGGGACCGTCTTCGCGCTGGTGTTCCTGTGGTTGTCGCTGACGCCGTCCTTGTTGCCCCGCGGCCCGCTGTTTCAGGGTCTGGTCAGCGGCGCGGCGGGCGCATTCGGCTACGCGCTCGGCGTCTTCGCCGTGTGGCTGGTGCGCTACATGCGCTCCAAAGACGCCAGCCCGCACGCTCCGCACTGGGCGTGGCTCGCTGTGGTCATCGTCGGCATCATCGGCCAGATCCTGATGATCATCTACTTCCACGTGTGGCAGGACGAGGTGCGCGACCTCAACGGTGTTCCCCGCATGACCTTTTGGGATCACCCGCTGACCGCGGTGCTCGCGCTTGTCTTCCTGTTCATCTTCGTGGAGATCGGCCAGCTGATCGGCAAGCTCGCGCGGTTCCTGATCCGGCAGCTGAATCGCTTTGCCCCACCGCGCGTTTCGGCGGTCGTGGTGTTTTTGCTGCTGGTTGCCTTGGCAATCGCACTGCTCAACGGCATCGTCGTCCGGGCCGGCATGAGCACCCTGAACAAGACCTTTGCCGCCGCGAACGACGAAACCGACCCGGAGTTTCCCGCGCCGACGTCGCGGCTGCGGTCGGGCGGGCCGCAGTCGTTGGCCAGTTGGGAGTCGCTGGGCCATCAGGGCCGGGTGTTCGTATCGGCAGGCCCGACGCTCGACGAACTCTCGAAGTTCAACGGCAAACCGGCGATTGAGCCGATCCGCGCCTACGCGGGGTTGCATTCCGCCGACGGCATCAAGGCCACCGCCGCGCTGGCCGCGCAGGAGCTGGTGCGCACCGGCGGTCTGAACCGCGATGTTGTCGCGGTCGCAACGACAACGGGGACCGGTTGGATCAACGAAGCCGAGGCGTCGGCACTGGAATACATGTACAACGGCAACACCGCGATCGTCAGCATGCAGTACTCCTTCCTACCCAGCTGGCTGTCGTTCCTCGTCGACAAGGAGAACGCCCGCCAGGCCGGTCAAGCATTGTTCGAAGCCGTCGACGCGCTGATCCGCGAGATGCCGGAGGCGCAGCGACCCAAGCTTGTGGTGTTCGGTGAAAGCCTCGGCTCTTTCGGTGGCGAGGCGCCGTTCCTGGCGCTCAACAACCTCGTCGCGCGCACCGACGGCGCCCTGTTCTCCGGGCCCACCTTCAACAACACGATCTGGACAACGCTCACTCGCGATCGCGACAAGGACTCGCCGGAGTGGCTGCCGATCTATGACAAGGGCGACAACGTCCGCTTCGTCGCCCGCCCCGACAACCTCGCCCGGCCGAATGACCCATGGGGCAAGCCACGCGCGGTCTACCTGCAGCACGCGTCGGACCCGATCGCATGGTGGAACCCCGATCTACTGTTCGCAGAGCCGGATTGGCTCAAGGAGCCGCGCGGCTACGACCTGTCCGGGCGGATGCAGTGGATTCCCGTGGTGACCTTCCTGCAGGTGTCGGCCGACATGGCGGTGGCCGTCGATGTCCCCGACGGGCACGGCCACGTCTACGTCAAGGACGTCGCCAATGGTTGGGCCGCCGTTCTACAGCCGCCGGGGTGGACGCCGGAGAAGACCGAACGGCTACGCCCGCTGCTGTCCAACGACGAAGACGCCTAAACGAGAACGCCTTTGGCTTTCAGCGCGTGGTAGCCGCCCACCACGTCGGTCGCCTTGTGCAGCCCGAGGTCGATCAGCGACGCCGCGGCTAGGCTGGACGTGTAGCCCTCCGAGCACAGCACCACCCACTCCACGTCGTCGTCGACGGCCTGCGGCAGCTTGGCTTCACTGGTCGGGTCACAACGCCACTCCAGCACATTGCGTTCGATCACCAGCGCCGCCGGGACGTGGCCCTCGCGATCGCGCTGCGCCTGCGGGCGGATGTCCACAAGCACCGCCCCACGCTCGAGTGCGTCGGGGACGGCGTCGGCTGGCAGGCGGTCAAGCCGCGCACGGGCGGCGTCGAGCAACCTGTCGATACGGCTGGTCATGTCATCCCTCCGGGCCGTCGGTGAGCTCGGTCCTGTTGCGGCGCAACGTGTTCCGATTCGTCACCTCGTAGTACGACATCGCCGTCAGCGGCGGCGAGTATGCGTGCACGCTCAGCGTAGGGGCGGAAACGGTAATGCTCGGCGCCCACATGACGTCGTGCACCCACCCGAGCGGAAATGCCGCCTGATCGCCTGCGGTCAGCCGACGACGCCGCAACGCCTCACCGTCCCACCGGAATTCATCGAGCGCGCCCGACACCAGCGTCAGCGCGCCGAGAGACCCGCCGTGATCGTGCAGTTCGGTGGCGTGGTCCTTGACCCAGCTGATCAGCCAGATGTCGAGCTCGTCGTCGCCGTGAATGCGCGTGTACCACCGCTCGTCGGTGGGCAGGCCATCTGCGGGCAGAAGGTGTTCGTAGCGGCCGCTGAGCACGTCATCGGCGGCTTGGTCGACGGCGTACAGCAGATCGGGCACCCGCAGGCGGGTGGGCGCAGAGCGGGTGGGCAGAACGCGGACGGGCGCAGAAAGGGTGGAAACCATGAAAGCTCCAGAAGTGACGGACGGACGCAGGGGCGGCGGTTACGCCGGACAACACCACCCAGACCAAGTCGCCTCCATCACGGCCGCGAGTCTTGCATAGATTGGCAGCATGCGCTTCCACCCCCTCTTCGTCACGGCCGCGGCGACAGCTCTGGCGATCACCGGCTGTTCCTCCGCGGGCGAAGGCGGTCAGACCCCGTCGTCGGCTACCTCGACGACGGCGTCCGCCTCGGAAACCCACTCCCCGGCCCCGGGCGCAGTCGAGGTCTCGCCGGGTGGCGTGACGACTGCCGTCGGGGCGGACGCCGAGTCGACGGAGGAGGAATACTCGCAGGCCTGCCAGGCTGCCAAGGCGTGGTTCGACCAGCAGAGCGGTGACCGGCATGCGCAGATCGAGCCGTACCTGAAGATGATCCAGAGCCCCGACACTCCGCCGGGCCCTGCCACCTACAACACCCCGTGGGCGCAGCTCCCCCCACCGCGGCAGGCGGCCGCCATCGTCGCGGCCACGGCGGGCGCCGACTCGCTCTGCTGACATTCGAATCACGGGTGCGAGAAAGTCCGCTGCGCCCCCACGGCGGCCGCGCAGAATGGACTCATGGCTGGCAATCGCGTCGCGCTGGCCCTGGGCAGCGGGGGCGCTCGGGGATACGCCCATATCGGCGTGATCACCGAACTGCGCGAGCGCGGCTACGAGATCGTCGGCATCGCCGGATCCTCTATGGGCGCGCTCGTGGGAGGGCTGGAGGCGGCCGGAAAGCTTGACGAATTCGCCGAGTGGGCGAAGTCGTTGACGCAGCGTGCCGTGCTGCGGCTGCTGGACCCGAAAATCACCGCCGCGGGTGTGCTGCGCGCGGCGAAGATCCTCGACGCTGTGCGCGACATCCTCGGCGAGGTCACCATCGAGGACCTGCCGATGCCCTACACAGCGGTGTCGACCGACCTCATCGCGGGCAAGTCAGTGTGGCTGCAGCGTGGTCCGGTGGACGAGGCGATCCGGGCCTCCATCGCGATACCCGGCGTCATCACCCCGCATATCCTCGACGGCCGCCTCCTCGCGGACGGCGGCATCCTCGACCCGCTGCCCATGGCGCCGATCGCGGCCGTCAACGCCGACCTCACCATCGCCGTCAGCCTCGGCGGGAGTGAGGCCGGCGGCCGCTATGACCCGACCGACGCCGAACCGCGAGCCACCGCGGAATGGCTGAACAGAATGTGGCGCAGCACCTCGTCGCTGTTCGAGTCCAGCACCATGCTGAACCGCTTCGGCATCGCTGCCGAGGATGCCGACGGCGAAGAGGTGGCACCGGTCGACACCAACGACGACGAGCTTGTCGACACTGCGAAAGAAGCCGCAGTGCCCAAGATGGGCAGCTTTGAGGTGATGAACCGCACCATCGACATCGCGCAGGCCGCACTCGCCAGGCACATCTTGGCCGCCTATCCGCCCGATCTGCTGATCGAGGTGCCGCGGACTGCCTGCCGCAGCCTGGAATTTCATCGCGCCGCCGAGGTCATCGATATCGGCCACGAGCTGACGGCGCAGGCGGTCAAGAGTCTGGAAGGCTGAACACGCGCTTCAGCCCAGGCCTTTCCAGCC
>LZSH01000264.1 GCA_001665255.1 Mycobacteriaceae bacterium 1482268.1 | reverse complement strand
CACCCACTACGAGGAACCCGAGCTGAGCCTCTACGCCCTGCACGACAGCGTGGGGACCCCGTTTTTGCTGCTCGCGGGCATGGAGCCGGACCTGCGCTGGGAGCGGTTCATCACGGCGGTGCGGTTGCTGGCCGAACGGCTCGAAGTCCGCCAGACGATCGGGCTGGGCACCATCCCGATGGCGGTGCCGCATACCCGGCCGATGACCCTGACCGCCCACGCCAACAACAAGGAGTTGATCGCCGGACACACGCCGTGGGTCGGCGAGGTGCAGGTGCCGGGAAGCGTGTCCAACCTGCTGGAGTACCGGATGGCCCAGCACGGGCATGACGTGGTGGGGTTCACCGTGCACGTACCGCACTACCTTGCGCAGACCGACTACCCGGCCGCCGCCGAGGCGCTGCTGACCCAGGTCGCCAAGTCCGGCTCGCTGCAACTGCCGCTGGCCGCGCTGGCCGATGCCGCGGCCGAAGTGCATGCCAAGGTGCAGGAGCAAGTCACCGCGAGCAGCGAAGTCGCTCAGGTGGTGGAGGCATTGGAGCGCCAGTACGATGCCTACATTGCAGCCCAGGAGAACCAATCACTGCTGGCCCGCGACGAGGATCTGCCCAGCGGTGACGAACTCGGTGCCGAGTTCGAGCGCTTTCTCGCGCAGCAGGCGCGGGAAAAGAAGAGAAAAGAAGGCTTCCACGACGGGGACGACGATTAGCCGGTCACCCGGCCCGACGACGAGGTTGGCGACATGACAACTCGAACGCCCACAAAGCCCAATCTCCGTCCGGTGCGGGAGCTGACGCCGACTCTGCAATATCACACGATCCACGGCTACCGTCGCGCATACCGAATCGCCGGTTCGGGTCCGGCGATCCTGCTGATCCACGGCATCGGCGACAACTCCACCACATGGAGCAGCGTGCAATCCACGCTCGCACAACGATTCACGGTCATCGCGCCCGACCTGCTCGGCCACGGCAAGTCCGACAAACCGCGCGCCGACTACTCGGTTGCGGCGTACGCCAATGGAATGCGCGACCTGCTGAGCGTGCTCGACATCGAACGCGTCACGGTCGTCGGCCATTCCCTCGGTGGCGGCGTCGCGATGCAATTCGCTTACCAGTTCCCCCAATTGGTGGACCGGCTGGTCTTGATCGGCGCCGGCGGGGTCACCAAAGACGTCAACTTCGCGCTGCGGATCGCGTCGCTGCCGATGGGCACCGAAGCGCTCGCGGTGCTACGGCTGCCGTTGGTTCTGCCTGCGGTACAGGCTGCCGGACGCGTCGCCGGGCTGGCGATCGGAAACACGTCACTGGGTCGCGACCTGCCCGAGATGCTGCGCATCCTCAAGGATCTGCCCGAGCCGACCGCGTCCTCGGCGTTCGCGCGCACGCTGCGGGCGGTCGTCGACTGGCGCGGGCAGGTGGTGACCATGCTCGATCGATGTTATTTGACCGAATCCGTTCCCGTTCAGCTGATTTGGGGGTCACGCGACTCGGTGATCCCGGTCAGCCATGCGCGGCTCGCCCACGCCGCGATGCCCGGCTCGCAGCTGGAGATCTTCGAGGGCTCCGGACACTTCCCGTTCCATGACGACCCCGACCGCTTCGTGGAACTCGTTGAGCGCTTTATCGACTCGACCGAACCGGCCACGTATGACCAGGAGATGCTGCGCGGGCTGCTGCGCAGCGGCCGCCGAGACGCCACGATCACCGGGCCTATTGACACCCGTGTCGCGGTGCTCGACGCGATGGACACCGACGAACGCAGCGCCACCTGACCATCGCTGCCCCGCGACGTAGCATCGGGCGCATGACCATCGACGTGACGGTGTTGCGCGTGTTCACCGATGCGGACGGACAGTTCGGCAACCCCCTCGGTGTCGTCGACGCGAGCACCGTGAATCCCGCCGATCGCCAAGGCATCGCCGCCCAATTGGGTTACAGCGAAACAATATTCGTCGAGGTGCCTGCGCCCGGCGAGAACACCGCCCGCGCGCGGATCTTCACCCCCACAACCGAATTGCCCTTCGCCGGTCATCCGACCGTTGGAGCGTCGTGGTGGCTGCGTGACATCGGCCGTCCGGTACACACTCTGCAGGTGCCCGCCGGAGTCGTGCAGGTGAGCTACGACGAAGACATGGCGGCGGTCAAGGCCCGCGCCGAATGGGCGCCGGATTTCGCGATCTATGACCTCGCGTCCACAGATGAACTGTTTGCCGCATCGCCGGATGACTATCCCGATGACGTCGAGAACTATCTGTGGACGTGGACCGACCGGGACAACGGCGTGCTGCGCTCCCGGATGTTCGCCGCCGGCCTCGGCATACCCGAAGACGAGGCCACCGGTGCGGCCGCGGTCCGCATCACCGACTACCTCAGCCGCGACCTCACCATCGTTCAGGGCAAGGGCTCGGTGATCCTGACACAGTGGAGCGCCGATGGCTGGGTTCGCGTCGCCGGCCGCGTGGTCGACGACGGAATTCGGCAGATCGATTGAGCCGTCAGCCCGAGGTGGGGACCTTGCGGTGCGCCCGCAGCGCCTCGATTTCCCGCTCGAAATCGTCGGCGGAGGAGAACGACCGGTACACCGACGCGAAGCGCAGATAGGCGACCTCGTCGAGATCGCGAAGGGGCCCGAGGATCGCCAGTCCGACCTCGTGGCTGGGCACTTCCGGCGAGCCTGCGGCGCGCACGGTGTCCTCGACCTGCTGCGCCAGCAGGTTCAGCGCGTCATCGTCGACCTGGCGACCCTGGCAGGCCCGCCGCACACCCTTGATGACCTTCTCGCGGCTGAACGGCTCCGTGACACCGCTGCGCTTGACGACGGCCAGCACCGCGGTCTCCACGGTCGTGAAGCGGCGGCCGCATTCCGGACACGACCGTCGGCGCCGAATCGCCTGGCCTTCATCGGTTTCCCGTGAGTCGACAACACGGGAATCGGGATGGCGGCAGAACGGACAGTGCATGACTGCTCCTTCACCGTGCCGACAATCCCGCTCGAACGCCTCCGAGCGTACCTTTGCACCGCGATCGGAACCCACAGTCCGGGTTATTGAGACCGCTCGCGCCTGTCGTCCGACCACGGCCGTTGTGCGGCAGCGTGTTTCGGCCCGCACCGATCAGCCGACCGGCGCGATGAGCGTCTGCCCGGCGTCCAGCGACGACGTTTCGAGTCGGTTGAGTTCGCGGATCCGGTCGACAACGTGGCCGACAGGCGCGTCGGGCGCCACCCGATGGGCGACCTGCTGCAGCGTCTCCCCCGATTGCACCTGGACCACGGCAAGCGTGTTCGGCACCGAAGCCGACGAGTCGGCGTTGCCGACGACGCCGCCAAACTGGGCGACCACCCCGAGCCATACCGTGATCAGCGCGGCGAGCACGGCCAACCCCACGGTGGTGGCGGGTGTGATGGGCCGCCTGCGGTGCGAAGCGCGCGACATCACCACGCCCGGACCGCGATACCGCATCGGCGCTCCGTGAGGGCGCCGTGTGGTCGCCGGTGCGCACCGACGGGCCGCGGAGGGGCGATACGGGGCCCGCACGACGGGTCCCGCGAGAACCTCTCGGGTGTCCAGAACTGTCATTTTCCTCCGCCTTCCGCTTGGCCGGTTCGCTCCTATGTTCGAACTCTAGTCGATCATCTGTTCGATTGATAGAACATGTGATCGAACTGTTGCCAAACGATAGATCAGGCCACCGACAAGTCCGTCCCGTCCGATCGCAGACCTCCACGCACCCGCGACACGCCTCGAACACATGTTTGATTATCGCCGGTTGACCGACTACATTCGGCGCCATGAGCGAGGACAACCCCGAAGAGCGCCGGGTGCCCGAAGGCGGCCTCACCGAGCGTCAGCGCACGATCCTGGAGGTCATCCGGGCCTCGGTGACCAGCCGCGGCTATCCCCCAAGCATCAGGGAGATCGGTGATGCCGTCGGCCTGACCTCGACGTCGTCAGTGGCCCATCAGCTGCGGACGCTGGAGCGGAAGGGCTACCTG
>LZSH01000263.1 GCA_001665255.1 Mycobacteriaceae bacterium 1482268.1 | reverse complement strand
TCGGCACAGCACCCGCACACTGATGTTCCGGCGGACGCCGTTGACGTCGACTTTGGCCAGCGACTGTTCGGCATCGACGATGTCGACCACCTGGCCGGGAATCCCCAGACACATCGTCAGTCTCCTTTCGAAAGCTCCATCAGCAGATCCGGGGCAGCGGGTCACCGACGAGCATGTCGACGATTCGGCTGCCGCCGAAGGAAGTTCGCAGCGCCACGATGCCGTGGGGCTCGGGCATGATCTCGCCCACCACGCTCGCCCTGCCGCCTTGCGGATGCGCCTGCATCGCGGCGACCCCCGCCTCGGCCTCGTCGGGTGCGACGACGGCGACGAACTTCCCTTCGTTGGCGACGTACAGCGGGTCGATGCCGAACAGTCGCTGGCCAAAGTCGACGTCAACGGCGTCCGCCGGAACATCAGTGTGCGGCTGCTCGCCGACGACAACCTGCAGGTGGGTGACTGGGTGTTGGTGCACGTCGGTTTCGCGATGGCCAAGATCGACGAGCACGAGGCAACGCTGACACTCGACCAGGTGCAGAAGATGGGTGCCGACTACCTCAACGAGATCGAGGCCTTCAACTCGTCCGAAATCGCTTGAAAGGCTTGACATGAGATTCGTCGACGAATTCCGCGACCCCGCCGCAGCGCGCGCGCTGGTCAAATCGATCACCGAACTCGCGGCCGGTGACCACTTCAAGTTCATGGAGGTGTGCGGCGGACACACGCACACGATCTACCGGCATGGCATCGAACATTTGCTGCCCGAATCGGTCGAGCTGGTGCACGGACCGGGCTGCCCAGTCTGTGTGATCCCGATGGGCCGCGTGGATGATGCGATGTGGCTGGCCGAGCAACCCGGCATCATCTTCACCACCTTCGGTGACATGATGCGGGTACCCGGCTCCAGTGGAAACCTCATTGAGGCCAAAGCCCGCGGCGCGGACGTGCGGTTCGTCTATTCGCCGCTCGATGCGCTGAAGGTCGCCGTCGACAACCCCGACAAGCACGTCGTCTTCTTCGCCGTCGGCTTCGAAACCACCGCCCCGTCGACCGCCGTGACCCTGGTGCGTGCCCGCGCTCTCGGGCTGTGCAATTTCTCCATCTTCTGCAACCACGTCACGATCGTTCCGCCGATCAAAGCCATCCTCGAGTCGCCGGACCTGCGGCTGTCGGGCTTCCTAGGCCCCGGCCACGTATCGACGGTGGTGGGTCTGCGGCCGTACCGCTTCGTCACCGATGTGTACCGAAAGCCCATCGTGGTGGCGGGTTTCGAGCCGCTGGACATTCTGGCCTCGGTGCACATGCTCCTGCAGCAGATCAGGGACGGACGCTGCGAGGTCGAGAACCAGTACACCCGCGTGGTGCGTCCCGAGGGCAACACCCAGGCTCTCAAGCTGATGGCCGAGACCTTCGAATTACGACCCCACTTCGAGTGGCGCGGACTGGGTTTCATCTCGCAGAGCGCGCTGAAAATCCATCACGACTACGCGCAGTTCGACGCCGAGCACACCTTCGACATGCCCGGCCTCCGCGTCGCCGACCCGAAGGCGTGCCAGTGCGGCGAAGTCCTCAAGGGCGTCATCAAACCCTGGGAGTGCAAGGTGTTCGGCACCGCGTGCACGCCCGAAACACCGATCGGCACGTGCATGGTCTCCCCCGAAGGTGCCTGCGCCGCGTACTACAACTTCGGCAGGCTGCACCGCGAAACGGCTGCGCTGCTGGGTCAGCGAGGTTAGTGCCGCCACACCGATACCGAACCAATGAACCGGCGCCACGCTCGGCTCTGGCCGCCGACCCGCCAGGGCGCCACCGCTAGACCGCCGCGACATCGCAGTGGTTTCAAGGAGCAACCATGAGCGATCCACAAGACCGCTTCGCCGGTGAGCCGTCACCAGGAACGCGAGATACCGGATCCGACAAGCCGTCAGGTGGCGAGGACAGACCGTCGGGGGCGTACAAGGGCGACGAATCGGTTCCCACCCACGGCGAGGGCGACCCGGGATTCAACACCAAGATGACCAACGAGCCGCCCCGCGATGTCGATCCCGCCGTCCCGCCGTACGAAGGTCGCAAGACAGAAGCCGACGCCACCACCCCGGAGTCCGGAGGTGCCAAAACCGGCGGAGCGACGGGCCCGACTACAGATTCCGGTTACAAAGCGCCTGCGCCGGGCCAAACCTCCGGTGGCGCAACGACTTCGCCGGCCGATGAACAACCCGCCTCAGGTGGGTCGGAATCCGATACCGCCGACGACGCGGTGGGCCCGGCTCACACGCCAGGCACCGGCCGCGGCGAGGACAAGCGCTAGCCGGTCACCATTGATCTCGAGGGACATCGAAGTCGGCGCACAGAGCACGCCAGACCTCACGCGGCTCGACGCCGTCCTCGATGGCCTGTGCAGCCGTCCGTCCTCCGAGGTCGGTGAGCACGTGGTCGAGCAGCAGCGACTGACCCCGCACCGCGCCAAAACGACCCTCCACAAGCTCGTTGAATTCGGTCAAGCGCACGCAAACCAACCTACGTGACGCCACTTTGTGTCACAGCGCGCTGCACGGGTACCCGGAGACGGTAAGTGCACCTACAGCCCCAAGGTAAAGCGACGTGACAACGCACCAGCAAGACCTCATCGACGACATCGTCACCGATCACCGCGAAGTGAAAGCCATCTTCGAGGAGCTCGAGAACAACACCGACCCGGGCGCCCGGCGCCAGCTTGTCGAGCATGTGATCACCGAACTCGTGCGCCACTCGGTCGGCGAAGAGATGTACCTCTACCCCGCCGCCCGCAAGGCGTTGTCCGACGGCGACAAGATCGTCGATCACGAGTTGCACGAGCACGCCGAAGCCGAACAGATCATGAAGAAGATCGAGAAGACGGAATCTGAGGACGCGGAGTTCGACAAACTGGTTGGCGAATTGATCGAAGACATCCGTCACCACATCGAAGACGAGGAAAGCGATCTGCTTCCGAAGATGCGTGACGCCTGCGATGCCAAAGAGCTGAGCGAGCTCGGCGAGAAGTTCGAGAAGGCCAAGAAGATGGCACCGACACGGCCGCACCCCTCGGCGCCGGATGAGCCGCCGGCCAACAAGATCCTGGGTCCGGGCATGGGCCTGATTGACCGCATGCGCGACGCGCTCAGCGGCCGCAACAGCTGAAGCTACGCCAACGACACCAGCGCGTCGTGGCACACCCGTACCGGATCTGCCACATCAACGGCTGTGGCACCCGCGCGCCGCGCGGCCTCGGCGTAGTGGGGTGAGGACAGCACGTCGGTGACCGCCGCCGCTAAGGCCGCGGGCTCCAGCGGCCGGATGAGGCGTGCACTCCCCTGTCGCACAAGGCGATTCGCGATCTCCCATTGATCGCCACCACCGGGCACCACGACCATCGGCACTCCAGCCATCAACGTCTTGGACACCATGCCGTGGCCGCCGCCGCAGATCACCAGGTCGGCGTGCGACAGCAGTTCATCCTGCCGGCCGAGTCCGATCACCGCCCACGGCGGCACGTCGAGGTCGTCCCCGCCGAGCCGCGACACCACCACCCGCGAACCCTCAGGCAGCGCCCCACCGGGGCGCAGGGTCTCGAGAGCCACCTCGGTCAGACCGCGCGCGCCGGTGACCGCTGTCGAGGGCGCGACGACGACGACCGGGCCGTCCCCCGGCGGAATCTCCAGTGCCCTTTCAGTCGGTTCGAAATGCAGCGGCCCGATGATCACGGCTTCCTCAGGCCAGTCGGGGCGCGGCACCTCCAGCGCCGGCAGCGTGGCGATGAGCCGCCGTAGTGGCCCGGGATCGGTTGCGGGCAAGCCGATTTCGACTCTGACAGCGGAGCGTTGGCGGATGCCTGCTCGCCAGGCCCGTGCGGTCAGCGCCCGCAGGACGGCATCGCGGAGCTTGCCACGGAGGCCGACACCTGGAGCGAGCCCGCTACCCAGCGGCGGCAGCCCCTTCGACGGTCGGTACAACGGCGCGGGGTTGAGCTCGATCCATGGAATCCCGAGCAGCTCGGCGGCCAGGCCGCCGCAGGCGGTGATCACGTCGGAGACCACGAGACCCGGTGCCAGCTTCCGTAGCACCGGCACGTTGAGCACCGCCATGCGCGCCGCACGCTGATGGATCTTGGCCCCGGCGTCGCTGTCGTCGTCGAGTTCGGTGGGATCCAACCCGACGAGTTCGACGGCGTCCACGCCAACGCCCCGGGCGGTATCGAGCCATTCGGTGCCGGTGAGCAGCGTCGGAGCATCCCCGGCGGCGAGGAACCGCAGGCATAGCGCGAGCGCGGGAAACGCATGTCCGGGATCGGGTCCGGCGACCACGGCGACGCGCATGCGGCTACCCTGCCACAGCGCCGCGCGGTTACGCTGAGGGCCATGACGTCATCCGAACTGGACACCACGGCCAACGCCCGCACGGTGGAGACGTTCCTCTACGCCTTGCAGGACGAGGACTACGACACCGTCGACGCGCAGCTCGCCGACAACGTGCTCTACCAGAACTATGGCTACACCACGATGCGCGGACGCCAGCGGATCATGAAGCTGTTCCGCCGCGGTCAGGGCCGGATGGGCTTCGAGGTGAAACTCCATCGGGTCGCCGCCGAGGGCAACGCGGTATTCACCGAACGCACCGATGCGCTGATCTTCGGCCCGCTGCGCCTGCAGTTCTGGGTGGTGGGCGTATTCGAGGTGCATGCCGGCCGAATCACGTTGTGGCGCGATTACTTTGACGCATTCGACTTCTTCGTCAAGGCGCCGCTGCGCGGACTCGCGGGAATATTCGTCCCCTCGCTGCGCCCGTCGCTGTAATTACGCGCGCTTGAGCTGTCCGAGCTCGTCGAACGCCTGCGCCCATCCGGTCAGCCGGTCGGTGGCATTGACCAGTTCGTCGCGGTAGCGCTGCTGCGACATCGGCCCCACCCCATCAGACTGGCTGGCTGCAGACACCAATTGCGCTGCGGCGGTAACCATGTCGTTGTACTGCCGGGCACCGTTGTCCAGTTGCGCGGTGAAGGCCGCGATCGTCGGGGACAGATAGGCGCGTGACTGCGGCGCGTTGGCGATCGCCCGCTCCATCGACACCACTTCGCCGGCGGTCGCCGCCATCGTCGTGGCGGACTGATTGGCCACGGCAACCAGTTCGCGCAGTTCACCGGCGGGCAGCATCCTGCCCCGCTCGAGCACGCTGATCAACGAGAAGAGCCCACGCTCGGAGGCGGCCAACGCTGCCATCGGCTGCCGCGCCGCCGAGCCCCACGGCGGTAGCCGGCGGGTGGCCCGTGACCGCTGCGGTGGCAGCGGCTCACCGCGCAACCAGCGGTAGCGCAGGAACGCGAGCGTGGCGAGGAAGGCCGCACCGACGGCTATCGGCGCCGGGATGAACAGCGCCCATGCCGGGGTGTGCCACGAGGCCAGCACCGCGGTCACGAACACGAAGAAGCCGCACCCTGCGGTGAAGAACAGCGCAAGCCGCAGCGCCCACTTGCGCTTTCGCATCAGCTTCGCGCGCGGATCGGCCGCCGAATTCAGCTTCTGCGCCAAGACGTCGGACAACTCGGCGGCGGTGTCGATCCCACGCTGCATCAGCGACCGCCACGCCTCCGGTCTGCTAGCTGTCGAGCGCTGCTTCACCGCACACCCCACGAACCGACTAGTTTCCGAGCGGGTTCTCGGGGGTTGCCTGCTGCGTCGAGGCCGGATTGGCAGGAGCGGCAGTGCCGGAGGCGCCGCCCGACGGCAGCGCCTCGCCGCGCATCGAGGCGCGGATCTGCTCCAGCCGCGAATGCCCGGCCATCTGCACACTGGCCTGCTGCACCTCGAGCATGCGGCCCTGCACCGAGTTCTGCGCCAGCTCCGCGGCACCCATCGCGTTGGCGTAGCGTCGTTCGATCTTCTGCCGGACCTCGTCGAGGCTGGGGGTGTTGCCCGGGGCGGCCAGCTCGCTCATCGACTGCAGCGACTCGCTGACCTTCTCCTGCATCTTGGCCTGCTCGAGCTGGCTGAGTAGCTTCGTGCGCTCGGCGATCTTCTGCTGCAGCATCATCGCGTTCTGCTCGACGGCCTTCTTCGCCTGGCCGGCGGCCTGCAGCGCCTGGTCGTGCAGTCCCTTCAGGTCCTCAACGCTCTGTTCGGCGGTGACCAGCTGCGCAGCGAACGCCTCGGCGGCGTTGTTGTACTCGGTGGCCTTGGCGGCGTCCCCGGCGGAGGTGGCCTGATCGGCGAGCGTCAGCGCCTGCCTGACGTTCACCTGCAACTTCTCGATATCGGCGAGCTGACGGTTGAGCCGCATCTCGAGCTGGCGCTGGTTTCCGATGACCTGGGCGGCCTGCTGCGTCAGCGCCTGGTGCTGCCGCTGGGCCTCCTCAATGGCCTGCTGGATCTGCACCTTCGGGTCGGCATACTCATCGACCTTGGAGCTGAAGAGCGCCATGAGGTACTTCCACGCCTTGGAGAACGGATTGGCCATTGGTTCATTCCGCCTTCGTGTTTGAGAACTGCTTCTTCGGTGCCTGGTGCCAACCTATCGGTTCTGCGCAGATCAGAACAGCTAGGCGACCGCCATCGACACGGCGTGCGGGATGACGACCTTGGTGGTGGCATCGATGTTCGCCGCGCTCGCCAAGCGGCTGGCGAGGGCCTTGCGTTCCTCCTGAGCCATCTCGTCGCCGGCATCGGCCAGCACCTTCGACAGCGGCACATCCAAGGCTCCGCAGATGGCACCGAGCAGCTCGCTCGAGGCCTCCTTGCGGCCGCGCTCGACCTCGGACAGATAACCGAGGCTCACCCGCGCGGCATCGGATACCTCGCGCAATGTGCGGCCCTGATCAATGCGGGCACGACGCAACACGTCGCCGATAACCTCGCGCAGCAATGTCGCCATCGTGCTCTCCTTCGCTTGGGCGTACTAGAGCAACGCCAAGGGCCGGCGGGATGGTTCCCGGACGGGAGCGATTGGCGGGATTTTCTCCCCCAACCGTCACTGACCTGCGACGCGGCCCCGAGAATCGCGTATCGCCGACACCACGTAGTCGATGCCGGTGAGCACGGTCAACACAATGGCGGCGACCATCACGACCCAGGCTCCGGTCAACCACAGACCCGACAGCGGCAGGACGAACAGGCCGATCGCCACGGCCTGAACGAGCGTCTTGAGCTTGCCGCCGCGGCTTGCGGGGATGACCCCGTGTCGCAGCACGACGAAACGCAGCACCGTGATGCCGATCTCGCGGACCAGGATCACCACCGTCACCCACCACGGCAACTCGCCGAGCATGGCCAGGCCGATCAGCGCCGCGCCGATCAGTGTCTTGTCCGCAATCGGGTCGGCCAGCCGGCCGAAGTCAGTTTCGATCCCGTAGCTGCGGGCCAGGGCCCCATCGAACCGATCGGTGATCACGGCCACCGCGAAGATGGCGAAAGCGGTGACGCGCCAGGCGGTTTCGTGACCGTCTCCGGCGAACAGCGCTATCAGGAAAACTGGAACGAGGACCAGTCGCACGCCGGTGAGGAGGTTGGCGATGTTCGCGACTTTGGCGCGAGGAATCACCGGATCGGTGTGAGGTTGGCCCGACACCGCCACAGAATATCGGTTGCTCGAACCGATACCCTCGCACCTGTGAGCGATTGGCGTGCTTCGCCGGCCGACGGGCTTGTGGTGCGTCGGGCGACCACGTCGGATGTGCCCGCGATCAAGGCGCTCGTCGACGTCTATTCGGGCCGCATCCTGCTGGAGAAGAACCTGGTGACCCTCTATGAGGCGGTCCAGGAATTCTGGGTCGCCGAACGCGACGGCGAACTCATCGGATGCGGCGCCCTACACGTGCTGTGGGCAGATCTCGGCGAGGTGCGCACCGTGGCAGTGCATCCGAGCGTCAAGGGGCAGGGCGTCGGCCACCTGATCGTCGACCGGTTGCTGGATGTGGCCCGCGACCTGCACCTGCAGCGCATCTTCGTGCTCACCTTCGAAACCGAGTTCTTCAGCAGGCACGGGTTCACCGAGATCGAGGGCACGCCGGTGACGGCGGAGGTCTACGAGGAGATGTGCCGCTCGTATGACACCGGTGTCGCCGAGTTCCTGGACCTGTCCTACGTCAAGCCCAACATCCTCGGCAACACGCGAATGCTGTTGACGCTTTAACGCCCAAACCAACACATGGGCGCGAAAGTGCGAGTGCAGCGCGCCATTACGTCGATCTCGACGCTACTCGTCGTCGTCTCCGCTTGCGGTGCCGCGGATGGACGCCAGCGTCGCCGCCAGCTCGTCGGGCTTGACCATCACCTCGCGCGCCTTGGAGCCCTCGCTGGGGCCGACGATTCCGCGGGTCTCCATCAAGTCCATCAGGCGGCCCGCCTTGGCGAAGCCCACCCGCAACTTGCGCTGCAGCATCGACGTCGAGCCGAACTGGCTGGACACCACCAACTCGACTGCCTGCAGGAAGACGTCCATGTCGTCGCCGATGTCGGGGTCGACGTCGGTGCGCTCGCTGTTGGGTTTGGCCGCAGTCACACCTTCGGTGTATTCGGGCTCGGCCTGGTCCTTGCAAGCGCTGACCACCGCATGGATCTCCTCGTCGGAGACATAGGCGCCTTGCAGCCGGATCGGCTTGTTCGCGCCCATCGGGATGAACAGGCCGTCACCCATGCCGATCAGCTTCTCGGCGCCCTGCTGGTCGAGGATGACGCGGCTGTCGGTCAGCGACGACGTCGCGAACGCCAACCGCGACGGCACGTTCGTCTTGATGAGGCCGGTGACCACGTCGACCGAGGGCCGCTGGGTGGCCAGCACCAGATGGATGCCTGCGGCGCGCGCCTTCTGGGTGATCCGCACGACGGCGTCCTCGACGTCGCGCGGCGCCGTCATCATCAGGTCGGCCAGCTCGTCGACGATCGCCACGACGTACGGATACGGGCGGTACTCTCGCTGACTGCCCAACGGCGCCGAGATTTCTCCGGATCTCACCTTCTTGTTGAAGTCGTCGATGTGGCGGACCCGCGACGCCTGCATGTCCTGGTAGCGCTGTTCCATCTCCTCGACTAGCCACGTCAGGGCCGCGGCCGCCTTCTTCGGCTGGGTGACGATCGGGGTGATCAGGTGCGGAATGCCTTCGTAGGGCGTCAATTCCACCATCTTCGGATCGATCAGGATCATCCTGACCTCTTCCGGGGTGGCGCGGGCCAGCAACGACACCAACATCGAGTTGACGAAGCTGGACTTACCCGAGCCGGTCGAACCGGCCACCAGAAGGTGCGGCATCTTCGCGAGGTTCCACGAAATGTATTCGCCCTCAATATCTTTACCCAGGGCGATTACCAGCGGATGGTGGTCGCTGCGGGTCGACGGGTCGGTCAGCACATCGGCGAGACGCACCATCTCCCGATCGGTGTTAGGCACCTCGATGCCGACGGCGGACTTGCCGGGGATGGGCGCGAGCATCCGGACGCTCTCGGTGGCCACCGCGTACGCGATGTTCTTCTGCAGCTGAGTGATCTTCTCGACCTTCACACCCGGCCCGAGTTCAACCTCGTATCTCGTGACGGTCGGACCGCGCGTGCATCCGGTGACGGCGGCGTTCACCTTGAATTGCTGCAAGACCTCCGAAATCGCCTCTGCCGTATGGTCAGTGGCCGACGAGCGCCGCTTCGGCGGATCGCCCTTCTGCAGCAACTCCAGCGACGGCAGGTTGTAGGGCCCCTCGACGACGCGGTCCGCCACCGGCTTCGCCGGTTTGGTGGCCTTCTTGCGCTTGGCTGCACGCGTCGGCTCGGGGATCGTCGGAGCCTCGTCGTCGAGCGGGTAGTTCTCCATCGGCGTTCCCGACGGCCACGCGCGCGCCTCGTCGTCGTTGTAGGAGGCCGGATCGTCGTAATAGCCGTCGGAGAAGTCCTCGGGTTCGGCGTCGGCGTACTCGGCGATTTCGTCGTCGTCGTAGAACTCCTCGTCGTCGCGCCACCGCGTGCTGAACATGTCCCGCAAGGTGTCGGGCACCTCGCGAATCGTCGTGCCGGTGATCAGCAGCACGCCGAACAGCGCACCGATGAACAGCAGCGGCGCGGCGATCCACTGGGTCAGCCCCTCCGACAGCGGACCGCCGATGGCGAAGCCGACGAACCCGGCGGCGTGCTGCCGTTCCGCCGGGTTGACCGGCGAGCCGGCCCACAGGTGCCAGAGACCGAGCGCGGGCAGGGTGATCATGGCCGCGCCGAGGATGAGCCGGGGCCGCGCCTCGGGATCGGGCTCGGTGCGCATCAAGATGACTGCGATCGCGATCAGCGCGATCGGCAACAGCACCACGGCCGAGCCGATCAGCACGCGCAGGAAGTTGTCGATCCATCCGCCGACCGGCCGGGCCGCATCGAACCACGAACTCGCGACGACGATGACCGCGACACCCAGCAGCGCCAGCGCGATCCCGTCACGGCGGTGTCCGGCGTCGATGTCTCGCGCGCGGCCCACCGATCGCGCCGTCGAACCGGCCCCTCGGGCCAGCATGAGCCACCCGGCACGGGCACCACGGCCGATGGCCAGCCCTGCCGCGGGGACGGGCGACGGGGTGCGGCGTTTCGCGGGCTTGCGGCGTGGCGCGGGCTTCGCCGAGCGGGACCCTGCCCGCGAACCGGCCTTTGACCTGCTCGAACGGGCTCCGGAGCGCGCGGCGGTCTTACTTGGCATGGTCCCAAGCCTAGTCGCAGCTGCCCCAAATTCACCATCAGCCACACGGGTCACAGTTAGGTGACGAGATTTAGTTAGGTTGCCTTCAGTAGGGTGCAGTAGACCGCTTTCCACTCACCGAGGAGTCCGCAGCCATGCCAGTTGTCGTCGTCGCCACCTTGAAGGCCAAGTCTGAGTCCGTCGAAACCGTGCGTGAGGCGGGCAAGAAAGCGCTCGGAGCGGTGCACGAGGAGCCCGGCTGCGACCTGTATTCCCTGCATGAGGCCGAGGACGGAACCTTCATCTTCGTCGAGCAGTGGGCCGACGGCGAGGCCCTCCAGGCACACAGTAAAGCTCCGGCGGTGGCGGAGTTCTTCGGCGCGATCGGCGAGCATCTCGACGGCGCACCCGACATCAAGGTGTTGCAGACCGTCGTCGGGGGCGATCCGGCCAAGGGCCAGTTGCGGCCCTGACGAGCGCTCACGCGAGGAAGCGAAAACACTGATGGCGTCACTCGCCGGCAAGGTCGCATTCATCACCGGTGCCGCTCGAGGTCAAGGGCGGGCCGAGGCGGTTCGGCTGGCGGCCCAAGGCGCCAATGTCATCGCTGTCGACATCTGTGACCAGATCGCCTCGGTGCCCTATCCGATGGCGACGCCCGGTGATCTCGCCGAGACGGTAAAGCTGGTCGAGGAGACCGGCGCGCGAATAGTGGCCCGCGAGGCCGACGTGCGCGATCGCGAGGCGCTGCAATTGGCGCTGCAGGCCGGCCTGGGCGAGTTCGGCAGGCTCGACATCGTCATCGCCAACGCCGGGATCGCGCCGATGGAAACAGGCGATGCCGGTTGGCACGACGTCATCGACGTCAACCTGACCGGCACCTACAACACCGTCGAGGTGTCGGTTCCGACGCTCGTCGAGCAAGGCGACGGCGGGTCCATCGTCCTGATCAGTTCCGTGGCGGGCCTCGTCGGCATGGCCAGTCCCGATCCGGGAGGGCTGGGTTATACAGCGGCCAAGCACGGAATCGTCGGGCTGATGCGGCAGTATGCGAATATCCTTGCCGAGCACAGCATCCGGGTGAACTCCGTCCATCCGACCGGCGTCAACACACCGATGATCGACAACGACTACGTCCGAAGCTGGCTGCAGCGCATGGGTACTCGCGCCGGAGGAAACGCTCTGCCAGTTCCGGTGGTCGAGGCCGACGACATCGCCAACGCCGTGGCGTGGTTGGTATCCGACGACGCCCGCTATGTCACAGGTGTGACGCTGCCGGTGGATGCCGGCGCTGTGGTCAAGCGCTGATGGCACGAAATGCCGCTGCGCAGACGGCCTTTGGGCCGATGGTGCAGGCGGCCATCGAGCAATACGAACCTGCCGACCGCCGACTGGTATTCGACGACCTCGCTGTCTTGATGCTGCCCACCGGCCAACGAGCGATGGTCCGGGCGATGCGGTGGCCAGTACTGCGGCGTTTGACCATGGCGGCCGGCGAACGGACGGTGCCCGGCTCGTGGGCACTGATCGCGTGCCGCAAGCGCTTTATCGACGACCGGCTGGACGAGGCGCTACCCGAGATCGATGCCGTCGTCATCCTGGGGGCGGGCCTGGACACCCGTGGGTGCCGGCTCGCACGCCGATCCGACGTCGCGGTCTTCGAGGTCGACTTGCCTGTCAACATCGCGCGCAAGAAGGCCGCCGTGGAGCGTGCGATCGGCGCGGTGCCGTCTTCGGTTCGCCTGGTGCCGATGGATTTCGAGCGCGAAGACCTGCTCGGCACGTTGAGCGAGCACGGCTACGACGACCATGCGCGGACATTCTTCGTCTGGGAAGGCGTGACACAGTATCTGACCGAGAACGCGGTGCGCACGACTCTGGGCGCATTGCAGGGCGCTGCTAGCGGCAGTCGGCTGGTCTTCTCCTACGTCCGAAAGGACTTCATCGATGGATCGAACATGTACGCAGCGCGCATCCTGTACAAGCGCTTCAGGCAGCGGCAGCAGGTATGGAAATTCGGCATGGATCCCGAGGAAGTCGCGGCGTTCGTCGACCAGTACGGCTGGCGGCTCGTCGAGCAGGCGGGCCCGGAGTACTACGTGGGCAACTACATCGAGCCGGCAGGACGCGATCTCACCGCGTCCGACCTGGAGTGGTCGGCGTACTGCATCAAGCGTTAACTTCCACCGCCGCGAAATTGCGCCCCGGGCTGTGAATTCGGCCGACGAATGACCTTGACTGCAATTTTTCGATGCCGTTTCGGCAAAGGGCCGTAACCGCTTAGATCTCGATGACCGTCGGCACGATCATGGGCTGGCGCCGGTAGGTCTCGCCCACCCATTTGCCGACGGTGCGGCGCACCGCTTGGGCGATGCGGGTGACGTCGGTGATGCGGTCGGCGGCAAGGACTTCCAGCTCTTCTTCCACCTTAACCGCGACGGGTTCGAGCGCCTTCGGGTCTTCGGAGAAGCCACGCGAGTGCAGATGTGCCGGCGCGGCCGCGCGTCCGGTACCGCGATGCACGACAATAGTCACCGCAACGAAACCCGAAGAGAGAGTAAGCCGTTCGCCCAGCGTAGCATCGCCGACATCACCGGTGATCAACCCGTCGACGAACATCTTTCCGGTCGGCACCGCGCCCGCGATGCTCGCCCTGCCAGACACCAGATCGACGCTGACACCGTTCTCCGCCAGCACGATCCCGTCGGGATCGACGCCGGATCGGACGGCCAGCGACGCGTTGGCCCTCAGCATCCGCCACGTTCCGTGCACCGGCATCACATTGCGCGGCCGCACCCCGTTGTAGAGGAACAGCAGCTCACCGGAATAGGCATGGCCGGAAACGTGAACGCGCGCCTGCTGATTGGTGAGGACTCGAGCGCCGATCTTCGCCAACGAGTCCATCACGCCGTAGACCGCTTCCTCGTTGCCGGGGATCAGCGACGACGAAAGCACGATCAGATCACCCGGGGTCAGCGTGATGCTGCGGTGCTCGCCGCGCGACATCCGCGACAGCGCCGACATCGGCTCGCCCTGCGTGCCGGTCGTGATCAGCACCACCCGTTCCGGCGCCATCATCTCGGCCGCGCCGATGTCGATCAGATCCTCGTCGTCGACGTGCAGATAACCCAACTCGCGTGCGATCCCCATGTTGCGCACCATCGACCGGCCGACGAACGACACTCGCCGACCCAGCGATACCGCGGCGTCGATGATCTGTTGCACGCGATCGACATTGGAGGCGAAGCACGCGACGATGACGCGGCCCTCCGCCCCTCGGATCAGCCTGTGCAGCGTCGGCCCGACTTCGCTCTCGGATGGTCCGACGCCGGGGATCTCGGAATTGGTTGAGTCGCAGAGAAACAGGTCGACACCGGCGTCGCCGAGCCGCGACATCCCGGGCAGGTCAGTGGGCTTGTCGTCGAGGGGCAGCTGGTCGAGCTTGATGTCGCCGGTGTGTAAGACGGTGCCCGCGCCGGTGTGGATCGCGATCGCCAGACACCCCGGGATCGAGTGGTTGACGTGGAAGTACTGGCATTCGAACACGCCGTGTGTGCTGCGTTGTCCCGCAGCGACTTCGACGAACACAGGCTTGATGCGGTGTTCGCGGCATTTCTCCGCCACCAGCGCCAGCGTAAACTTCGAGCCGACTAATGGGATGTCGGGCCGCAGCTTGAGCAAGAACGGGATGGCGCCGATGTGATCCTCGTGCGCATGGGTCAACACCAGCGCCTCGACGTCGTCCAGCCGATCCTCGACGAGTCGCAGGTCGGGCAGGATCAAGTCGACGCCGGGTTCGTCATGCCCCGGGAAAAGCACACCGCAGTCAACGATCAGCAGTCGGCCGAGGTGCTCGAAAACGGTCATGTTGCGGCCGATTTCGCTGATGCCGCCCAGCGCTGTGACCCGCAGACCTCCTGGGACCAGCGGTCCCGGCGGTTTGAGATCTGTGTCCACTACCGAAGTACCGCGGCGGCCCGCATGTCGGCAGCCAACGCTTCGATCTCGTCGGGGGTCGCGGGCACCTGCGGCAGCCGGGGATCACCGACATCGATGCCCTGCAGTCGCAGCCCTTCCTTGGACATCGTCACACCGCCGAGACGCGTCTGCGCGTCGCCCAAAGGGGCGAGTGTCACGTTGATCTTGCGGGCGGTGGCAACGTCGCCGGAAGAAAACGCGGACAACATTTCTCGCAACTCGCTGGCGGCGACGTGACCCCAGACGCTGACGAATCCGACGGCGCCCATCGCCAGCCAGGGCAGGTTGAGCGCGTCGTCACCGGAGTAGTACGCCAGCCCGGTCTCGGCGATGATCTGCCCGCCGCCGTTGAGATCGCCCTTGGCGTCTTTGACGCCGACGATGTTCGGGTGTCCGGCCAGCGCGCGAATGGTGTCCCACTCGATCGGGATGCCCGACCGCACCGGGATGTCGTAGAGCAGGATCGGCGCCGACACCGCATCGGCGACCGCGGTGAAATGCGCGGCCAGACCCACCTGCGAGGGTCGCGAGTAGTACGGGGTGACCACGAGCAATCCGTGGGCGCCCTCGGCCTCACAGGCCTTCGCGAGGTGCACGCTGTGCGCGGTGTCGTAGGTACCGGCGCCCGCGATGATGCGGGCGCGGTCGCCGACGGCCTCGAGCACCGCACGCAGAAGCGCCAGTTTCTCGTCATCGGTGGTCGTCGGCGACTCCCCTGTGGTGCCCGACAGCACCAGCCCATCGCAGCCGGCGTCCACCAGGTGGGTCGCCAGGCGGGCGGCAGCTTCGGTATCGAGCGAACCGTCGGGCTTGAACGGCGTCACCATCGCGGTCAGCACGGTGCCCAATCGGGCCGTCACATCGATTCCGCTGGTGCTCACGGCCACCTAGATTACCCTCAGGCTTCCGTGGCCAGTGGGGACGTAGCGACCTCGCTGCCGTCAACCAGCGTGGCGATCTCGAAGTCGGAAAAGGCCGCAGGAGCGACGTCCACCAACTGACGCAGGCAGGCGATCGCCAACCGGCGGATCTCGACATCGGCCTGTTCGCTGGCGCGCATCGCGATGAAGTGCCGCCAGGCCCGGTAGTTGCCGGTCACGACGACGCGGGTTTCGGTCGCGTTGGGCAGCACCGCGCGGGCCGCCTGACGAGCCTGTTTGCGGCGCAGCGACGCGTTGGGCTGGTCGGCGAACTTGGCTTCGAGCCTGGCCAGCAGCTCGGTGTAGGTCGCACGGCTCGCGTCGGCCGCCGCGGTGAAGATCTCCCGCAGCTCTGGATCGTCCTCCATCCCCGGCGGCAGCACCACCTGCGAGTCGTGCTCGGGCACGTAGCGCTGGGACAGTTGCGAGTAGGAGAAGTGGCGGTGGCGGATCAGCTCATGGGTGCACGACCGGGAGATTCCGGTGATGTAGAAGGACACCGTGGCGTGCTCGAGCACCGAAAAGTGTCCGACGTCGATGATGTGGCGCAGATAGCCGGCGTTGGTCGCCGTCCGTGGATTCGGCTTGGACCAGCTCTGGTAGCACGCGCGTCCGGCGAATTCCACGAGGGCGGGCCCGCCGTCGGCGTCGGTGCTCCACGGCACGTCGGGGGGAGCCAAGAACTCGGTCTTGGCAATCAACTGCACGCGCAGCGGCGCGGTCTCGGCCACGGCTCACCCTAACGCGAGCTTGTTATGAAACCTTTGCAGTGTTGGACCCTCAGACGCGGGGTTAACCCGGTTACGCTGGGCCGATGGGGGAAGATACGGTCGCATCCCGGCTTCTCAATGTCATGGAGCACACCATCCTGCCCATGACCGAACGCGGCGTCGCCGCGGGCAACAAGGTGTTCGGCGCTGCGTTGCTGCGCAAGTCCGACTTCTCGGTGGTGATTGCGGGGACCAACGCCGAAACCGACAATCCGCTCCTGCACGGCGAAATCAGCACCCTGAACCAGTTCTACGCACGGCCGGGTCGGCCCTCGACCCGCGACCTGGTGTTCCTATCCACCCACGAACCCTGCCCGCTGTGCCTGTCGGCCATCACGTGGTGCGGTTTCGACAACTTCTACTACTTCTTCACCTACGAGGACTCCCGCGACGCCTTCGGCATACCGCACGACCTGAAGATCCTCAAAGAAGTCTTCGGCGTCGAGGACGGTGCCTATCGGCGCAAGAACGCCTTCTGGACGGCTTACTCGCTGGGCGCGCTGGTCGAGACCGAGGTTGAACCGCTGCGCACCAAACTGCGCGAGCAGGACAAGCGCATCCGTGAGGCCTATGCGGTGTTGTCCGCGCAGTACCAGAGCACCAAGGCCGACAACACCATCCCGTTCAACTGATTCGCTTGCCCCGGAATTTTGGTGCAAATGGGCCCGTTGGGCGGCCATACGCTTGATTCGTGGTAGGCCGGATAAGGGTCGTCGACGGACCGCGAGCACTCGCCGCTTCGCAAGCCGTCGGAGGTGATGCGGAGGAGTTGCGGGCAGAGCTGACGAGCCTGTCGCGGAGTGGGACAACCTCTTAGCGGGATGGTCGGGCATTGCCGCGTCGTCGTACGCCGGCTTGTGGGAGGAGTGGCACGACGGTGCGGCCAAGTTGGCGGAGACCCTGGCTGAGTCATCACGGCTGCTCGAGCGGGCAGCGGCGAGTTATGACGAGCGAGAGGCGATTTCGACGCGTGCGGTACGCAACATTTCTGTGGAGACCGATGTGTGATGCGGTACCGGGTCGAACTCGATGAGCTGCTGGCGTTCGTCGACAAACTCCAAGCATTCGAAAGCCGCGCCATCCGATTCCGCACAGTCGGCACCTGCTCACGCCAAAGCGCGGTGCAGCTCCCCCACCAAATCGCCTCTCTCACCTACCGTCACGTCGGCCAGCCCCAGCCACGAGGCCATCGACCGTAACTCCTCCGCCAGCGCCGTCGCCACCCGCCGAGCGTCCTGGCCTTCTTCCGTAAACGCGCCAACGACATTCAGGGCATCCGCAGTACGCTCCGCCTTCAGGTCGACCCGTCCGACCAGCTGCCCGTCGAGAAGAAACGGCCATACGTAGTAACCGAATTCGCGCTTGGGCGCCGGCGTGTAGATCTCGATCCTGTACCGGAAACCGAACATCCGCTCGACGCGCGGGCGGAACCAGATCAGCGGATCGAACGGACACAGCAGCGCCGTGCCCCGCTCGACGCGCGGCACGACCTGCCCGGCCCGCAAGTACGCCGGCGCCGACCATCCGTCGACCGACACCGGTTCCAACTCACCGTCGGCGACCAGCTTGGCGATCGCGGGCTTGGCCTGCGCCGCCCCAAGCCGGAAGTAGTCGCGGATGTCGGCTTCCGTCCCTACGCCGAGCGCACCAGCCGCCCGTAATGTCAGCTCCCGGATGGCTTCCTCGTCGTCCACCTGCCGCGCCAGCACCTCCGGCGGCAGCACGTTGTCGACCAGGTCGTAGTGCCGCGCGAAACCCACCCGCGTCGCCGTGGTCAGCACGCCGGCGGCCCACAACGCTTCCGTAACCCACTTGGTGACGCTGCGGTCCCACCACGGGCCCTTCCTGCCGCGCTGCGCCGCGCCCAAATGCGCCTCAATCTGCCCGGCGGTCGACGGGCCGAGCTCCGCGACGGCAGCGACGACGTCGTCGGCCAGCCGCGCGTTCTTTTTCACGATCTCCCGGCCCCAGCGGCCGCCGGTGTACTCGCGCATCCGCCACCGCAGCAGCGGCCAGTCGTCGACAGACATCAGCGCGGCCTCGTGGGCCCAATACTCGACGAGCAGCCTCGGCGACCGCGCGCTGTGGCTCCACGCAGCCCTGTCCACCACCTCGCGGTCGTACGGGCCGAGGCGGCTGAACACCGGCGCATAATGCGCCCGCACCGCCACCGACACAGAATCAAGCTGCAGCACCTGGATCCGCGAGATCAGTCGCCGCAGGTGCGCGCGCGTCACGGCCCCGCGCGGCGTCGGCTCGTGAAAGCCCTGCGCCGCGATCCCCACCCGCCGAGCCTGGGCGGCGGTGAGCCTGGTCATGGCCGGATGTAGGTGTGGAACCGGTAGCGCAAGCCGGAGCTGCTGGTCAGCCACTCCGCTGTGGTGCCCACCCACGATTCGTCGAGAACGGGTGCCACGGCGTCGCCGTCCTCGCGTCGCAAGTCGACCTCCACTTCGGTCACCTCGCAGCGCGTCGCCGCCGGCAGCGCCAGAGCATAGATCTGCTCGCCACCGATCACCCACGTCTCGTCCTCGGTGAGCGCCTCGTCCAGGCTGCTCACCACCGTCGCTCCCTCAGCCATGTAGTCAGCTTGCCGGGTCACTACGACATTTCTGCGCCCCGGCAGCGGGCGCACCTTCGCCGGCAGCGACTCCCACGTCAGCCGCCCCATCACCACGGTGTGGCCCATGGTCAGCTCCTTGAAGCGGGCCTGGTCCTCGGGCAGCCGCCACGGAATTCCGCCCGCGCGGCCGATCACGCCGGAGGCCGACTGGGCCCAGATCAGGCCCAGACTCATACCGCGACGGGTGCCTTGATCGCGGGATGCGGGTCGTAGTTCAAGATGGCGACGTCTTCGTAGGTGTAGTCGAAGATCGAATCCCGCGGCGCCAGAACAAGTTCCGGGTACGGCCGCGGCTCGCGGCTCAGCTGCAGCCTGACCTGCTCGACGTGGTTGTCATAGATGTGGCAGTCCCCGCCGGTCCAGATGAACTCACCGACGTCCAGACCGGCCTGCGCGGCCATCATGTGGGTGAGCAGCGCATAGCTGGCAATGTTGAACGGCACCCCGAGGAACAGGTCGGCACTGCGCTGATATAGCTGGCAGGAAAGCCGCCCGTCGGCTACGTAGAACTGGAAGAACGCGTGGCAGGGCGGCAGCGCCATCTGCGGAATCTCGCCGACGTTCCATGCCGAGACGATGTTTCGCCGCGAGTCCGGGTCGGACTTCAGTAATTCCAGCGATGCGCTGATCTGGTCGATGTGCTCACCCGACGGCGTCGGCCACGACCGCCACTGCACGCCGTATACCGGACCGAGATCGCCTGTGTCGCTGGCCCATTCGTCCCAAATGGTCACGCCGTGCTCCTGCAGCCAGCGCACGTTCGAGTCACCGCGGAGGAACCACAGCAGCTCGTAGACCACGGACTTCAGGTGCACCTTCTTGGTCGTGATGAGCGGAAAGCCCGTCGAAAGGTCGTACCGCAACTGGTGGCCGAAGAGGCTATGCGTGCCGGTACCGGTGCGGTCGGATTTGGGGGTACCGCGCTGCAATACCTCGCGCAGAAGATCCTCGTACGGCGTAGCGATCGGCACGTCGCCCAGCTTACGTCCAGACCAGTGGCGTAGAACGGAACGATGCCGAGTGTCCGCAATATCGCCGTTTCCATCCCCACTTCCGACGGCACCTGCCCCGCTGCGCTGCACACCCCGGAGGGCACCGGCCCGTGGCCGGGCCTGGTGATGTACGTCGACGCGGGCGGCGTCCGCGACACCATGAGCGAGATGGCCGAGAAAATGGCGGGCTACGGCTACGCCGTCCTGGTGCCGGACGTCTACTACCGGCACGGCGAGTGGGCGCCGTTCGACATGCGAACCGCGTTCACTGACCAGCAAGAACGCACCCGGCTGATGCGGATGGTCACGTCGGTGACGCCGGACATGATTGCCGCCGACGCCGGCGCCTTCTTCGACTTCCTCGATTCTCGGCCCGAGGTCAAAGGCTCGCGGTTCGGTGTCTTCGGCTACTGCATGGGCGGCCGGACCTCGATCATCGTCGCCGGTCGCCATCCCGGCCGCGTCGGAGCGGCAGCCTCTTTCCACGGCGGCGGCCTGGTCACCGACGATCCGAACAGCCCCCACCTTCTGGCCGACAAGATCAATGCGACCGTCTACGTCGCCGGCGCCGAGAACGACCCCAGCTTCACCGCCGAGCACGCCGAAACCCTGGACAAGGCGCTGACCGCGGCCGGGGTCGAGCACATGGTCGAGTTCTATCCGGCCGGCCACGGTTTCGCGGTCCCGGACAATCCGCCCTACGACGAGGCCGCTGCCGACCGGCACTGGGCAGCGCTCTCGAAGCTCTTCGCCGCGCTGCCCTGACGACCCCCCTCTTGGCCCGGTAGCCGCCGTGCGCGACGATATCCGCGTGGACTACGAGGCCGGAACCACCCACGACGACGCCGAGGTCGGGTCGCGGATCAGCCCTGTGCTCGCCAGGAGCTGGCTACTGGTCAACGGTGCACAATACGAACGGTTCGCCCCGGCCGCCAGGTCGCGCGCCGACATCGTGGTCCTCGACATCGAAGACGCGGTCGCGCCGAAGGACAAGGTCGCCGCCCGAGACAATGTGATCAGGTGGCTGGGCGAGGGCAACAGCGACTGGGTTCGTGTCAACGGCTTCGGAACCCAGTGGTGGCAGGACGACCTCGACATGCTGTCGGGCACGTCGGTTGGCGGGGTGATGCTGGCGATGGTCGAAGGGGTCGACCACGTCACCGAGACGGCCAAGCGGCTGCCGAACGTCCCGATCGTCGCGCTGGTGGAGACGGCACGCGGGCTGGAGCGCATCACCGAGATCGCGGCAGCGAAGGGCACTTTCCGGTTGGCATTCGGGATCGGCGACTTCCGCCGCGACACCGGGTTCGGCGATAACCCGACGACGCTGGCGTATGCGCGGTCGCGCTTCACGATCGCGGCGAAGGCCGCGCATCTGCCGAGCGCGATCGACGGCCCGACCGTCGGCTCCAGCGCCTTGAAACTGAGTGAGGCGACGGCCGTGTCGGCCGAGTTCGGCATGACCGGAAAGATCTGCCTGACACCCGATCAGTGCGCGACGGTGAACGAGGGACTCTCGCCGTCGCTGGACGAAATCAACTGGGCCAAAGAGTTTTTCCTCGAGTTCGAGCGCGACGGTGGCGAGATCCGCAACGGGTCGGACCTGCCGCGTATCGCGCGTGCCAACAAGATCCTCGATCTCGCCCGCGCCTACGGCATCGAAGCGTCGGAGTTCGACGACGTCGATGACCCCGCACACATCCCGGCGCCGTCGGACACCTACCACTACTGAGGTTTTTGCGGCCTCTCGTTGCGGTCTTTGTGGTGCAGGAAATTGCCCACCGCGCGGGCTATGCCGCGGCCGGCGTAGATGGCCGCGACCACCGACAAAATGATCATCACGATGAACATCACCAGCCAGTTGCTTCGGCTGTGGCTCACGTTCCACCAGATGACGGTGAACAACACCGCACAGATGAACACGACGACGTCGCGCCAATTGCCGCCATAGGAGATAGCGGCCTCGCGCAAGGCCCGGCTCTTTTCCGTGGCCTCTATCAAGTCGTTGATGCGCTCGTCGATGCTGGCCTTGAGTCGAGCCTTCAACTCCGGCTGATCATCAGGAAGCCGCTCCAGTAGGTCCATGTCTTTTGCGATCACGGCGCGAACATCGGGGCCCTTGAAGCTTCCAGCGGCGGCGCCCAACAATGCGCCGCCTGCGATCGGCGCTGCGCCCAAAGCGAGTTCGGCAATACCAGGCATAGTTTGTTTTCTATCGCGTCGGCGGCGCCGAGGGTGCCATTATGACCCGATACGTTCGGCCTCGCGGGCCAAGGGTCGTGACCCTTCGACGATGACGTCGCGTGGCGCGCTCGACACTTGCTCCACGTTCACGGACACTTCAGCCACCGGCGTCATCCCATCAATTGTGCAGCGACGGTCGTGCCGAGGTTCCCGCACGCCTCGAGGCCATCCTTGCCGGGTTTGCCTGACATCACAACGGATTCGGCGGCTTTGCTTCATCGCATCGTGCTCTGTGCAATCTTTGTCGGCGTGAGCACATTTCGGGTCGGGCTGGGCAATCAACTTCTCAATTCGCGGCACTCCGCTACGGCGTTACCCCGCGCTGATTACCTGACGGCCTCCGCCGCGGGTCTTGACGCGTACTGGGTAGGCGATCACCTCAACGCGCTGTTTCCCCGGTCGATCTACAAACCGGAGTATCTGGGCGTGGCGAAGGTGGCCCCGAAGATCGACGCTCATCTGGAGCCGTGGACGACGCTCGGCCACCTCGCCTCCCGCAGCCGGTTCGCCCGGCTACGCCTAGGCGTCGGCGTCACCGATGCAAGTAGGCGCAATCCTGCGGTAACCGCGCAGGCCGCCGCAACGCTGCATCTGATCACCCGCGGACGCGCCGTGCTCGGCATCGGCGTGGGCGAGCGGGAGGGCAATGAACCGTATGGTGTGGACTGGACGAAACCCGTCGCGCGGTTCGAGGAGGCGGTCGCCACTATCCGCGCGTTGTGGAATTCCGGCGGTGAGCTCGTCTCTCGCGAGTCGCCCTACTTCCCATTACGTAACGCGCTATTCGACCTGCCACCCTATCGGGGCACGTGGCCCGAAATCTGGATTGCCGCTCACGGTCCACGCATGTTGCGAGCCACCGGCCGCTACGCCGACGCGTGGTTTCCGGCGCAAGTGCCGGGTGGGCCCGAAGAATACGCGCGCGGGCTGGAAGCGGTGAGAACGGCAGCCTCGGACGCGGGACGAGACCCGATGTCCATCACTCCGGCAGTTTGGTTGTTTGTCATGACCGGCCGCAGCCGCGCTGAAGTCGACGAAGCCATCGATTCTGACGCCGCCAGAGTGTTCGCACTCAACGTTGCTGCCGAGGTGTGGGCACGCCACGGGGTCGAGCATCCACTTGGTAAAGACTTCTCCGGGGCGCAGGATTTTCTTCCACAAACCCTGGATGAGTCGACGGCGCTGTCCTACGCACGGCGAGTGCCGGCGTCATTGTTGAGGGACTCGGTGCTCAATGGGACGCCCGATGAGGTGATCGAGCAAGCCGCGCAGTGGCGAGATCACGGGGTGCGTTATCTCGTCGCCGCGAACGTGAGCATCCTGCAGCCCAGTCTTCGGAAGGGCTTGGCGTCCAGCGCGCCGTTCTTCAAGATTCTGCGGGGGCTCAAGCGACTCTGAGGCCCTAGCGCTTCACTCCATCAATTGAGCGGCGACGGTCGCACCTAGATTCCAGCACGCTTCCAGGTCTGCCTTGCCGGGTTTGCCTGACACGACAACGGTTTCAGCGGCTCTGACCCAGCCGAGCCCAGTGGTGATGGAGTCGACGCCGCGCTCGGCGCCTTCGGTGCCTTCGTTACCGTGGAGATAAAGGCCGAACGGCCGCCCACGCGTGGCGTCCAGGCACGGGTAGTAGCAGACGTCGAACGCATGCTTCATTGCGCCGCTCATGTAGCCCAGATTGGCAGGGGTACCAAGTAGGTAGCCGTCGGCTTCCAACACGTCGCTCGCCGACACCGTCAGCGCCGGCCGCCGAACCACGTCGACACCCTCGATTTCGGGGTCGGATGCGCCCGACACCACGGCCTCGAACATCTCATGTGTGTGCGGCGACGGCGTGTGGTGAATGATCAACAGCCGCTTGGTCATTGCTGCCCCTCCTGCAGTGCAACGGCCTTCTTCATGGCCTCCCTCGCCCGGCTGCGGTCGCCCGCGTAATCGTAGGCTCGCGCCAGGCGATACCACCGCAGCCAATTGCCCGGCTCGGATTCCACCTCGCGACGAACCGTCTCGAACAGCGCGTCGGCGGCTTCGCGCTGGACCCGACCGGACGGCATTCTCGGCAAGTCGCTGACGTCGAGGTCCATGTCCTCTTCGCGCGCCAGACGCGCCAGCCGCTGATGCGCAAAGCCCGCCCGCAGCGTGCTCACCATCACCCAGATACCGATGAGCGGCATGACGAGAATCGCCAACCCGAGGCCGACCGCGGCGGCACTGCCGGATGTCATGAAGGCCCACGCGATGCGGCCGAGTAGCAGGAAGTAGACCACCAGCGCGATACACATGAAGCCGATGAGCAGCTGGGTGCGCAGTGCGCGTCCACCTTCGGTGTTCATGTCATGCCAGGTCGAGCAGCGGCTCTATGCCCACGGTGAGCCCCGGATGGTCCTTTACGTTGCGGACCGCCAGCAGCACACCGGGCACGAACGATGTGCGGTCGATGCTGTCGTGGCGGATGGTCAGCGTCTCGCCCTGGGTGCCGAGCAGAACTTCCTGGTGCGCGACGAGCCCGGCCAGCCTGACGGAGTGCACGGGTATCCCGTCGACGTCAGCACCTCGCGCGCCGTCGAGGCCCGTGCTGGTGGCATCGGGGTTGGGCGGCAGGCCTTTTCGCGCTTCGGCGATGAGCTTCGCGGTGCGGGTCGCGGTGCCGGACGGCGCGTCGGCCTTGTGCGGGTGGTGCAGTTCGATCACTTCCACCGACTCGAAGAAGCGGGCCGCCTGTTGCGCGAAGTGCATGGACAGCACCGCCCCGATCGCAAAGTTCGGCGCGATGAGCACCGCAACCTCGGGACTGCTGGTGAGCCAACTGCGGACCTGACCGAGGCGCTTGTCGTCGAATCCCGTGGTGCCGACGACGGCGTGGATGCCGCTTTCGATGAGGAACTTCAGGTTGTCCATCACGACGCCGGGATGGGTGAAATCGATGACGACCTCGGTTCCGGAGTCGGTGAGCAGGCTGAGCGGATCGTCCGCGTCGACCTCGGCGGACAGTGTCAGGTCGTCGGCGTCCCGGACGGCCTGCACCATGGTCGCGCCGACCTTGCCCTTGCTGCCCAGCACTCCTACTCGCATGCGCTCACCCTAGTTCGTCGCACGACGCCGGCTAGAAATGTCCGGGGGCTCGTATACTATCGCACGTATGTTCGAAGACCTGGCGCCGACGGAGTTGGTGACGGCGATCGCCGACTCGCAGCGCCAGGAGTCGATGTTGATGGCACACCGGATGGCAGCGGTTGCCGAACTGCTGGCGCAGCGCACCGAGGAGGTCTACAACGAAGATCCCGATCCCGGCTTCATGATGGTGACCGGTTTCGAGCGCACGACGGCCGAAGTTGCTGCCGCGATGAACCTCTCTCCTGCGGCGGCTACATTCGTGGTGTCTGACGCAGACACGCTCAATGAGCGGCTGCCGAAGGTTGCGGCCGTGCTGGCCATGGGCGATACCGACTGGCGCACCGTGAAGTTGATCATCACGCGCACCGAATTCGTCAGCACCAACGTGATTGCGCGGCTCGATTCCAACCTGGCCGACCGGATCGCGAAGTGGCACTGCTGGTCTCGCAGACGGATCATCAATGCAGTCGACGCCACAGTGCGCAAGATGGATCCCGACGCGGTCTACGAGAGGGTGCGGCAAGAGGACAAACGCCATGTCGATGTCACTCCGCTCGGCGATGGAACCGCCAAGGTAGACGGCATCATCGCGGCCGAGGCGGCCGTGGCATTCGACAAGCGACTGGATGCGCTCGCGAAGGCCGTGTGCCGCGACGATCCGCGCACGCTCAAGCAACGCCGCGCCGACGCAGTCGAGGCGATGTCCGAAGGCCGGCGGCTGGCCTGCCAGTGCGGCGCCGACAATTGTCCCAACCGCTCTGACAATGCAGCCCCGGCAACACGAATCGTGATCAATGTCATTACCGGGTCCGAGACGGTTTTCGGCCGCGGAACCGAACCCGGCTACATCGACGGCTACGGCGTCATCGACGCCGACCAGGTCCGCCGCCTTGCGGAAGAGGCGACACTGCGCATCGTGGAGGATCCAGTTGTCAGCGAGGCGGAAGCACTGCGATATCAGCCGTCGGCGGCACTGGAGCGTGCGGTTCGCTTACGCGATCTCACGTGCCGGTTCCCGGGCTGTGATCGTCCCGCGGTGGTGTGCGACATCGATCACAGCATTCCCTTCAATCACAATGACCCGCGCAGGGGCGGCTTGACCGTGGCGCACAACCTGAAATGCCTATGCCGCCAACATCATCGCCTCAAGACCTTCCACAACGGTTGGCGCGACGAACAGCTACCTGACGGCACCGTGATCTGGACGTCGCCCACCGGCGAGATCTACCGGACCGCGCCCGGAGGGTCAGACCTTTTCCCTGACATGGGCTCCTCGACCGTTTGCCAGGAACCGAAACCATTGCGCCGCAATCGCTCTCGCGAGCGGGCAGCCCGTATTGAGAGAATCCGCGCCCGCAACTGCATCCAGCGGCCGATCAACGAGGAGCATCGCCGCCTACAGCGCGCTCGACGCCGCGAGATCGGTTACCGCGTACACCGCAACCACATGCGCAAGATGCTGTTCCTTTTCAAAGGCGAACCCAGCACCAGCCCGTTCTGCAGATGGGTCAACGAACCGTTTGAACCCGAAGAACTACCGCCCGATTGGCGCCCGCCACCGCAACCCGAAACGCCGGACGATCCACCGTTCTGATCGGGTTAATCCAGTCATCTGACAGATGCAAACCTGCGGTGCGCTTCTCTAACGTCGTGACATGTCCGGCCACATTGACATGCACCACCATATGCTGACGCCCTTCCTGCTCAAGGCCCTGACCGACCACGGTGTGCAGACCGTCGGCGGGGAGCCGCTCCCCTCCTGGCAGCCGGAGAATTCGCTGGCATCAATGGATCAAAACGGTATCGAACAGGCGGTGCTATCCACACCGATCCCGTTGAGAGACGAGGTTGGCGGCAAAGTCATTGAGCTCACGCGCCATCCTCCGCGAGGCCGGTGCGTCGAGAAAGC
>LZSH01000262.1 GCA_001665255.1 Mycobacteriaceae bacterium 1482268.1 | reverse complement strand
GCGCACCGGCCGCACATTCGCCTGCGACCACTGGGGCGTGGTGCCGGACATCTACCTCCTTGGCAAGGCCCTCGGCGGTGGCGTCGTTCCATTGTCGGCGGTGGTTGCGGACAAGGACATTCTCGACGTGTTGCATCCCGGCGAGCACGGCTCGACGTTCGGCGGTAATCCGTTGGCAGCCGCGCTCGGAAGCACCGTCGTGAACATCCTGCGCCGAGGCGAATTCCAGGCCCGCTCAACCGCTCTCGGTGGGCGGCTGCACGCCCGGCTGCACGCCCTCATCGGCAACGGCGTCGTCGCAGTGCGCGGGCTCGGCCTGTGGGCAGGCGTCGACGTCGAACCCTCGCTCGGGACGGGAAAACATATCAGCATGCGGCTCGCGGAGCGCGGCGTGTTGGTCAAGGATACGCACGACTCGACGCTGCGTTTCGCGCCTCCGCTGGTGATCACTGCCGAGGAGATCGACTGGGCGGTAGCTCAATTCGCCGACGTATTGGCGCAGTGCCGCTGATCTCAGTACTTGGCGGTGCCGCGGTCGACGGCGATCTGGCTGCCGGAGATCGTCGCCGAGCCGTCACCGACCAACCACGCGACGACATCTGAAACCTCTTCTGGCAGCATGAATTCCATCAAGCCCTTCTTGCCCTGATGGTTGACCGGGTGATAGGGCATCGGCGAGAAGCTGTGCACATAGTGCGGATACTTCGCGAAGAGCTCCATCATTGCTTCCTTCTCGACCATCGGTGTCTCGATCGAGTAAGGATGGATGGAGTTGACGCGAATGCCGAACTCGCCCAGTTCAATTGCCAGCGCGTTGGTCAATGCCACCAGCCCGTGCTTCGACGCCGAGTAATGCCCGTTGCCCGGCGTGGCCTTCAGGCCGGCCGACGAGCTGACGATGACGATCGAGCCGCCATTACCGGCCTCGATCATGGCTGGGACGGCCGCGCGGATCGTGCGCCAGGTGCCGTTGAGATTGACGTCGATGACGGTGTCCCACTGCTCTTCCGACATCTCATGTATCCGGCCCCAACTCAGCACGCCCGCGTTGGCGACGATGATGTCCAGCCGGCCGAACTGCTCGATGCCGTCGGCTACCACCTTCTGCAGTCCGGCGAGGTCGCGGATGTCCACCTGGCGCGCCAGCACTTTGCGGCCGGTGGCTTCGACGGCCCTGACCGTCTCGGCGAGTTCGTCCGAGGTGGCCAGCGGATAGGTGATGGTGTCGGATACCGGTCGGCAGATGTCGATCGCGATGATGTCGGCGCCGTCGTTCGCCAGCCGAATCGCGTGAGCCCGGCCCTGGCCGCGCGCGGCTCCGGTGATGAATGCCACTCGCCCTTCCAGAGGGCCGTCAGACGCCGCCACCACTGCTCCTTTCGTGGGCTGCGGACCAGGCTAACAGCTGAACTGGAACGTGTTCTAGGAGCGTCGGGTGAGCGGAGGAGCTACAGATCGGAGAGTATCTGCGCCCGCTTGGCGGTGTATTCCTCCTCGGACACAGCGCCGGTCGCACGCAACGTCTCCAATTCCTGCAGCCGCTGTGAGGTGGACGGCTCCGGTGGCGCCGGCACAAACTGAGGCGGGGGTGGGGCGCCGGGAGTCGAAGCCGAAGTCGCCGGTGCTTGGTGAGCCGCGGCCCGCCTCACCACCGCCTGAACTTGTTGCCGCGCAGCGGGATTGGACCGCAGGTCGATCATGTTGTTCATGCCGATCCCGTGCACCTTGAGGATTTGCATGATCTCCATCAACGCACCGGTCTGACCGCTGAGGTCGTAGGTCCTGTTGTCCTCGGAGATCGTGAACGTCGCAGGCACCAGCCCGTTGATCAAAGCGCTACGTTCCCAGTCGATCTGGTATTGCTGAGTGGCAGGGTCCACCAGCACGACGACCTTGCGACTGGTGAGGTTGCCCAGCCTCGTCACGCTGGCGATGACCCTGTCCTGCGATTCGAAGGGCGTGATGCCCGGGCCCTCGATGCGCAGCTGCAGCTTCACCACCGGCTGGTCGTTGATCCGGGTACCGGTTTCGCCCATTCCGGTTATCTGGGCGAGCGCCAGCACACCGCTCTGCTCGAGGGCGGCCGTCTTGGCTGCCGACCTCGCACCGTAATTGGCGAGCGCCAAGGCGGCGAGAATATCGAGAACGGTGACCAACAATCCGACGAAGAACATCCACTTCAGAAGTGGGTCTTGCCCGGTAGCGAAGTAGACGACCAGAAAGATCGGGCCGACGAGACCGCCGCACAGCAGAACCATCAGCTGCGCTTTGATGTAACGCCACACCATGTGCCACGCTCCTCGCTTGACGCGGTTTGCGTGTCAGATTAACGCCAAGAAGCGCGTCACGACGCCCAGTTACGTACGGGTGGTGGCGCCGTCCGGAACTTGAGGTGCCTGCGCCGCCGATGACGAGCCGACCAGTTGGTGAACCATCCAGGTCCACATCTGGCCGTTGCTGCCCGAAACCGTGTAACTCGTGTGGATCGCGACCGCAGTCGCTGAGACCTCGTCGGCGTCGGGATCGTAATCGCACACCGCGTCGCCGGCATCGCACACGCTGATGGTTCGCACGCCGACATTCGCGGGCAGCTTCGCGGGGGCATGGGCCAGGATGGGCCAGTCCTGCGCGGCGCCACCCGTCTTCTCGGGATCCTTCGACGCCGAGCCGATGCTGACGGTGGTGTCATTGGGGATCCGGTCGCCATCGGCGATCAGGAGTGAGGCGGCGAGGTTGGGATCGGCGCCGATCGCGGCGAGGTTGCGGTGGACAACCATCGCGCCCTGGGAGTAGCCGGCGAGCACGACCTTGGTTGTCGGGCATTGCGCGGTGAAGGCCGCGTACTGCGCGCCCAAGGCCGCTGCTCCGGCGTCGACGCTGCCCATGTAGTTGAGCCAGTCCCCGACGCCCGCATCATCCGGCACGTCTTTGGCCGGGTATTCGACCGCTTCGGCGGTGATGGTGTGGCCCTCTTGCGCGAGCTGCTGCTGAAGCGCCTGATACGACTGATAGACGATCTTGCCCATGCCACCGTTGGCAGTGGCCTCGTAGCCGTCTCGCTCGCCGGAACCCGCCGCACCCATCCAGTGGACGTCTGGGCACCCCGGCGCGGCGTTTGCGGTGCCGACCGTCAAGCCGACGAAAGCACTTCCCGCCACAGCGACAGCACACGCAGCCGCACTCGTCCAACGAAACATGAAACCCCCAACCCGACCTGCACAAACACGGTATACGCAAGAGGTATCGCCACATAGGTCTCACGCGTTACAAATCCATCAAGAAGTCCAGGTCCGGCAGACCCTGCGGTTGCAGGCCGTATCGTCGGCGGGTGACCTCGGTGAGCGGCCCAGCGCGGTCCGCCTGGATCCTGGCGGCGGTCTCCACTGCGCTGTTCTGCGTCCAAATCGACTACTTCGCGATGAACCTGGCGCTGCCGCGGATGGCGTCGGATCTCGGCAGCACGGGCACGGATCTGCAGTGGGTGATCAGTGTCTACATGCTGGCCTTGGGTGCCTGCATGGTGCCTGCGGGCCGGGTCGGCGACATATTCGGCCGACGGCGGGCGCTGCTGGCCGGCATCGCACTGTTCGGCCTCGCTTCCGTACTGTGCGCCATTGCCCCGTCGGCCGCGATGCTGATCGCTTTCCGCGCAGTGCAAGGTGTGGGCGCGGCGCTGATCTTCCCCGTGTCGGTCAGCGTGCTGACCAACGCCTTTTCCGTACAGCGGGCCGGGCACGCGATCGGGTTGGCGTACGGCATTGCCGGTTTGGGCAATGCGGCAGGGCCGTTGGTCGGCGGCCTCATGACGCAGACGATGGGATGGCGATCCATCTTCTGGTTGCTCGTGCCGCTTTCCTTGGCGGCGTTCGCAGTTGGTGCATTCACGGTGCCCGAGAGTTCGGACGACAGCGTGCCGCGGCGGATCGATGTGACCGGCCTTGCGTTGATCACCGTCGGAATCGCGTTGTTCACGTTGGCTTTTGACCGCGCACCGAGTTGGGGCTGGCTGACGGCGGGAACAATTGTCGCGTTCATCGGTTCAGTCGCGGCATTGGTTGCGTTCATCCTTGTCGAGCAGCGGGTGCAGTGGCCGCTTGTCGACCTGTCGCTGTTTGGCAACTCCCGCTTCACCGTTCTGGTGGTCGCAGGCACTGTCGCGAATATTGCCTACGCCGTGACCGTTTACCTGTCGACCCTGAACCTGCAACAGGTTCGCGACCTCGACCCGTTGACGGCAGGCCTCGTGTTTCTGGGCCCGTCGATCGGGGCCGCGTTAGGTGGTCCGTCGTCGGGTCGGCTGGCGGCCAGGTATCCGGCTGTGCTCGTGATGGGAATCGGATGTGTGGCTGCTGCGCTGTCGCTGGCCGCGCTCGCGATGTCCCGTGGCGAAGTCGGTTATGTAATCGCCCTCACGGCATGTGGTTTCACCATGGGTCTGGTGTACGCATTCACCACCGTCGCGACTCAGGCCGTCGTGTCGCCCGAGCGCGCGGGTGAGGCAGCCGGAGTCGCACTGACGTCGTTGGTCACGTTGGCGGGCGTCGGTGTGGCGGTGTCCGGCACCGTGGTCGAGACGCTGCGCGACACGGGAGTGTCAACGGGTAGCGCGATCGACATCGCCCTACTGGTTATCGCCGCCACGCTACTGCCGGCAGGGCTTGCCGTCACGGTGACCCGTGAACGCCAGGATCGATCCCTCGCTCGGGAGTAACGTTCCCAAAATGCCCACGATGAAGACAGCTCGCGTCCCAGCAGCAAATGAGAAGTTCGAAATAGCCGACGTCGAAATCCCCGAACCGGGCCGCGGACACGTCCGCGTGAAGGTCCACGCGTGCGGTGTCTGCCACTCTGACTCGTTGACCGTGGCCGGAGCGATGGGCAACTCGTTTCCGCGTACGCCCGGCCACGAAGTCGCAGGCGTGGTCGACGCCGTCGGTGACGGCGTCACGACGTGGCAAGTAGGCGACCGCGTCGGCGTCGGTTGGTTCGGCGGCTGCGATTTCACCTGTGAGCCCTGTCGGCGAGGCGACTTCATTTCGTGCGAGAACATGCAGGTGCCCGGTATCGCGTACGACGGAGGGTACGCGGAATACATGGTCGCTCCGGCCGAAGCTGTTGCTCGGATTCCCGACGACCTCACCGATGTGGACGCCGCTCCGCTGCTTTGCGCGGGTATCACGACCTTTAACTCCCTACGGGAGTCAGTCGCCCGGCCGGGTGATGTGGTGGCCATCCTCGGCGTCGGAGGACTCGGCCATCTCGGTATTCAGTTCGCCGCCAAAATGGGCATGGAGGTTGTCGCCATCGCGCGGGGCACGGACAAGGGGCCGTTGGCGAAAGATCTTGGCGCGCACCACTACATCGACTCGACGGACACCGATGTCACTGCGGCACTGAAGAAACTGGGCGGTGCCGCGGTCGTGCTGGCGACCGTCACCGCTGCCGACGCGATGGCACCTGCCATCGGCGGTCTCAAGCCACGCGGACAGCTCGTCGTCGTCGGCGTCGCGAACGATCCCATCCCGGTGCCTCCTGCCGCGATCATCCCCGGATCGACGTCAGTCCAGGGCCACGCGTCAGGAACATCGCAAGACTCCGAGGACACGCTTCGATTTTCAGCACTGACCGGAGTGCGCCCGATGATCGAGACAATGCCACTGACCGAGGCGCAGGCCGCCTACGACAAGATGATGAGCGGAGCCGCCCGGTTCCGCATGGTCTTGACGATGGATTAGCGCGACGCGAAGCGGCGCCCACCCCCCGGGGCGAGCGCCGCTCTGCTCGACAAGTCAGCCGTCGCTGTTGATGTTCAGCTAGGGCGTGTTGTCGTGGCTGTTGTCGTGACTGTTGCCAACGGAATTCGTGCTGCCGTTGCCGTTGCCCGTCGACGTGTTGTTATTCGAGGTGTTGCTGGCGATATTGCCACCCGCAGTGGCCGTGTTGGTGGCGGTGTTGTGGTTGCTGATCGCACCGCCCGTGGCAGATCCGCCGACGTTCGTGGTTCCACCGTTCGTGGTGCCGCCGGTGACGTCGCCGGACCGCGCGCCGGCAACCTGCTGGTTGCCGATCCCGTCGCCACCGGTGTCGTTGTCGGTGATGTTGGCTCCGGTTGTCGCTCCGGTGTTCTGCGCACCGACATTTCCGCCGTTGTTGTTGGTGTTGTTCTGGTTGGACAGGACTGGCGTCTGAGTGTTTACCTGGGCCGGCACGTTCGCCCCCGCTGCCACCGGGATCGCGGCCCCGGTATTGGCTCCCACAGGGGATCCACCAAGCCCCAGACCGACGCCGACGGGGAGAGCGACCGCGGGGTTGGCCCCGAGGGTCGTACCGAGCGCCGCGCCGTTGCCGATCGCCGCAGGAGCATTAGCGGTGACCGGCGTGTTGTTGTTGACCGGTGTGTTGGTTTGTACAGCCGTGCCACCGATCACCGGGCTGAAGGCGTTCAGCTGGTTGTTCATGATGTTGCCGTTGGCATTGCCGAACTGGTTGGTGTTGCCGTTGCCGTTGTTCCCGATCACGGTGTTGTTGTCGTTGAGATTTCCGCTGCCAAGCCACCATCCAGCATTGCCGTTGTTGTCAGCGAACGCCGTTGGCGCTAAAGCTGTTGCGCCGAATCCAACAGCGGCCCCGGCGATCGCGGTGGCGGCGACAGTCCTCTTCAGAGTGATGTTATTCGACTTGCGATGTGTACCCATTTGTCATGAACCCCTTTTTGATTCAATGTTTTTTCGACTTCATTTGTATTGGCTTGTGTTTCTGTGCAGTGCACCTGGCGCGTCACCGCGGAACCCCATCACCTCATCCGCACCCCCGGCGGCCGCAGGGGCGGGCGCTAGTCGTTGGTGTCATCCGCCGTCACCTGATGGAGCCGACGTGCCGCCCGACTGCTGTCCAGCGGTATCGGTGTTGGCGCCAGTCGTATTCGACTTGCCTCCGAACGTCTGGTTGACGGCTTCCTTGAGTCGCTTGACCAACGTGCTGAGTGGACGAGGGGGGTTGGCGGCAGTTTGACCGTTGGTCGCCTGTTGACCCTGCTGGGGCAAGAGCACCTGCTGATTCTGCGCACCCGGCAGACCCAACGCTCCTGCCACGGCTTGGTTGCCGAGGGTCAACTGATCGTTGACGATATTGCCGGTGCCGTAGCCGGTTTGGTTCGTGTTGCCGTTCCCGGTCGTGCCTACAGCGATGGTGCTCCCGTCGGGTGACGAGACCTGATTCTGGCTGTCGTTCCCGTTGAGCGCGGCGTCGTTGGTATCGGCGTCGTTATGACTTTCGTTCCCGCCGACGACGCTCCACTGAGGGTTGAAGATGTTCGTCACGAACGTCGCGAACTGGTTCGTATTTCCATTGCCGGTCGTCCCGCCGAACAGGCTCGTACCGAGGAAGCCGTTTGACGTTGTCGAGGTCTCGCTGTGGTTGCCATTCAAGAACGAGAGATTGGTGATTCCCCTGTTGTTGCTCGTGTTGTGGCCGAGCAGGCTGAACTGCGGGTTGAAGATGTTGGCCGATCCCGAAGCAACCTGCGTGGTGTTGCCATTGCCGAGCGCACTGCCGAACAGGCTTGTCCCGAATAATCCCGGCGACGTCGCCGTCGTCTGGCTGCCATTCCCGTTGACGCCCGCGACATTCGTGATCGCGGCGTTGTTGCTCATGTTGTCGCCGAACAAACTGAACTGCGGGTTGAAGATGTTGCTCGAGAACAGCGAGATCTGCCTGGAATTGCCGTTTCCGGCTGCGCCGCCGATAAGACTGGTGCCGCCGTTCGACCCGGATACGGCGGCCGACTGACCGTTGCCGTTGCCGACCGCAACGTTGCTCACCGTGAGGTTGCGGCTGGAGTTCCCGCCAAACGGGCTGATCTGCGGATTGAAGATGTTGTAGGAAATGATGTTGATCTGCGTGACGTTGCCGTTGCCCGTCGCATCGCCGAGGACGATCGGCCCGAACAGATCGCCATCGGACGACGACGCATCTTCGCCGCCCAAACCGAACAAGAAGTCCGACATTGTGCTGTTGTCGCTCGAATTGGAGCCCCCGCCGGCCAACCCGAACTGCGGGCGGAACACATTCCCCTCGAGAATGTTGATCTGAGTCGCGTTCCCATTGAAAGACGGCAGCAGGATAGACAACGCATCAGCGTCCGGAGCGTAGATCTGCGCAGCGAGCCCGAGGCAGGCGACGGCGCCGCCTGCGGCAACGATCCGAATTGCAATCGACTGCTGTCCACAAGGCGCCCGGTGCACGCCAGAACCGCCGCTAGCACTAGCCATCAGTTCCTACTCTCAGATCAAGCTGTGAAAAACCTAAGTTGCGAAACGCGACTCTATGTCTTTGCTAGAGAATGTGTCAAGCGACACACTACAAGCTCGCTGTGCGCCGGGGTGGCATTTTGGCTAAGAAATCGTGAGCCCGCTGGCTAGTAGCGCGCTGAGCAGCACTGATGGTACGAAGACGTGTCTGAACAGGTTGAAAATTGACGAAAAAATTGACGCCGACTCACCCTGCGTGTCGCGCCTGCTAGCTGCGCATACCCTGGTGGCAATGCGTCCTAGCCTGGTGTGGGTGTTAACCCGATGTTTCTTCGTCAGAACGGTAGTTAGCTGTGTTCGCTCCTGCTAATGTGCTAGCACGGACTCTGCGCACATACACTCAGCTGCCACTCAGGATGAGCTTGGGCAATCGCAACACGCCACCTCCCCAGCCCAACGACCCGCACGTAAACCGGATCAGCTAACAAGCGGCGTGGGGAAGAGCCCTGCCAGGAAATCGGCCTCCCAACGCAAAAAGTGGCGCCCACCCTTTCGGGTGAGCGCCACTTCGGCGTTCAGGTCAGATCGTCACTTGACGATCTTGGTAACCCGGCCGGCGCCGACGGTGCGGCCGCCCTCGCGGATAGCGAAGCGCAGGCCCTCGTCCATGGCGACGGGCTGGATCAACTTCACCGAGATATCGGTGTTGTCACCGGGCATCACCATTTCGGTGCCCTCCGGCAGCGTCACCACACCGGTCACGTCGGTGGTGCGGAAGTAGAACTGCGGACGGTAGTTGTTGAAGAACGGCGTGTGCCGGCCGCCCTCGTCCTTGGACAGGATGTAGACGCTGCCCTCGAACTCGGTGTGCGGCGTGGTGGTACCGGGCTTCACGACGACCTGGCCGCGCTCGACGTCCTCACGCTTCACACCACGGATCAGTAGACCGACGTTGTCACCGGCCTGGCCCTGGTCGAGCAGCTTGCGGAACATCTCGACACCCGTGACGGTGGTCTTGGTGGTGTCCGGACGGATGCCGACGATCTCGACTTCCTCGTTCACGTTGATCACGCCGCGCTCGACACGACCGGTGACCACGGTGCCGCGGCCGGTGATCGTGAAGACGTCCTCGACGGGCATCAGGAACGGCTTGTCGGTCTCGCGAACCGGATCCGGAATCGACTCGTCGACCGCGTCCATCAGGTCCTCGACGGACTTGACCCACTCCGGGTCGCCCTCGAGCGCCTTGAGCGCCGACACCTTGATGACCGGGGCTTCCTCGTCGAAGTCCTGGGCGGCCAGCAGCTCGCGGACCTCCATCTCGACGAGCTCGATGAGCTCCTCGTCGTCGACCATGTCGGCCTTGTTCAGCGCCACCAGGATGTAGGGCACGCCCACCTGACGGGCCAGCAGCACGTGCTCGCGCGTCTGCGGCATCGGGCCGTCGGTCGCCGCGACCACCAGGATCGCGCCGTCCATCTGGGCCGCGCCGGTGATCATGTTCTTGATGTAGTCGGCGTGGCCGGGAGCGTCGACGTGTGCGTAGTGACGCTTCTCGGTCTGGTACTCCACGTGGGAGATGTTGATTGTGATACCACGCGCCTTCTCTTCAGGTGCGTTGTCGATCTGGTCGAAGGCCGACGCCTCGTTCAAGTCGGGGAACTTGTCGTGCAGAACCTTCGTGATAGCCGCAGTCAGCGTGGTCTTGCCGTGGTCAACGTGACCGATGGTCCCGATGTTGACGTGCGGCTTCGTCCGCTCGAACTTCGCCTTCGCCACTTCTATGTCCTCCTGGACTGTGTTGGTGCTTGTTGTAAAGCAGGTTTGATCTTTGCAGTTGTTTGTCCCCGCAAGGCAACCGGGCTATTGCCCCGTCGCCTTCGCGATGCTCATTGCTCGACTCCGGGTCAGCTCCGAGCCTCGAGCTTCGCCCTCGATTCTCACTGACCCGTCGCCTTCGCGATGATCTCCTTCGACACCTGCGCCGGAACTTCGGCGTAGCTGTCGAACACCATGGAGTAGTTCGCCCGGCCCTGGGTCTTCGACCGGAGGTCGCCGACGTAGCCGAACATCTCCGACAACGGCACGTGCGCCTTGACGACGCGTGCACCGCTGCGCTCCTCCATGGCCTGGATCTGGCCACGGCGGGAGTTCAGGTCGCCGATCACGTCGCCCATGTAATCCTCGGGCGTGGTGACCTCGACGGCCATGATCGGCTCCAGGATGACCGGCTGCGCTTGTCCGGCAGCCTTTTTCAGCGCCTGCGAGCCGGCGATCTTGAACGCCATCTCAGATGAGTCGACGTCGTGGTACTGACCGTCGAGCAGAGTCACCTTCACGTTCACCAGGGGGTAGCCGGCCAGCACGCCGTACTGCATGGCGTCCTGCGCACCGGCATCCACCGACGGGATGTACTCGCGCGGGATGCGCCCACCGGTGACCTTGTTCTCGAACTCATAGGTCGCACCGTCCTCGCCGGTGAACGGCTCGAGGTTGATGATGACCTTCGCGAACTGACCCGAGCCACCCGTCTGCTTCTTGTGAGTGAACTCGACGTTCTGCACGGCGCGCTTGATGGTCTCCTTGTAGGCCACCTGCGGCTTGCCGACGTTGGCCTCGACCCTGAACTCGCGGCGCATGCGGTCGACCAGGATGTCCAGGTGAAGCTCGCCCATGCCGCCGATGACGGTCTGGCCGGTCTCCTGGTCCAGGTGGACCTTGAAGGTCGGATCCTCCTCGGCGAGCTTCTGGATCGACAGCGACAGCTTCTCCTGGTCGCTCTTGGTCTTCGGCTCGATGGCCACCTCGATCACCGGATCGGGGAACGTCATCGACTCCAGCACGACCTGATCGTTCGGGTCGCTCAGGGTGTCGCCGGTGGTGGTGTCCTTCAGCCCGATCACGGCGTAGATGTGACCGGCCGAGGCGTACTCCACCGGGTTCTCCTTGTTGGAGTGCATCTGGAACAGCTTGCCCAGCCGTTCCTTCTTGCCCTTGGTGGCGTTGATGACCTGCGAGCCGGAGTCCACCTTGCCCGAGTACACCCGGACGTAGGTCAGCTTGCCGAAGAACGGGTGCGTGGCGACCTTGAACGCCAGCGCCGAGAACGGCTCGTCGGTCGACGGCTTACGGATGATGACCTCGTCCTCTTTGCCGGGCGCGTGGCCGGTGGCCGGCGGCACATCCAGCGGCGAGGGCAGGTAGGCGACAACCGCATCGAGCATCGGCTGCACGCCCTTGTTCTTGAACGCGCTGCCGCACAGCACCGGATAGGCCTCAGACGAGATCGTCAGCTTGCGCAGCGCGCCCTGGATCTCCTCTTTCGTCAGCTCTTCGCCGCCGAGGTACTTCTCCAGCAGCGCCTCGTCGGTCTCGGCGACGGCCTCGAGCAGCTTGGTGCGGTACTCGTCGGCCTTCTCCTGCAGGTCGGCAGGGATGTCGATGGTGTCGTAGGTCTCGCCGAGCTTGGTCTCGCCACGCCAAACCTTGGCGTTCATCTCGACCAGGTCGACGACGCCCTCGAAGTCACCCTCGGCGCCGATGGGCAGCTGGACCGGGATCACGTTCGCGCCGAGACGCTCCTCCATCGTCTTCACGGAGAAGTAGAAGTCGGCGCCGATCTTGTCCATCTTGTTGACGAAGCAGATGCGCGGCACGTCGTACTTGTCGGCCTGCCGCCAGACCTGCTCGGACTGCGGCTCGACGCCTTCCTTGCCGTCGAACACGGCAACGGCACCGTCGAGCACGCGCAGGCTGCGCTCCACCTCGACGGTGAAGTCGACGTGGCCGGGCGTGTCGATCAGGTTGATCTGATGGTCTTTCCAGAACGTGGTGGTCGCAGCCGAGGTGATGGTGATACCCCGCTCCTGCTCCTGCTCCATCCAGTCCATCGTGGCGGCACCATCGTGCACCTCACCGATCTTGTAGCTGATGCCGGTGTAGTACAGGATGCGCTCGGTGGTCGTCGTCTTGCCGGCATCGATGTGCGCCATGATGCCGATGTTGCGGACCTTGTTCAGGTCGGTCAGCACGTCCTTCTGTGCCACAGAAGTCTTCTCTTTCGCTCGTTAGTTGCTGTTGTTCAGTGCGCCCGGCGACGTTGCCTCCAGCGACTTACTCACCAGCGGTAGTGCGCGAAGGCTCGGTTCGCCTCGGCCATCTTGTGGGTGTCTTCACGCCGCTTGACGCTGGCACCCAGGCCGTTGCTCGCATCGAGGATCTCGTTGGCCAGCCGCTCGACCATCGTCTTCTCGCGGCGCTGCCGCGAGAAGCTCACCAGCCAGCGGAGGGCCAGCGTGGTGGATCGGTCGGCGCGCACCTCGACGGGAACCTGGTAGGTCGCACCGCCGACGCGGCGGCTACGGACCTCGAGTGCGGGCTTGACGTTGTCGAGAGCGCGCTTGAGGGTGACCACTGGATCGGTGCCGGTCTTGTCACGAGCCTGTTCGAGCGCACCATAAACAATGCGTTCAGCCAGCGATTTCTTCCCCTGCAGGAGAACCTTGTTGACCAACTGGGTGACCAACTGCGATCCGTAGACCGGGTCGTTGACCAGCGGACGCTTGGGTGCGGGCCCCTTGCGCGGCATTAGCTCTTCTCCTTCTTGGCGCCGTAACGGCTGCGCGCCTGCTTGCGGTTCTTCACGCCCTGAGTGTCGAGCGAGCCGCGGATGATCTTGTAGCGCACGCCCGGGAGGTCCTTCACACGACCGCCGCGAACCAGCACCATCGAGTGCTCCTGCAGGTTGTGGCCCTCGCCCGGGATGTAAGCCGTGACCTCAACCTGGCTCGTCAGCTTCACACGGGCCACCTTGCGAAGCGCTGAGTTCGGCTTCTTCGGGGTGGTGGTGTACACGCGGGTGCACACACCGCGCCGCTGCGGGCTGCCCTTGAGGGCCGCGGTCTTCACCTTGGCGATCTTGTCGCGGCGACCCTTGCGGACCAGCTGCTGGATGGTTGGCATCTACCGGCTTTCTCTTCTTTGTGGTGCTGTCTCAAGTCTCTGTACTGCAGTTATGGCCCGTTCGCTTACCCCGCGACCGGGTGTGTCGCACACGCCCGCACCGGGATTTTTGACGACCCATTTCGATGCTTGACGAACATGCGAATTGGCCCGGCGCGCGGCAACCGCCTACCTGCCAGGCACGGCGATCCACGATACCAGGGCAGACCACGTCGATCCAAACCCGTGATAGGGCGCCTTACCGCAGGTCAGCCGGTGCGGATGCTCAGCGCCTCTCCATGCCGGCCGCCAACCGCATGACCATGTCACTGAACACCGTATCGGTATCGACGATTCCGTTCATCACCCCGGTCATCTCCAGCAGGACGAACCCGTGCAGCGCCGACCAGAACTCCAGCGCGGCATGGAATGCGTCCTCACCGTCCAACCCGTAGGAGGCAAGCACCGAAATGACCGGCGCCGCCGCGGCCCTGGTGGCGACAGTGAACTCAGGATCGTCGCCTCCCAGCGGCATCCGGGTGAACGCCGAATAGCGGCCGGGATGGTGGTGGGCGTAGCTGCGGTACGCGCTGGCCATCGCCATAACCGCGTCGTCGCGGGTGCGGCCCTGGCCGACGGTGTTCAACATGTCGATGATGTCGCCGACCACCCGCATCCGCACCGTGCGGCGCAGGTCTTCCAGGCTGTCGACGTGGTTGTACAGGGACGGACCCTTGGTGCCGAGCTGGGTAGCCAAGGCGTTGATCGTCAGCGCGTCCCAGCCGTCGCGGTCGAGGAAGGTCAGGGCGGCGTTGACGATGGAGTCCCGGCTCAACTTCGCCGGTCGTCGACCTGACGATGGGGGCGCGGGACGGCCTGTCATATGCGAAAACTAACACCTCTAGTTTTCGGTGCCTCAGTTGACACGGTCCTGACTGAGCTGCGCCAGCTGCTTGGTGACCGCACACAAATCCGGCAGTGTGGCGGGGTTTATCGTCTGGATCGACCAGGTGATGACGTCGCCGCCCTTCGCCACGTAGATGCTGCACGCGTTGGCGTCGTAGGCCTTGAACCCCTTGTTGCCGTCGATGGACAGTTCGATCAGCGTGCGTCCGGCCTGCTGTTCGAGCGACCGCTCGGTGTCCATGTCGCTGCCGCGGTACCACCACGTCGAGACGCCCATGCCGGCGCCGAACGAGCCGAGCATCGTGTTCTCCTGCCAGAAACAACCGGCGTCGCTGTCGACGACCTTGGTGAACTCCCCCGATCCGACGGCGGCGGCGACGTCGACGTCGGTGACGTTGTTGCAGTCGCCGCTGTGGAACCCGCTGCTGGATGCGGTGTGGGGGGCGTCAGTGGCGCCGGGGTGGGGCGCGTCGCCGCAGCCGGACACCGCGGCGGCACCGGCCACCAGGGTGGCCCAGAGGAAGAGCGGTCGGCAGGACACCGTCTACAAGTCCGATGACAGAGTGGCCGCAAGCAGTGTCTCGGCGTCCTTGCACGGGTCGGCGTCGGCCTTGCCGCGGGTTTGCACCCACCAGCTCAGCACGCCGCGGCCTGCCGCGGCCGTGGCCGTGCATCCCGCACCGTTGGTGTCGCGGCGCGCCAGAAACGCCTGGTGCCGCTCGATGTCCTTCGCGGTGATCATCGCGCCGCGCTGTTCGGCCAACGTCCGTTCGCGGTCCAGGCTGCCGGTTTCGAACCAGGAGAAGATGACGTCCACGGTGGCGGCCGGGCCATTGGCTCCCGGCCGGCGCTGCAGTATGTACTGACAGACAGCGCCGCTGTAGGGCCGCACCACGTTGTCGGCGTTCAACATCTCTTGAATAGAGCTGTCCTCCAGTAAGCCGCAGCGGTTCTCGACGTAGCCGTAGGTGCGTTGCGGATCGGGGACGGCGGGCTGTGCCCGCTGCGCGGTTCCGCTGACGGTGTGCGCACAACCGGCGGCGGTCACCACCGCTGTGACCGCCGCGATAGCAACCGCTTTGACACGCCAACGCATCGGTGGACACGCTACCGGCGCACAGTGCGGTGTCGCGACCGTTCTGCGCAGGCCCTACGCGACCCCGAACCGGTCAACTACTGCCATGAACTACTGCCACGACGTACGCTCTACAGCCATGACCGCTGCGGGTTGGAGAGCTTTGAGCCGATCGATGATGGTGTCTGCGGTCGCGGTGTCCGCAGCGCTCGCCGTGGGCGTCCCTGCCGCGCAGGCAAAGAACGGCGATACCCACATCACCTCGGTCGGCAGTACTCAGACGATCGACTGCAACGAATCGACCCTGTTCGTGAACGGCTCCGGCAACACGATCACCGCGCTGGGTACCTGCTGGGCAGTCACGGTTCAGGGGGCGTCCAACACGATCGTGGCCGATACCGTGACCAATGACATCACCGTCTACGGCTACGACCAGGCCGTCTTCTACAAGAACGGCGACCCGGTTATCTGGGATCGTGGACGGGAACTCGGCATGATGAACCGGATCGACCGCGTTCCGGCGTGACCGGTCCGGTTCTGTTCGCGCCCAACGGAAGCGAGGCAACCATGCGCGCGCGCGTTTTGTTCGGTGCCACGGCGGCCGTCGTCACCATCGGGCTCGCCGGCTGCGGCGCTGAGAGCAGTGACACCAACACGCCATCAGCCACTTTCGGATCTGAGGGCGGCCAAGTCGAGATCGGCAACACCATCAATTTCAGTTCGGTCGGCACGACGACCGAACTGGACTGCGCGGACGGAAAGTCGCTCAACATCGGCGGCAACAACAACAAGCTGACCGTCAAGGGCGTCTGCGCCAACGCGAACATCGGCGGCGCTGACAACACGGTCACCATGGACCGCGTCGACAAGGGGCTCAGCGTCGTCGGCTTCAACAACACCGTCACGTACAAGCAGGGCGATCCGAAGGTGAACGACACCGGCTCAGGCAACAAGATCAGCAAGGGTTGACTTTAGTGTCCATAGCTATGGACACTAAACGACAATTTGCTGTACATTGCCATGGACATGAAAACGCGCGCGTACGACATGAGCGCACGTCAGCAGGCCAAAACCGCGACCCGCGACGCGATCATCAAGGCCGCGGTCGACACGTTCATGGCCGAGCGGTCGTTCGCGATCACGCTGCCGGCGGTCGCTGAGCGCGCCAACGTGACGGTGAAGACGGTGCTGCGGCACTTCGGCAGCCGTGATGCCTTGATCGAAGCCGCATGGTTGCAGGTGCGCGACGACATCATGGCCGAACGCGCGACTCCGCGCGACGACCCGGATGCCGCTCTCCGTGTGCTCATCGCCCATTACGAACGGCGCGGTGAAATGGTGCTCGCCACGCTGGCCAATGACAGCGACCCGCGCGCGCAGCGGATGAACCACGGGGGACGACTCGCGCATCGCCGATGGGTGGAGGACGTATTCAGGGCCCGACTCCCGGAGTCACCGACCGAGCGGGCGCGGCTGCTAGACGTCCTGGTTGTCGCAACCGACGTCTACTGCTGGAAGCTGCTTCGCCACGATCGAGCCCTGCCGGTTGATGAAGTCCACGATCGGATGTCGCTCATGACGAACGCCGTATTAGCAAGTGCGCGAATGCAAGACAGCCCATCGGGGAGGTAACGCGACGTGAAGATCTTGTTCGTCATCATCGACGGTGGCGGCAACGTCCCGCCGCAGTTGGGAACCGCTCGGGCACTGCGGGCCCGCGGCGCCGAGATCCTTGTGCTGGGTCATCGCGGCATCCGCGACAGGGTGGAAGCGGCGGGCTTTCCCTTCGAATCATTCTCCGGCGGAGCACATTTCGACCCGACACTTCGCCGCTCGCTTGCAGCGATGATGACCGCCTTCATCCGGGTGGCCGCCGACAAGGATGTCGGCCGCTACATCGTCGAGACCGCGCGTCGTCACGGGGTCGACGCAGTCGTCGTCGACATGATCCTCGGCGCGAGCATCCCGGAAATCAAGAAGGCCGGCATCCCGACGGTCGTCTTCGTGCACTGCTTCTACCGTGCGGTGCAGGACCTTGCGGCCAGCCCGGTGGGCTGGATGCTGCGGCTGCGGGGCACGGATCCGCTCGCCGCCGAGCACGGCGGCCTCCTGCAGCTCGTCTCGGCTCGGGCGGACCTCGACCCCGTGCGCGGCAATCCGCCGGTCCACCATGTCGGGGTGGTGTGGCAGGGCGTGCCGAGCGCGTCGGTTCCCGCTCAGGTGCCGCGAATCCTGGTCAGCCTCAGTACATGTGCATTCGCCGGGCAGCGCCGGATGCTGCAGAACATTCTCGACGCGGTTGCCCCGCTTCCGGTCGAGGCGACGGTAACCGTGGGCCCGGGGATCGATGCGGCGGGGCTGCGGGTGCCCCGGAACGCGTCGATGCACGCGTGGCTCGATCACGACGAGGTGCTCGCCACCGCCTCGCTGGTGGTGGGGCACGGCGGCCACAGCACCGCGATGCGGGCGCTGTCGTTCGGTGTGCCGCAGGTGACAATGCCCGCCAACCCGCTGATCGACCAGAAGGCCGTCGGCGCGGCCCTGCAGAAGGCCGGCAGCGGACTTCTGCTGTCGAAACATGCCAGGCCACAACGTATTCGGTCTGCCATCGAGACGGTGCTGGGCGACCCGTCTTACCGGGAGGCGGCCCACAGGCTCGGCGAGCAGATACGGCAGACCGACGGCGCCGAGGTGGCGGCCGACGCGATCAGCGAGTTCGTCAGAAGCCGGCAGTTCGCCGAGTCTTAGCCTTCGTCTTAAGCGCCGGCACCGTGCCGCCCGGCGCCGGCTGCGAATCGCTGTGCGCCTTCGAGTGATTCGGAAGCGACGCGCGCCAGACTGCCGAATTCGAAGTCGATGGCGTCGGCTTCGGACATGCCCCACTGGTTGAGCTGTGACATGCGGTCAGACCGCATGCACTGCTGCGGCAGGGCGGCGAGTTCAGCCGCCAGTGCCTCGGCCTTCTCGCGGGCCTGGCCCTTCGGCACCACACGGTTGGCCAGGCCGAAGGAGAGCGCCTCGGCGGCGTCGACGCCGCGGCCGGTCAGGATCATGTCCATCGCCCGGCTGTGCCCGATCAGCCGCGGCAGCCGCACGGTCCCGCCGTCGATCAGCGGGACACCCCAGCGGCGGCAGAAGACGCCCATGATCGCGTCCTCCTCCACCACCCGCAGATCGCACCACAGCGCCAGCTCGAGCCCGCCGGCCACGGCGTAGCCGCTGATGGCCGCGATGACCGGTTTCGACAGGACCATCCGGGTGGGCCCCATCGGGCCAGGGCCGGTGCGATGTGCGGGGTTGACGTCCGGCGTGCCGAATGCCTTGAGATCGGCGCCGGCACAGAAGGTTCCGTTGTCACCCCAGAGCACCGCGACGGACGCCGAGTCGTCGCGGTCGAATTCGTCGAAGGCGGCGAACAGCTCCGCGGCGGTCGGGCCGTTGACGGCGTTGCGGGCCTCTGGCCGGTTCATGATCACCGTGGTGACCGCGCCGCTGCGTTCGACTCGCACACTCATGTCGCCTCCATCAGTTCTGTTTCGTTTCGTCGTGCCGCCAGCTCGGCGGCGAAGTGCGCATAGGACTGACGCAGTGCGGCCCCGGGCCACTCGCCCGGCAGCAACTCGTCGGGCAAGACGGGGTCGGTCAACAGATGGCGCACCATCGCCGCGGCGGTGACGAAACGGCCCGGAATATCGGCGGCTGCTGACATGTCGGTGAGCAGTCGTCGGC
>LZSH01000261.1 GCA_001665255.1 Mycobacteriaceae bacterium 1482268.1 | reverse complement strand
CCGTCGTCGTGTCGGCGGCGGCCGGCGCGACGGGGTCGGTGGCCGGTCAGATCGCGCGCATCGCAGGTGCCCGTGTCGTGGGTATCGCGGGCGGCCCGCAAAAATGCCGGGCCGTGGTCGACGACTTCGGTTTCGACGCCTGTATCGACTACAAGAACGAGGACTTGAAGGCCGCGCTCAAACAGCGCTGCCCCCGAGGCGTCGACGTCTATTTCGACAACGTGGGCGGGCCGATCCTCGATGCGGTGCTTGGCCGCTTGGCGCCGAAGGCGCGGGTTGTGCTGTGCGGCGTCATCTCCAGCTATCTGACCGGTGAGCATTCCGGCCCGGCCAACTACGTCAACCTGCTGTCGAAAACCGCGCTGATGCAAGGGTTCAACGCGCTCGACGAGTGGGGACGTTTCGACGAGGCGTTCACCGCGCTGAGCGGTTGGGAGCGCGACGGGCTACTCGCCCACCGCCAGACGGTGTACGACGGCCTCGAGTCGTGCGTGGACGCGCTGAACGGGCTGTTCACCGGAGCGAACATCGGCAAGATGCTGGTCAAGGTCAGCGAATCGACACCGGCTTAAAGGCCTTGACAATGAAGATAATTCGAATCGCAGCGCTGTTGGTGGTGATCGCTGTCGCGGTAACGGGCTGCGGCGGGATCGGCGACACCCTGCGGCGGCTGACGCACCCGACCACCACCCCGGCGGTAGCGCCCGTGGCGTCGACCGACGGGCTCATTGCGAAGGTTCGGCCGAGCGTGGTCAAGGTCCATGGCGAGTCGGAGAGCTGCTGGAAGATCAGCGAGGGCAGTGGCTTCGTGGTCGCGCCGCACAAGGTGATGACCAATGCACACGTCGTCGCGGGCGGCGAATCGTTCTCCGTTGCCCCCGACACCAAAGACTATGACGCTCAGGTGATCTCCTATGATCCACGGGCCGACATCGCGATCCTCGACGTTCCGGATCTGGCCGTTGAGGCCCTGAAGTTCGCCGAGTACACCGCAGGTACCGGAACAGACGCATTGGTGCTCGGCTATCCCGGCGCGGCATCCTTCAAGGCCTCCCCCGCCCAAGTCCGTCAGGTGGTCGACCTCAACGGACCCGATATCTACGGGGCGACGACCGTGACGCGTCAGGCCTACCTGCTCTCCGGCGCGTTCCCGCAGGCCGGCTCGAGCGGAAGCGCTGTCGTCGACTTGTACGGCCACGTGCTCGGCGTGTTCTTCGGTGCGGACACCAACGACTCGACGACCGGGTTCGCAATGACCGCCGAACAGGTGGCACCGCAGATGGGACGCGTGCACGGGACGCAGGCCGCAGACACCGGCGGCTGCGTCATCTGATGGGCGCGGTCGCCGGTCAGGCCTGCTGCTGCACGCCCAGAACACGCAGCAGGTCGGGCTTCATCTCCTGCAGTTGCGCACCCCAGTAGCCCCAGCTGTGGGTGCCGTTGGCGGGGAACTTGAAGATCGCGTTACGCCCGCCCGCGGCGACATACTTCTGCTCGAACTCCTTGTTGGTCTGCAGTGTGATGTTCTCCAGATACTGGGCGCTGAACTGGGTGCCGAAGTTGCCGTCGTTGGCGTCGAGGTCTGAAATCGCGCCGTTGCCGCAGTAGATCCACAGCGCAGTTCTGTTGGCCACCAGTGTGTTTACGTTGACCATGGGGTCGTTGCGCCGCCAAGCTGGATCACTGGTCGGTCCCCACATGTTCATGGCGTTGTAGCCGCCGGCGTCCTTCATCGACAGGCCGATGAGTGTCGGCCACAGGCCCTGCGACGGATTGAGATATCCCGACAGGGAGCTGGCGAAGATGAACTGCGCTGGATGCCAGATGGCGAGCGTCAGCGCCGCACTGCCCGACATCGACAGTCCCACAACGGCATTGTTGTACGGGTCCTGACCCTTGTTGGCGGCAAGCCAGGCGGGCAGTTCCTGCGTCAGAAACGTTTCCCACTTGTAGGTCTGCGTACCCGAACTCCCCGTTGCGGGCTGATACCAGTCGGTATAGAAGCTGGACTGACCACCCACGGGCATCACCACCGAGATGCCCGACTGGTAGAACCACTCGAACGCCGAGGTGTTGACGTCCCAGCCGCTCGCGTCTTCCTGGGCCCGGAGCCCGTCCAACAGGTAGACGGCATGCGGTCCCCCGCCCTGGAACTGGACCTTGACATCCCGCCCCATCGACGGCGACGGAACCTGCAAAGTCTCGACCGGCAGGCCGTCGCGCGAGTACGCCGAGGCGCTTTGCGCCTGAATCACACTGGCCGCCAGAGTCAGCACGGCCACCGATACCACGGCGACCGCATATGAGCACCCTCGTAGAGTCCTGTAGACAACGCGTTCCACCACCAACACCGCCACACCTCATCCGTCTCGGGCCCGCCTTCGCGCAAAGTAGCAACGGCGCACGACGCGATCGACGCGGCAGCGCCGCGCGTGATCGCCTTGTTATCAACAAGTTCTGCGATCGTGAGGGTCAGTGACGTGAGCAGTCGAGCGACACGGTGATGGTCCGCTTCACCACAACCGGGACGAAGTCGCGGTCGCCGCGGCCGCCGACTCGCACGAGTTCGGTTCGCTCCCGCGGATTGCGGACGTCGACGACCTCGCATTGGTTCAATGATGCGCTACCGACGCGGTCGATCTTCACGTCGAACCCCTGCGCCTCGAGCTCACCGATGGTGATGAGCGCGGACTCGGCGTACGCGGGCGAAGCCAGCGACAGCGCTGCGGCCACGACGCCGGATCCGATGAGTGCGGATCCGATGTACTTCTTCATGGGAGACCTCTGGTTCGTGCGAGCCGACGCTCGCTGGTGGATGACGTCTTCATGCTGCTGTGAGCACGCGAGTCAGCGCTTGGAGGCGACGTGGAGATTCGGTGGAGATTGCCGGTAGCGCCACCGGATAGCCGATCGAATGGCAGACTTCGGCGAGCATCGGAGTCGATCGGGGGGTGTCGTGAGGTCGGTCGTCGTCATCGCGGTTGCAGTGCTTGGTCTAGCGGCGGCCGGGGTCGCGTCGGCTGACGATCCCGTGGCGGCGCCCGAAGTGGCCACGACACTGCACCTCGGTGCCGGTCCTATGCCCGACGTCGCGTCCGACTCCTCGACACACCGGGCTTACATCACAAGCCAAGGTGACGACTCGCTCTATGTCGTCGACGCCGCTTCGCCTGTCGCCACCATCAAAGTGGGACCGGCGCCGCGGTTCGCCGCCGTGGACCCGACCACGCAGACGGCATACGTTACGACGGGCGACGCCGTGTCCGTTGTCGATATCGCGTCGGGGACCGTCACCGCGAACGTCGGGGTCGGGTCCGAACCCGAAGGGGCAGAGGTCGATCCGGACAATCACAGGCTTTTCATCGCGAACGCGGGCGACGATTCGGTGTCGGTGATCGACACCGTGTCCCGAACCGTAACGGCGACAATCAAAGTGGGCGACCGGCCGGGCAAGATGGGCGTCGACCCGACCACGCATCTGTTGTACGTCTCCAACCGCGGCAACGCCTCCGTCGCCGTCGTCGATCCGGCCGAATCAAGGGTCATCGACACAATCGCCGTGGGCCGCAACCCCAACGATGTGGCGCTCGATCCGCCGACGCACACCGCCTACGTCCCGAACTCCGACGACAACTCGGTGTCAGTGCTTGATCTCAACCGCCGGGCCGTCGTGCAGACGATCCCTGTCGGACGTCAGCCGTCGGCGGCAACAATCGACTCCGACGCCCACACGGTTCTGGTCACCAACCACAGCGAATCGTCTGTGTCGGTGATCGATTCGCAGAAGCGCGTTGTCGCCGACACCGTGGCCGTCGGTGAGGGGCCGCAGACCGTCGCCGCGGATCCGACGACGCACACCGCCTGGGTCGTGAACGTCAGGGCCAACTCGGTTTCGGTCCTCGAGCGTTAGCCCGACGCGATCACCGATGCAGCGCTCCACGGCGCGAAGGGCGCAGCGGTGTCGGCGCGGTACTCGTCGGGCAGGTCGTCGACGACATGCCATGTTGCGGCGAGGCGCCCCAACCCGACGCACATCGCACAGTGAAGTCCGAGGGCGACCAACTGGTCCTCGCTGAAATGCGCGCGGAGGTCGTCGTACACCCCATCGTCGATCGCCAGATGGTTGGTGGCGAAAAGGTCGGCAAACCTCAACGCCGTCCGCTCGGCGTCGGTCAGGTCCGGCGCCTCGGCCGGGGTCTCCAGTGAGCACACCAGGTCTTCGGTGACGCCGTCGTCGATGGCGCTCTGATAGCGGATCGACATGCAACTGCGGCACTGGTTGTGGAAGGCGATGCGCAGCCGGACCAGTTCCATCAGCCGTGGCGACAACGCGCCCGTCTCGCGAAGCGCGACAGTGACGCCGCCTACCGCGGCTGCGACATCAGGTAAGCGGGACATGATGCCTGCGACACCGAGGTTGATGCGATCACCTTGGCCGATATCGGTGGTCGATATCGCCGCGAAATCCTCGGTCGGGGTGATTCGTGCCATTGGGATCTCCGATCGACGGGACGAAGCGAGCCTAAACCCGTCCGGCGTGTTAGTCACCGAGAGCCGCGACGGCCATGTCGTAGATCGGCCTGGGCGCCTTCGAGGGTGCACCGTCTGTGTTGAGCAGCATTGTCCTCCGGATATCGACGGCGGCCGTGGCGTGCATACCGGCGCTCAGGAATTCGAAGTCCGCGACGTGGTTCGAATCGAATTCATCAACACCGACGTTCAGCTAACGTTTCACCCCAGCCCTCTGCGCGACGACGAGAGGTGGACGCGGCGGTGAGTCGGTGGCTCGTAACGCATATCCCATCCTGGTGGCTACTGATCGCCTTGGTCGTCGGTATCGTCGGGGTCGCGATCGGCGTCCAAACCCTGCTGCGGCGCCGGTTCCCGAAAGTTACTGAGGGTAAGCAGAACGACGTCCTGGTGTTCGGGTTCGCCGTCGTCGGTGTCGTCTACGCGATCATCATGGGCTTTCTGATCAGTGTGCTGTGGGGCGAGGTCACTCACGCATCAAATCTGGCGCAGACCGAAGGCTCCTACGCCATTCAAATGGCTCGTTACACAGAAGCTTTCGACGAACCCGTACGCAGCCGGCTTCGCGAGGACCTTCTCGAGTATCAGCGAGCACTCTTGGTCGAATTCGACGAGGTCTCAAGGGGCGGAAAGCTATTCACTGCCGAAGGCGCGCTGGAACGCCTGCGCGCCACCTATGCCGAAATCCAGCCGCGTGATGACATTCAGCGCGCTGCGCTCGCGGGCTCGTTGGACTCGCTGAAGGAAACGACCCTGGACCGCACCCAACGCGTGCTCATCGCAGAGGAAGACGTCGGCCCGCCGCCGGCTATCTGGACGGTCATCATCCTCACCAGCACGCTGGTTCTCGCCTTCGCGATATTCTTCGGGGAAGCGCAAGCGCGCATGCACACATTGATCGTCGCGACTATCGGTGTGCTAGTGGCCGGCAATATCTTCCTCGTCATGGAACTGGCCTATCCGTATCTCGGTTTCGGGACGTCGGCCAGTTCGCTGCATGCCATCGACGACATTCTGCAGCAGGGCTAGTGCGCCTCTCGGCTCTACTCCTGACGCTGTCGGGGACAGCGAGGAATCAACCCCGGAATCGGACGACGATCACACAGACGTCGTCTTGGCGTGGCGGCTGGGCAAGCGTTTCGGTCAGCTGGCGGCAGCCGTCAGCTGGCGGTGTGTCCGACTGCCAATGGGCCACGAGCCGCTGCGCTTGCGAGATACCAGTCTCGATGTCCCTGCCGCGACGCTCCACCAGACCGTCGGTGTACATCACCAAGATGTCGCCGGCGTCGAGTTTTACCCGGCCCTCGGTATACGTGGCATCGCGAATGGGCCCGAGCACTGGGCCGTCGGCGTCGACGAGTCGGACCACCTTCCCGTCGCGCGAGCGACGCAGCAGTACCGGCGGATGCCCGGCCAATCCGTACGAGATCGCCCCCGCCAGCGGGTCGAAAACGGCCACAGCCATGGTGGCGAATCGTCCGTGGCTGGCGTGGGCAGTGAAGGTGTTGAGTTCAGCGAGCAGTTGCGCCGGCGGCAGCCCCTGTAGTGCCATGGCGCGCCCGGCGCTGCGCAGCTGCGCCATATCTTCGACGGCAGGCAAGCCGTGCCCCACGACGTCGCCCACCGCCAGGTAGGTCTGTTGCTTCGGTAGGGCCATGACGTCGTACCAGTCGCCACCGAGCCCGTGCTCGGCGTCCGCCGGTTCGTAGCTGACCGCCAAGTCCAGTTCGGCGACGTCGGCCGGTTCGTTGGGCAGCACCGCGGCCTGCAATACTGCGGCCCGCG
>LZSH01000260.1 GCA_001665255.1 Mycobacteriaceae bacterium 1482268.1 | reverse complement strand
GATGTCCTTGCGGAACGCATCCTTTGCGTCGGACAGCGCGATGCGGTCCTGCGGACGCTTCGGTCCGGCGATCGACGCGACCACGTCGCCGAGGTCCAACTCGATGTACTCGGAGTACTTCGGTTCGCGCTGCGGGTCGTGCCACATGCCCTGCTCTTTGGCGTACGCCTCAACCAAGGCCAGCTGTTCCTCGCTGCGGCCGGTCATCTTCAGATACTCGATCGTCACCTCGTCGATCGGGAAAATGGCTGCGGTGGAGCCGAATTCGGGGCTCATGTTGCCCAGCGTGGCGCGGTTGGCCAGCGGCACCTCGGCGACGCCGTCACCGTAGAACTCGACGAACTTGCCGACCACGCCGTGTTTACGCAACATCTCGGTGACGGTGAGCACGACGTCGGTGGCGGTGACGCCGGGCTGGCGCTCGCCGGTCAGCTTGAAGCCGACCACCCGCGGGATCAGCATCGACACGGGCTGGCCGAGCATGGCCGCCTCTGCCTCGATGCCGCCGACGCCCCAGCCCAGCACGCCCAGGCCGTTTTCCATCGTCGTGTGGCTGTCGGTGCCGACACACGTGTCGGGGTAGGCGACGCCGTCGCGCTCCCACACCACCCGGGCCAGGTATTCGATGTTGACCTGGTGCACGATTCCCGTGCCGGGCGGCACCACCTTGAAGTCGTTGAATGCGCCCTGGCCCCAGCGCAGGAACTGATAGCGCTCACCGTTGCGCTCGTATTCGATTTCGACATTGCGCTGGAACGCATTCTCGGTACCGAAGAGGTCGGCGATGACGGAATGGTCGATCACCAGATCCGCCGGCGCCAGCGGATTGACCTCGTCGGGGTCGCCGCCGAGCTCGCCGACCGCCTCGCGCATGGTGGCCAGGTCGACGATGCAGGGCACACCCGTGAAGTCCTGCATGATGACGCGCGCGGGGGTGAACTGGATCTCCACGCTCGGGTCCGCATCGGGGTCCCAGTTCGCGATCGCCTCGATGTGCTCCTTGGTGATGTTCTCGCCGTCCTCGGTGCGAAGGAGGTTCTCGGCGAGCACCTTGAGGCTGTAGGGGAGTTTCTCGGTACCCTTCACCGCGTCGAGGCGGTAGATCTCGTAGCTCTTGTCCCCGACCTCGAGGGTGTCATGGGCTCCGAACGAATCCTTGCTGCTCACATCAACTCCCGGCTAAATATCGCCGCGACGGGCTGTGTCGGCGGCTCATCCAATCTAACAGTACGCTTGTCCTGTAAGGCAAGCCCGGCTGGCTACAGTCTCGTCTTCGCGGGTGCGTGCTGCCACTTCCCGTGGCCGGTATCGCGTACGGTTCTCCTGTGACCGGCCCGCACGTGATTCCGTTCCTCCCGTCGTATATCCCACCCGACGTCGATATGAACCAAGTCCTTGCCGATGTCCGCGATGACGGTGTCAGCGTGCCGCCGGCCGACGCCAAAGTCGTACCCGAATTACGTCAAATCGTCGCCGACGCCCGCGAGCACGGCATCGACCTCAAGATCGTCGTGATCGCGACCAACCCGCCGATCGATACCCCGCTGCGTGATATCGCGACCGAAGTGGGGGAGGCGAATCCCGGCTCGACCGTGCTGGCGATGAGCCCGTCATGGGCGGGCACCTACAGCACGAAATTCGACCGGGTGACGCTGGAGGCTGGTCAAGATATCGCCAAGAACGGCGACCCCGTGCAGTCGTCGAAGAATTTTGTGAGCGAGCTGACGACGCCGCACTTTCCGTGGACGGCATTCTCTATTGGGCTCACACTTCTGGTGCTGCTCGCCGCGGTCGCGACCCGATTTCTGCAGGTGAGGGCGAAGCGCAGCGCGATCGAGGACGAGGCGAAAGTCTCCGAATAGGCCGCGCATAACAGCAGGCAGAACGGCTTGCCGAATTCGAATATCACCATTTGGTCACACTCCTTCTAATTACATATATGTAGTTTGTGACTAGAGTTTCTTTGGCGTCAGTTGTGACGTACGGTGCAGAAGTACCTGCTGGTGTAAATGTGGCCTGTGTTACTTCTGCGAGGAGACTTCAGTCAAATGAGACGCACCCCTCGCGTGCTCGCGATACCGGTGGCCGTCGTCGGCATGTTGCTGGGAACTGCGATCCCGACGACCGCGGGGATCGCGGGCGCCGAGCCTGTTAGCGCGGACTCCGTTGGCTCGCTCGTCGCGGCTATTGCCAACGTCAACCAGAAACTGCAGGAGCTCGGCGCCGCCGTGCAGGCCCAACAGGAGAGCGTCAACAAGGCCATCGTCGAGGTGCAGACCGCGCGCGACAACGCCGCGGCCGCACAACAGGACGTTGACGCCAGCAGGCGCGCCGTGGACGACGCAGGTGCCGCGATCACCTCCGCCCAGAAGCGGTTCGACACGTTCGCGGCGTCGACCTACGTCAACGGTCCCTCGAGCTCGTATCTGACCGCGACCGACCCCGGCGACATGATCGACACCGCCTCCGCGGGCCAGACGCTGGCCGCCAGCGCACAACAGGTCGTCGCCGACCTGCAGCGGGCGCGCACTGAGCAGGTCAACAAGGAGTCCGCGGCGCGGCTGGCCAAGCAGAAGGCCGATCAGGCCGCAATCGACGCGCAGTCCAGCCAGGACGCCGCCGTGTCGGCGCTGAAGTCCGCCCAGCAGACGTTCAAAGTTCAGCAGGGGCAGCTCACCGAGTTGACCGCGCAGCGCAACGCCGCCCAGGCCAAGCTGGCCGAGGCCCGCACGTGGTCCGCGTCGGCGAACGGCCAACCGAAACCGGCTGCACCACAAGCGAACTCGTCGTCAAACTGGGATCGCGTGCCGGGCACGCCCGCCCCGGCGGCGGGCAATTGGGACCAGAGCCTGTGGGACCCGACCCTGCCTGCGATCCCGAGCGCGTTCGTCAGCGGGGACCCGATCGCGATCATCAATTCAGTGCTCGGCATCTCGTCGACGTCGGCGCAGTACACCGCCGACATGGGCCGCAATTTCCTGCGCAAGATGGGGATCTTGCCCACACCGAGCGGTTACACCAACGGCGCCATCCCGCGCGTCTACGGCAGGCAGGCCTCCGAGTACGTGATCCAACGCGCCGGCTCCCAAATGGGTGTGCCCTATTCGTGGGGTGGCGGGAACGCCGCCGGACCGAGCAACGGCATCGATTCCGGCGCGGGCACAGTCGGTTTCGACTGCTCGGGCCTGATCCTCTACGCGTTCGCCGGCGTCGGAATCAAACTGCCGCACTACTCGGGCTCGCAGTACAACATGGGCCGCAAGATCCCTTCGGCCCAGATGCGCCGTGGCGACGTGATCTTCTACGGACCCGGCGGCAGCCAGCACGTGGCGCTGTATCTCGGCAATGGCCAGATGCTGGAAGCGCCCTACACAGGTTCACACGTGAAGGTTTCGCCGGTGCGAACCAGCGGCATGACCCCCTACGTCGTCCGGTACATCGAATACTGATGCGAGTGATTTTCTTGAAATTGTTGCGCCACAATCGTTTCCGCTATTCTCGAATTGTTGTCCCGGTGCTCGTGGCACTGGTGACTGCGCTCGGCCTGGCCCTGCCTGCCGCGGCGGCGCCCGACGACGGGCAATGGGACCCGACGCTGCCGAAGATCGTCAGCTCCGGAGCTCCCGGCGATCCGGTCGCGATCGCGAACGCCTCGTTTGAGGTGAGCCAACTCGCCATCTCCACCACTCAGAACCTCGGACAGCAGTTCCTGCAGAGCATCGGGCTCGGCGGCAGCAAGAGTCAGGGCGCCGTCTTGCCCGGGGGCCGGGTCCGTGGGCCGCAAGCGATCGAGTACGCGATTCGTCGCGGCGGATCGCAGATGGGAGTGCCGTATTCATGGGGAGGCGGCACTCTCACCGGCCCCGGACCCGGTGTCGACGGTGATGAGGGCAAGATCGGCTACGACTGTTCGGGGTTCACGCGGTACATGTTCGCCGGCG
>LZSH01000259.1 GCA_001665255.1 Mycobacteriaceae bacterium 1482268.1 | reverse complement strand
GCGCCATGAACCGAGAGCCGTCGGCATCGAGCCTGCCGACGATGACTCCGGTGCGTACCGGCCAGTCGTAGCGCACTCCCGGCGGCTGCACCGTCGCCGCGCATGAGGTCAGCCCCGGCGTCGGCGGCACGCGTGTGAGACAGCGGCTCGACCAGCAGGGTCCGATCGGGGCACTCGTCGCCCGGCTCATGCGCGGCGACGGTGCAGCCGCCGGGAGTGCGCTGTTCCCACGTCCACGAGACGCCCTCGTCGAGCGCCGTCACCACCCAGACCAGCTTCGGCAGGCGGGGCTGCTTGATCGCGTACCGCTTCCCGATCGCGAGGCCGGGCCCGTCGAGCGCCTTCAGGCTGGTCACCGACGCCGTCCACTCCGGCCAGCCCTCGACGTCGGAGAACACGTCCCAGACGAGCTTTGCGGGAGCCTCGATGTCGATGGCACTGTCGGTAATCATGTACCAGATGGTACAAGAACGTCCGATGGGTGTGAAGGGGCTACGCCAGGCGAGCGTGGTTGCCGCGCTCGGTGGACGTCACGATGATGCGTGCGCCGAGCGGATCACCATCGGACAGCAGCCCGACGAGGTCGTCGTCCTCTGTGAGCGCCATGAACCGAGAGCCGTCGGCATCGAGCCTGCCGACGATGACTCCGGTGCGTACCGGCCAGTCGTAGCGCACTGAATAGGTCTCGACCGTCGCCGAGCCGTCAGCCTGCTCCGTCACGGAGACCTTCGGCAATGCGGCCACCTCGTCGTTGAGCTCAGCGCTGCGGTCGGACCGCCAATTGATCGGCAACGTCGAGTAAATGCCCACCGAGTACTTGCTCATTATTCCGCCGTTGGCGCCGACCATGCCGAATTGGCCTGGCTTGTCGCGCATTTCGGTAACCGTCTCGGCGATGGCGTGAAGGGAATAGCTGTTGCCGGGTCCGCCGAAATACGGCAGGCCGCCGGTGAGCGTCAGCCCGCGTGGATCGTCGCCATCGATTCCAAGCGCCTCGCACATTGCGAACACCGGGAACGGGAAGCAGCTGTACAAATCGAAGGTGGCGATGTCACCGACACCGATGTCGGCCACCCGCAATGCTTCTCGTGCCGCATGCACCGTCGCGGGACTGGCGCCCAGGTCCGACCGCTCCAGCAGATCCTGTTCGACCATGTCGGAGTGGCCGTGCAGATACACCCACTTCTCTTCCGGCACACCGACGCGACGCGCGGCGTCGATTGACATCATCACAGCCGCAGCACCCTGGTTCACCTGATCGCGAGCGACGAGCCGCCGCGGGTAAGGGTCGCAGATCATCCGGTTGTCGTCGGTGATCGTGACGATCTCGTCAACCGAGCGCTCCACGGGCGACGACGAAAACGGGTTCTTGGCAGCCACTTTCGACAACGGGGCGAACAGCTCGGCCATCTGGAGGCGATAGTCGGCGACGCTGAGGCCGAGGCGGCCGCGGCGCGCGTTGTCCAGCAGGCCGTACTGAACCGGCGCGCCGGTCAGACCGTGCCTGATGGTGTATTCGCTGATGTAGCTGAAGATCTGGTGGCCGCGGTCCTCGAGTTGGCCGTCGATGTGCTCGGTGAAATCGGGCTTGTCGTCGCGCTTGGCGAAGGTGCGAAGCGTTGACCCGTTCTCCGAGCCGATGATCATCACGACGTCGAGCTCGCCGTTGGCGATGGCTGTACCGAATTCGGTGACCAGTTTCTGTGGCCCCTGGCCGCCGACGGGTTCGACGACCGAGCGGGCGGGCTGCGCGCCGAGCCGCTGCATCACCGAGCGCGGGTAGTTGTTGGACTTGCCCAGCGGGGCGGGCATGCCCGCGGAGATCTCGAACTGCCGCAGGCCGACGACGGCGTCGACAGCCTTGGCCACCTCGCCGGAGTTCGCGCCGGTGTCGGCCAGCGCCGCCTTGGCCGCCTCGGTCGCCAGCTCCACCGCTGACATGCCGCGATAGTTGGGGTCGTCGATGCTCTCGGTGAACTGACCGA
>LZSH01000258.1 GCA_001665255.1 Mycobacteriaceae bacterium 1482268.1 | reverse complement strand
GCACGCGGTTCACCGGGTCGAAAACGTCGTCGTAGGGCGGGAATTCGTCAAGCAGGCCCAGCGAGGACTGCTCACCTGAGGGCACCAGTTCGGGATTGATGCCGAACGCGCGTACTCGGTCGGCGGTCGCTTCGCCCACACAGGCGATCTTCACCCCCGAGAAGGCGCGTGCGTCAAGACCGAACTCGTTGAACTTCTCCCACACTGCGCGCACCGCGTTGGTGGACGTGAACACCACCCACTGGAACCGGCCGTCGACCAGACCCTTGACGGCACGCTCCATCTGCGCCGGGCTGCGTGGCGGCTCGACGGCGATGGTGGGGACCTCGATCGGCAATGCGCCGTGCGACACCAGCTTCTCGCTCATCTCGCCGGCCTGGTCCTTGGTGCGCGGCACCAGCACGGTCCAGCCGTACAGCGCGCGGCTCTCCCACCAGTTGAGCTTGGCGCGGTTGGCCACCGTCTTGCCGATCGTCACGATCAGCGGTCCGGTCAACGGGCCCGCCGGTTCGTTGGCGCCGACGGTCGTCTTGTCGTTGAGACCGCCCAGCGTGGTCTCCACCGAACGCTGCTGGCACGTGGTGCCCTGCGCGGTGACGACACATGGGGTGGTGTCGGCGAGTCCGTATTCGATCAGCGTGCTCGCCGCGTCCGCCAGGTGCGTCGCGGTTGCCTGCAGGATCAGAGGCCCTGGTGCGGCAGCCAGCGCCGCCCAGTCCACGTCGCCCCGCACGTCGGCCTCGGTGTGCGACGACCCCAGCGGCAGACCCGCGTAGGTCGGCACGGCCGTCGTCGCCGGAAGACCCGGCACGATCTCGAATGGCAAGTGCGAACGCGTCAGCGCGTTGATCTCGGTGATCACGGCGTCCACCGACAGCGGATCGCCCGCGACGAGTCGAACCACGTCCACCCCGGTGCGGGACTCGGTGGCCAGGGTCTTGGCCACCTCGGCCGGATCGCCCAGCGCGGGCCGGATGTCCGGTCCCCCGGGAATCGCCGATGTCGTCGCCGGAGCCTTCTCGCCTTCACCATCCGAATGGGCCTGCGCATCGTTGTCTGTCGCGGGCTCGGCCGGCGCGGGGCCCGACGGCGGCGGCAGCTCCGACCCGCAGAGGGTCAGCACCGCTTCGGGTACGTCGGGGTCGGTGAAAATCAGTGCAGCGTTGGCGAGCACTGCGCGCGCCCGCGTCGTCAGCAGCCCCGGATCGCCGGGCCCAGAGCCGACAAACGTGATGCGGCCGGGCTTAATCTTGCGCCCTCGGGTCGTCATGTTCCTTCTCCCATGCCTCTCCCGGCATCCACCAACAGATCGCGTGCTCCCAGTTCGAACAACTCCGCGGCGACCGAGAGACCAAGCTCTCGTGCCCGCTCAGGAGTACCTATCCCGGACGCACGGATCACGTCGGATCCGTCCAGCGTCGCCACGCAGCCGCGCAGCGACAGCTCTTCGAAGACGCGGCCGTCCTCATCGATCGACTCGACCACCTCGGCGATCGCGCCCACCGGTGCGGAGCAACCCGCCTCCAGTTCGGCGAGCAGGACGCGTTCAGCGGTGACTGCGGCGCGCGTGTCGGCGTCGTCCAACTCCGACAGCAGCGCGGCGAGCTCGGTGTCGCTGGCGCGGCACTCGACCGCGAGCGCACCTTGAGCCGGCGCTGGCAACATCTGCACCGGCTCCAGAGTCTCGGTGACATCCCCCAAACGCCCGATGCGGGCCAGACCCGCTCGGGCGACGACGACGCCGTCGAGATCACCGTTGCTTACCCTGTTCAACCTGGTGTCAAGGTTGCCTCTTAGGGGGCGGATTTCCAAACCGAGACCCAATGCTCTAAGCTGCGCGGCCCGCCGCGGGCTCGAGGTGCCGATCACCGAGCCCACCGGCAACTCCCCGAGCACCAGCCCGTCGCGGGCCACCAACGCGTCGCGGGCGTCCTCGCGCGGGGGTATTGCGGCGATCGTGAACCGCGGATCCTGCGCGGTCGGCAAATCTTTGTACGAGTGCACAGCCATGTCGACCAGGCCGTCGTCGATGGCTTCCCGCAGCGCCGCGGTGAACACGCCGACGCCGATGTCGGCGATCGGTTCGCTGGACCGGTCGCCTTCGGTGCTGATGATGACCAGTTCGGCTTGATGCCCCCTGGCCACCAGGGCGTCTTTGATGGCACTCGCTTGGGTCGTGGCCAACAGGCTGCCGCGGGTGCCTATCCGGATGAGGTCTGCCAAGTGTTACTCAGATTTGTCGAAATCGGTTGTGCTGGTGATGATTTGGCTATCTCCCGCGACGAGCGGCAGTTCGGGCCCCGCGACCGCTTCGACGGCCTGTGGGTCCAGTTCGAACAGCTCCCGCAGCGCCTCCGCGTAGCTGTCGCCGCCGGGTGAGCTGGCCAGTTGTTTGACCCGCACAGTGGGCGCGTGCAGCAGCTTGTCGACCACGCGGCGCACGGTCCGCGCCACCTCGTCGCGCTGGGCCGCCTCGAGACTGGGCAGCCGGTTGTCCAGCCGCAGCAGCTCGGCCTCGACGACGTCGGCTGCCCGCTGTCGAAGCGCGGTCACCGTCGGGGTCACCTCGGCCATCCGCTGTCCGGCGAGGTAGTTGGCCAATTCCGCGGCGACGATCGTGCGC
>LZSH01000257.1 GCA_001665255.1 Mycobacteriaceae bacterium 1482268.1 | reverse complement strand
CCGTGGCGGTCGATGGCTTTGGCCATGTTGAGGTAGAACCGCTGCGACGCCGCCTCCGCGCAGGCTTCGACGATCGTTTCCTTGTCGCGGAAGTACTCGTAGAACGTGCTGCGCGACACCTCCGCCGCGCGGGCGATGTCGACGATCGTCGTCTTGGCCAGCCCGCGGGTGCGGAAGCAGGCGAAGGCCGCCGAGATGATGGCATCCCGGGTGTCGACCGCCACCGACTGCGTCACGTCAGAACCCACCGCACGACATTAACGGCTCAGTGGTCCGGCGCCAGGATGAGGCCGCTGGTCGGCACACCGGTGCCCGACGTGACCAGGACGTGCTCGACGCCGTCGACCTGGTTGTAGGAGGTGCCGCGGACCTGGCGCACCCCTTCGGTGATGCCGTTCATTCCGTGGATGTAGGCCTCGCCGAGCAGACCGCCATTGGTGTTGATCGGCATCCGGCCACCCAGCGACAGCTCGTCGACCGACACAAAGTCCTTGGCCTCGCCCCGTCCGCAGAATCCGAGTTCCTCGAGTTGGGTGAACACGAACGGGGTGAAGTGGTCGTAGAGGAATGCGGTCGAGATGTCGTCGGGCTTCAGTCCCGAATCCCGCCACAGCTTGTTGCCGACCACACCCATCTCGGGTAGCCCGGTGATCTCCTCGCGGTAGTAACTGGTCATCACCTCGCCGTCATAGGCCGCACCCTGTGCGGCTGCCGTGATCACCGCAGGGGGATGGGGCAGGTCCCGGGCGCGTTCGACGCTCGTCACCACCATCGCGACGCCGCCATCGCTCTCCTGGCAGCAGTCGAGAAGACGCAATACGGGCTCGACGATCCAGCGCGACTCCTGGTGCTGCTCAAGGGTTATCGGCTTCTCATAGAACCAGGCATCGGGGTTTTTCGCCGCGTGCATGCGGTCGATGACGGAGATCTTGCCGAAGTCGGCGTTGGTGACGCCGTATGTCGACATGTACCGCTGCGCGTGCAGCGCGACCCATGCCGCTGGCGTCATCAACGCGAAGGGCGCATACGGCGCCATCCACAGCGGGGTCACCCCGGGCTGGCGCCCGGCGCCACCGAACCGGAAACCGGAGCGCTCGTTGAACGCCCGGTAGCACACCACCGCCTCGGCGGCGCCGGTCGCGACGGCCATGGCGGCCTGCATCACCGTGCCCGCGGCGGCGCCACCGCCGTGCGGAACCCGGGTGAAGAACGTGAGGTTCTCGATGCCGACGTTGCGGGCGACCTCGATCTCCTCGTTCTCGTCGACGGTGAAGGTCACCATGCCGTCGATGTCGCTGGGGCGCAGGCCGGCGTCCTTGATGGCCGCCTTGACCGCCTCGCAGGCCAGCTGCATCTCGGTCCGGCCGGACTCCTTGGAGAATTCTGTCTGGCCGATCCCGGCGAGCGCGGCCTTACCGCCGATAGCGTTGCTCATGTCTCGACTCCTCCTCGCTCCGGTCCTCGCTCGTACCTCGCGGCGATCCTCACTCGTTGTCGTCTTCGGTCACGCGTCGAGACCCTCGAGCAGGCTCAGCACCGCAGTGCCCTTGACGTGATCGCCGAGGCTGTTGGTGCCCTTGAAGGTGACCTCGACGAAACCTTCACCGTCGCCCGCCGATTTGTCGGTGACGCTGCCGGTGAACCGCAATGCATCGTTCGGATAGGCGGGAACGCCGAGGCGGATGGACAGCTTCTTGACCATCGCCTCGGGTCCTGCCCAGTCGTGCAGGAACTTCACGCACAGCCCGTTGGTGGTGAGAATGTTGAGGAAGATGTCCTTGGAACCTTGGGAATTGGCGAAGTCGCGGTCGTGGTGCACCGGCATGTAGTCGCGGGAGGCGATGGCGCCCGCGACGATCAGCGTGGTGGTAACGGGCACGTCCATCGGAGTCACCTCGTCGCCGACCTTGATGGCGTTCCAGGCCAGCGTCGTCGTGCGGTTTAGGCCGCGGACGTGAGGAGCGGTTTGTGCACCAGAGGTCATTGGGCTAGTCCTTCCGCGTAGGTATTGCCGAGCCGGGCCAACTGCTGTGACGCCGATCCGAGGGAGAGTTCAATCTGCTTGGCCCACAGGAAGTATCGGGACAGTGGATAGGTCACGTCGATGCCCATGCCGCCGTGGACCTGTTGGGCCGACGCGGTGACGCGCGCGCCCGCCTCTGCGGCCCAGAACTTGGCGATCGCGGCTTCCCGCTCAGCGGGTCTGCCCTCGGCGATGAGCCAGGCCGCGTGCCAGGTGGTCCAGCGGATAGCCTCGGTGTCGATGAACGCGTCGGCCAGGCGCTGCTGGACGGCTTGGAATGACCCGATGGGACGGCCGAACTGCTCACGCTCGCTGGTGTAGGACGCGGCCAGTTTCAGAGCACGTTCGACCACGCCGATCTGCATCGCGCACAGACCGACCAGCGCTCTGCAGTACAACGCGCGAACGATGTCCGCATCGTCCTGTTCGGTGAGCCGCCAGCCGACGGCGTCCTGCAGTTCGACGTCGGCGAAGGGTTCGCCGTTGGTGGTCGTCACCGGGATGACATTTACGCCGTCACTGCCGGTTTCGACGACGAACAGCCCCGGACCGTCGTCGGCGGTGGCCGAGACGACGACGGCCGCAGCGAGTTGCGCGGCGGGAACCAGCTCCTTGGTGCCGGTGATCCGCCAGACGTCACCGTCGGCGCGTGCGGTGGTCCGCGGGGCGGTCGGGTCAGAGCTTCCCGGCTCGGCCAGCGCCGCGCTCAGCAGGGTGCTGCCCTTGACGACGCCGGGTAGGAACCGCTGCTGCAGCTCCGAATCACCATGCCGGGCAATGGTATCGGCGCCCAGTAGGAGCGTCGGGTACACCGGGACCGGCGCGACGCTGTATCCGACCTCGCTGAGCAGGACGCCCAGCTCGAGGAATCCGCCGCCGGTGCCACCGATACTTTCGGGAAGCGCGATGCCGAGCAGGTCAGACGACGCCAACTCGGCCCAGAGCGCGGGGTCGTGGCGTATGTCGCCCGATTCCAGTTCGGTGAGGTGCTCCGGTGTCGCGCGGTGTTCGAAGAGCTGGCGGGCGACCTTGGCGACCGTCTCCTGCTCCTCGGTGAAGGTGAAGTCCATTCGCCGTTCCCCTGCTCAGCTCGCGGGCCGAAATTGGTGCAACACAAGCTCGTCCCCGCTGGGCAGCGCCTCGAAGGTCTCGTAGAAGACCTCGACAGGCATTGCGACCTCGATTGCCGCGGGTTCGATATCGCACAGGTTCGACACGATTCGCACACCCTCGTCGAGCTCGATCAGTGCGACGACATACGGGTATTGGATGAATGGCAGCGGTGGATACTGCGGCATCACGAAGCTGTAGACGGTTCCGCGCCCGGTAGACACGACGTAGTCCCAGTTCAGCGATTGGCAGTTACCGCACATCGGTCGCGGCGGAACCCGCAGGGTCTTGCAGTCGGTGCACCGCTGGATCCTGAGCTCGTGTTCCTTGAGGCCCGACCAGAAGAACTCCGTGTCCGGACTGATGGATGGGGCGAGTCTGCTTGCCATCAGTTCGCCGTCTTGAATCGCAGCGTGCGGAACCACTGCCGTCCGATGACGTCACCGTTCTGGTCGCGGTATGTCGTGACCCATGTGACAAAGAAGCCGTTGCCCATCGCGGTCTTCTTCTCGTCGGAGATCGACTCGAAGACGGTCTCGGACGAGATCTGGTCTCCGACACGGGGATAGCGCTCGATCTCGAATTCGGAGTTGGTGGCGATGATGCCGGTGTAGCCGGCGTCGGAGAGGAACTGCAGTGGGTTGGTCTTGATTTCGATGGGCACACCGCCGCGCTCGTGGATGCCGGCCAGCTTCGGCGGAGGCATCGTCCAGCTCTGCAGCATCACCGGCGGGGAGACGATGTCGCCGTAGCGGGAGTTCTTCGCGAACTCCGGATCGAGATAGGCCGGGTTCATGTCGCCAAGTGCGTATGCCCAGTGCCGAATCATCGCGGCGTTCACCGGATCCGGGGCGTGCACGGGTTTGCCGACGCCGTCGGTCGGCGTGCCGATCAACGCGTCGAGGCGTTCGCGCAGTTCCTCGTTGGCTGTGTCGGTCACTGCTGGGTTCCTTTCTCCGACGCTCGCATGTCGCGAGGTGCACGCGGCATCCCGAGTCCGGCCATGGCGATGATGTCGCGTTGCAGTTCGTTCGCGCCGCCACCGAAGGTGTTGATGACGGCGAATCGGTAGGCACTCTCGAGTTCACCCTTCAGCGGTGCGGTGGACCCCTTCCGGGTACCGGCCTGTCCGACGATGTCGAGCAGTTCGCGCGCGACCTGCTGGGTGAGTTCGGTGCCGAAAACCTTTGCGGCAGAAGCCTCGGCCATGCCTAGTGCGCCAGAGCCCATGTTGGTGTTCACGCGCAGGTTGAGGAGGCGATACGCCGCGACCTGCGCCTCGACCCGGGCAAGGGCCTGCTGGACCCATGGCTGGTCGATCACGCGGCCATCGTCGAGCGGTGTGGCTCTGGCCCATTCCAACGTCTTGGCGAACAACGGCTCCAGCGCGCCGAGGTTGCCCAGCGCGGCGCGCTCCAGGTTCAGCTGATTGGTGACCAGCTTCCACCCCTGGTTCTCGCCGAGCACGATCGCACTCTCGGGTACGCGCACGTCGTCGTAGAACGTGTAGTACGTCGACACGCCCGGCATGGTATGTAGCGGTTTCCACGAGAAGCCGGGGGAGTCGGTCGGCACGATGAACACCGTGATGCCCTTGTGCTTCTTGGCTTCTGGGTCGGTTCGCGCCGCCAGCCAGATGTAATCGGCGAATTCGGCTCCGCTGGTGAACATCTTGGAGCCGTTGATCACGAACTCGTCGCCGTCGCGCACCGCGCTGGTTCTCAGCGAGGCCAGGTCGCTGCCGGCTCCCGGTTCGGAGTATCCGATTGCGAAGTCGACCTCACCTTTGAGGATGGCGGGAAGAAACTTCTGCTTCTGTTCCTCGGTGCCGTACTGGATCAGGGTGGGGCCCACGGTGTTGAGAGTGACGAACGGCAGCGGTGCGTGAACCCGTCGCGCTTCCTCGGCGAAGATGTACTGCTCCAGCGCGGTCAGTCCGCGCCCGCCGTACTCCACCGGCCACGCGATGCCGAGCAGGCCGGCTTCGCCGAGCGCGCGTCTGCACTCGGTCATCGCGGCGCCGCCCTCGGTCAGGCCTGCGACGGCCGCGCGCCGCTCGGGGGTCATCACGGCCTCCAGGCGCTCGCGGAATTCCTTGCGGAGCTGTTCCTGCTCCGGGGTGTAATCGAATTCCATCTACACACTCGCTCCCAGCCGCACCGGCATGCGTTTGACGCCGGGCACCATGGTGGCGCGCAGTCGGGTCACATCGCCGGTCAGTTCGATGCTCGGGTACGCGCCGAGGAGCACTTCGAACATGATCCTGGCCTCGAGCCGGGCCAGCTGCGCGCCCAGGCAGGCATGTTCACCGGCGCCGAAGGCGATGTGCGGGTTCGGGTTTCGGGTGATGTCGAACTCCTCACTGGTCGGGCCGAAGATCTCCTCATCCCGGTTCGCCGAGCCATACAGCATCACCACCGTGTCACCGGCCTTGATCTTCTGCCCACGAATTTCGACATCCTGTGTCGCCTCGCGCGCCATGTGGGTAACGGGACTGGTGAAGCGCAGCATCTCCTCGACAGCGCATGTCAGCAGCGACGGATCGGAATGAAGCATCGCGAACTGGTCGGGGTGATCCAGCAGGGCAATCGTTCCCAGCGCGATGAGGTTGCGCGTCGTCTCATTGCCCGCGACGAGGAGGAGGAACGAGAAGTTGAGCAGATCCTCGTCGGTGAGGCGCTCACCGTCGACCTCGGCGGCCGCCAGGATAGACAGAAGGTCGGTCTGGCCGGTGACGTCTCCGGAACGTCGCGCCTCGATCAGCTTGGTGAAGTACTCGTACAGCTGCCCGAGGGCCACCACGTTGTCCAGCTCTATATCGGGATCGGCGGTGCCGACCGCCGCGTCCGACCAGGCGCGGAACTGTTCCCAGTCTTCGGGTGGCGCTCCGAGCATTTCGGCGATCAGGCGGGTCGGCAGGGGAGCGGCGATCTCCTCGGCAAACTCGTAGTCGCGGGACGGGTCGACGTTGTCGAGAATGCCCTTGACGATCTCGCGCACCTTGGGCTCCAGCAACGACACCTGGCGTCGGGTGAAACCCGAGTTGATGAGCTTGCGCAACTGCCGGTGACGCGGAGGGTCGGTGAAGATCAGATTGCCCTCTTGAACCGGGCTGGGCTGGGCCGGATCCGGGATCGTGATGCCTTTGGTCGACGTGAACGTCTGTGGGTGCCCGGAGACGATGCGGATGTCCTCGTACTTCGTCAACGCCCAGAAATTCGTGACGTCGTTCCACACCACCGGCGTGGTGCCGCGCAGTTCCCGGTAGGCCGGGTACGGGTCGCCCGCGTAGAAGTCCGGGGAGTGCAGGGGGTAAGTGGATGTGGGCCGGGACGTGGATTCAGTGGGCACCGCAGGCACTCTCCTCAACGCATCAGCCGGTCGGACATATGATCGCACAGTGTCCGGTTGCGTTGTGTCTACCGCACCGAAGTCGGGCGTGTCAATGAACGTTCTCGCAGGAAGATGCGCGTTGTCGTTGACTGTGCGGCGCTCGCGGGTGTACACACATGTCAAAGATGTCGGACGGCGCGCAGCCGGGTTGAACAGTCGGTGGTCCCGGTGCGACAACCAGGAAGGTCCAGTGATCTGATGGGCGCATCCAGCCTCGTCGACAGCTTTGATCTCTACATCAACGGCAGTTGGGTGGAGCCGGACAGCGGCCGCTACGACGTCATCGACCCAGCGACCGCAGCGGTCATCGCGTCCGCGCCCGACGCGGGGGTAGGGCAGGTCGAACAGGCGATCGCTGCCGCGCGAACCGCTTTCGACACCGGGCCATGGGCAACGGCGACGCCGGAGGAGCGGTCCCGATGCTTGCAGCAGTTGAGCGATGCGCTGCTCACCCATGGTGATGAGATCTACGCGCTCGCGCAGACCGAGTGGGGCTGCACTGCAAATGAACGGCTGATCCATGTCGACGGGCCCGCTTTCATGGCCGGTCACGCGGCGGAACTCGCACTCGTGCCCGCCGAGGCACCCATGGACGCGTGGGGAGCGGCGGGAACAACCCTGTTGCGCTACGAGCCCCTCGGCGTCGTCGCGGTCATGACGCCCTGGAACTTCCCCCACACCCTCAACGTCATGAAGGTGGGGGCCGCGCTGGCAGCGGGCAACACCGTTGTGCTGAAGCCTTCGCCCCTCACGCCCTTGGCGGGCTTGGCGCTTGCGCGAATCATCAAGGAGGAGACCGATATCCCGGCGGGCGTTGTCAACGTTGTGACGCCCAAGGGCCTCGAGGCCAGCAAGGTGCTGACCCTCGACCCGCGGGTGGACATGGTGAGCTTCACCGGCAGTTCGGCGGTCGGGCGTGAGGTGATGGCCGGGGCGGCGGGGACGATGAAGCGGATCCTGCTCGAGTGCGGTGGTAAGTCGGCGAGCGTGCTTCTTGACGACGTCGACGTGACCGATGAACTACTCGAGCGGCTGCTGTTCGAGGGGTGCACGCTACATGCGGGCCAGGCGTGCATCCTCAACAGCCGGCTCGTGGTGCCTGCCAACCTGCACGACGAGCTCGTCAGCCGCCTTGCCGACCTGGCCCGCGCAGTGACCGTCGGTAACCCGGTCGACGACGGCGTGGCCATGGGCCCCCTGATCAGTCGCCAGCATCTGGAGCGCGTCGAGGGCTTTGTCCGACGCGCGGAATCCGACGGCGCCAAGGTTGTGACGGGTGGTGGGCGACCCGAAAAAGACTCGGACGGTTTCTATTTCGAGCCGACGATCTTGACCGACGTCAGCGCGGATGCGTATATCGCGCAGGAGGAGGTCTTCGGTCCGGTGCTGACGGTTCTGCGCTACCGCGGAGACGACGAGGCGGTGGCCATCGCCAACAACTCCGCCTACGGGCTCGGCGGTGCGGTGTGGGGGACCGATGTAGACCGGGCCGTCGCGATCGCGCGGCGCATGAGGACCGGTCAGGTCGCGATCAACGGCACCATCCCCGGCGACGCCCCGTTCGGCGGCTTCAAACAGAGCGGTATCGGGCGTGAGGGCGGGGTGATGGGACTGCGTGCGTACATGGAGCCCAAGGCAATCGGGGTGCCGGCGTGAGTGGAGCTCTCGCCGGGCTGCGGGTCGTCGAGATCGGTGGACAGATCGCGGCGCCGTATTGCACGAAACTCCTCGTCGACATCGGTGCGGAGGTGGTCAAGGTTGAGCCGTCCTCCGGCGACCCGTTGCGGAGCTGGGGCCCAGGCAGTGGGCTGTTCGAATATTTGAACGCCGGAAAACGCGGTCTGACAATAGATCTCGGAACGACTGCCGGTGTGGCGCAAGCTCACGCTCTCATTGCGCACGCCGACGTGCTGGTCGAGGATCTGCCCGCCGGGTCGACCGACCGGCTCGACTGGGGACTCGACCGTGACGCCCTGCAGCGGATCAACCCACGGCTCGTCGTCGTCCGCGTCTCCGACTACGGTCAGGAGGGCCCCCGGCGAGAGCACTCGTCGACGTCGCTGACCCTGCAAGCGGCCTCGGGCTGGGTCAACACCCGGGAATTCGGTCGCACGCCTGTGCAGGCCGGCGCGCGCATCCCCGAGTACATCGTGGGCGGCTACGCGGCGCTGTCCGCGCTGACCGCCCTGCGTATCGCCAACGCGGACCGGATCGTCGAGGCCGACGTCTCGGCGTTCGAGTCCCTGCTCTGTACGTTGCCGTACCCGATGTTGATGGCCGACCGGTTGAAAAGCCTGGGCCTGCCGACGAATTCGAAGGCCGCGCCGATGCTGGGCATCGTCAGGGCCGCCGACGGCTGGATCGGCATCAACTGCCTGACGGGACAGCACTGGCTCGATGTGTGTGCGATGGTCGGGCTGCCGGAGTTCGGCGAACATCAGCTCGCCATCATGCTGGGGGGTCCGGAGCGCGACGAGTTCTTCGCCAAGGCGCAGCCCTTTCTCGACTCGATGACCGTCGCCGACCTGGTCGAGCTGAGTCAGGCCATGCGAATTCCGGCCGCGCCGATCAACGACGGGGCGTCGATTCTGGACTGCCCGCAGTACCGCGATCGCGACTTCTTCGTCGACGGCGGACCGGAGGAGGCGCGCTTCCGCCGTCCGGGTGCGCCGTTCCGATTGTCGAAGACGCCGGTGCCTGCCCCGCGGCCCGCGCCGGCCCTCGGTGCGGTCGACTCCGTGCAGTGGGAAGACCGGAGCGGCGACGCGGCATATGTCGCCGACGCCGCAAGCCCGTTCGCCGGCCTGAAGGTCTTCGATCTCAGCACGTTCTGGGCCGGTGCCTACCTCACGTGCTACCTCGGGGCGTTCGGCGCGGATGTCGTCAAGGTCGAGTCGATCCAGCGTCCCGACGGGCATCGGTACTCGGGCTCGCTGTTGCGCAGCAGCGACTCGTGGTACGAGATCGGACCGCTGTGGCAGGGAACGAATCTCAACAAGCGCGACATCACCCTCGACCTCAGCACCGATGCCGGCCGCGAGCTGGCGCTGCGCCTGGCTGCCGAGTCCGACGTGGTGATCGAGAACTTCTCGCCGCGCGTCGTCGAACAATTCGGCTTGGGCTATGACTCGCTGGCGAAAATCAACCCAGGGGTCGTCATGGTCCGCATGCCGGGCTTCGGTTTGGAAGGGCCGTGGCGGGACTACGTCGGCTGGGCGCTGAACATCGAGCAGCTGGCTGGAATGTCTGCGGTGACGGGATATCCCGACGGTCCACCGTGCAATCTGCAGGGTCCGGCCGACCCGATCGCCGGCGTTCACGCGACGGTCGCGTTGCTCGCCGCACTCGATCACCGACGACGTACGGGTGAGGGGCAACTGATCGAAGTCGCGCAGATCGAGGTCGGCGCCGCCGTCACGCCCGAGCCCGTCATCGAGTACTCGCTGACGAAACGGGTGCGCATGCGTGAGGGAAACCGGCACCGGCACTACGCCCAAGGCGTCTACCGGGCACAGGGCGACGACGAATGGGTGGCCGTTTCAGTACGTGATGACACCGACTGGGTCACCGTGACACAGGTGATCGGCCGCCCCGAACTTCGCGACGATCGGCGCTTCGTCACGCGAGAAGCACGCATCGCCAATCACGATGCGTTCGACGAGGCGCTCACGCAATGGATGAGCACCCAGGCCCCCGATGAGGCGGCCGAGGCGTTACGTCGGCGGGGTGTGCCGGCGGAACGGTTACTCACCGGCGACCGGATGTACGACGTCGACCAGCTCGAGGCGCGCGGGTTCTACGAAGAACTCGAACATCGGATCGCGGGACGGCAACGCTTCCCCGGCTGGCCTTTTCGGATCACACCCGGACCGTCGCGGCACCACCTCACCCCGTCACCGACCCTCGGTCAACACAATGACGAAGTGCTGCGCGCCCTGGGCTTGTCCGAGGACGAGATCGCGAAGCTTCGTGACGACCAGGTGATCGGCGAACGGCTGCTGAACGCGTAGGGCGCGCGCTCATCTTCGTACAAGTTTGCTCGGCACGAAGCCGTACAACGCTGAGCGCTCGGCGCTGTTCAGCCGACCATGGCCGCGATCGTATCGACGACGCACGCCGGCCGATCGGAACCCTCCACCTCGACGGTGACCCGTACCGTGGCACGGCCACCCTTGTCGTTGCGCTCCACTTTGATCAGCTCCGCGCCCGCGCGGATGCGTGAGTCGACCGGGACCGGCGCGGGGAACCGCAGCTTGTCGACGCCGTAGTTCACCTGCATCGACAAGCCGGTTACCTTGTAGATCTGTTGCACCAGAACCGGAACCAACGACAGCGTGAGATAGCCGTGGGCGATCGTCTTACCGTAGGGCCCCTTCGCGGCCTTCTCGGCGTCGACATGGATCCACTGGTGATCGCCGGTCGCCTCGGCGAACAGGTCGATCTCCTTCTGGGTGACTTGGCGCCATCCGCTGTACCCCAGGTGTTCGCCCACATGTGCTTCGAAGCCCGCGATGCCGTCGTACTCCTTCGGCGAGGTGGCCGTTTGGATCATGCCGCCGGAACCTTGAGCCCCAAGTGCTCGATCGCGTTGCCGCCCATGATCTTTGCCTTCGCCGTCTCGGAAATCCCCTCGAGCCGGTCCACGAAGCTCAACGGGTCGCCGATGCCCTCCGGATGCGGGAAGTCCGAACCGAACATCACGTGGTCTTCACCCATGATCTCGATGATTCCCTTCAGGTCGTCCTCGAGGAACGGGTGAATGTAGATGTTGCGCTTGAACACCTCGACGGGGTGCTCGTCGAACTCCTTCGGCATGATCTTGTACGCGGTGTTGAGCTGCTCGAGCAGGTTGCGCACCCAGCCGCTGCCGTTCTCCACGCAGAAGATCTTCAGGTCGGGGAACCGCGACAGAGCACCGTGGCAGATCATCGCCGCCAGGGTGTCCTCGATGGCCCGGTGGCCCATCACGACCTCACGCAGCGCGCTGGGCTTGAACGACAGGTATTCGTCGCCGCCCTCCCACTCCATGAGGTGCTTCTGATACCCGCTGTCGGAGGCATGCATGGTGACCGGCATGCCGGCGTTGACTACTTCCTCCCAGAACGGATCGAATTCGGGCAGCCCCATGGAGCGCGAGCCGCCGAACCGGCTCGGCACCGGTGCCGGCCGGACCAGGAAGGTCTTCATCCCTCGCTCGAGGCCCCAGCGAAACTCTTGGATCGCCTCGTCGACCAACGGCAGGCAGATGACGGGCGTGGCGAAGATTCGGTCCTGGTAGTTGAACGTCCAGTGTTCGTGCATCCACTCGTTGAGCGCATGGATGATCGCGTGGGTGAGGATCACGTCGTCGGTGGTGCGTTCCTCGATCAGACTCGCGAGGGTGGGATACATGACGCACTGGTCGAGGCCCAACTCGTCCATGAGCTCCACGCGAGGCGCAGGCTCCTGGTAGGCAGGGATGACATTCATTGCCTCGCCGATGAATTCACGAAAGTTCAACCCTTCGGGGTTGTTTCCTAGGAAGTAGTCCTCGGCACTGCCCGGCCGCGCCACCCGCTCGAACGTCGGGTTGGGGATCATGTGGCTGATGTGGTCCTTGACGACGAGCTTGGGGCGGCCGTTCACCTCGACGTAGCCCACCTTGCCCCGGTGCTCCTTCGGTAGGTACTTCGTGAGGGCGTCCGTGGTCTCGTACATGTGGTTGTCGATGTCGAAGACTGGGTACGGCAGGGACCGGGTAGGCATGTGGCCGACCTCCTCAGTGCAGCGAATATGACCGTTTACGGTTTGTGAGAATGACGTTATCACCAAGATTCGACGACATCTACACGGGGTTACGCGCCGGCGAGTTCTTTCCACGCCTGCACGACGGCGTCGGTCGTGGTCACCGTCGCGAGCAGGGTCAACGTGTTGTCGATGATCGACTCCGCGTATTCGCGCGGATACCCGCTAACCGCATCACGGGGCAGCACGAATTGGTAGTTGCGGTTGACCGCGTCCATCACAAAGTTGGTGATGGCGATGTTGACCGAAACGCCCACTCCCACAATCGTGCTGATGTTGAGATTGCGCAGCACAGAGTCGAGATCGGTTCCAGTCATGGGTCCGACGCCGTGCAGGCGCGTGAGGACGATGTCGCTGGGGTCCTGGCCGAGTTCGGGCAGCAGAGAGGCCCCCGGGCTTCCGGGGGTCAAGTCGGCGGCGAATGACTTGCCCGCCATGAACAGCCTGGCGTTGGTGTTGGAGCCGCGGTTGTCGGGGCGCTTCTGGATAAGGCAGTGCACCACCGTGACTCCGGCGGCGCGGGCCGCGTCGAGCAGGGTGGCGATGTTCGGAATGGCCTCACGGCGCGCCTCCTCTGCGAGCATCGGCAGGCCGGCTTGCGGGCCGATGACGCCGCCCTGGCACTCCTGAGTGACTAGTGCGGTGGTGGCAGGGTCGAGAAGATCGAGCAGGCGTGGTTGCGGCATGAGAACACACGTTATCGTGTCACGGCAACTTGTGTTTACATTGGAGGCCAGGTGGACGGCTGGGAGCTCGGAGTCCGAGAGTCCGTACGGCAGACGCTATCCGACTACACCGCGGCCACCGATCGCTTCGATCTGCGGGCACTCGCGCAGTGCTTCGGTCCCGACGGTGTTCTCGAGTTCAGCGGCGGCGCGGGACCGCTGACCGGCCCCGCCGCGATCGAAGCGGGTCTCGGTGCTGCCATGGCCAGGGAGCCGGACCCCGCTCGCCGGACTCCGTCTCACGTCCGTCATCACGTTTCGAGCATTCGCTTCGGGCTCGTGACCCGCGACCGGGTCGAAGTCAGCAGCTATTTCGCCGTCCACACCGACGTCGGCCTCGACCACTGGGGCCGCTATCGCGATGTGCTGGTGCCCATCGACGGCCGGTGGCTGTTCGCGCACCGGCGCATCGGCGTCGACGGGTTCGCCGCCGACAGCCTCATGAAATGAACTCTTCGGCGAACGCGTGCGCATGGTCGATGACCTCCGCCCTGGTGGCGCCCTGGGGCGCGATGGTCAACCACGTCACTCCCATGGATTCCAACTTCGCGAGAGTGGAGTGCCGTTCGTCGGTCGACTTGCTGTCGTCGAGCAGGTTGCCCACCGAAAAGCAGATGTCGAGTGGTTCGGTGCGGCCGATCTCGGCCGCGTACTTCTTGGCCCACGCGATCGCGGACTCCAGGTCCTCGAGGGTGGAGATCTCCGCGGTCCGTGAGGCGGCCGCATAGCCGAAGGTGTTGAACGGCGCCCAGCCCTGAGCGCGGGACACCGCGCGTCGCACGGCGGGCTTGCTGTTGCCGCCCACCCACACAGGTGGGGGAGTCGTAGGTATCGGCCGCAGCCGAACCCCGCGAGCGGCGAACGAGGTGCCCTCGTGAGCGACGTCGTCACCGGTGATCACCTTGCTCAGTACGTCGAGCGCCTCGTCGAGCAGTGCGCCGCGGTTGTCGAAATCTATTCCGAGCGCCTTGAATTCGGGCTTCAGATAGCCGGCGGCCGTGCCGAGGATGAGCCTGCCCCCGGAGAGCACGGCCAGGCTCTGGATCGACTTCGCACCGAGGAAGGGATTGCGGTAGGCGGCGATATAGACGTTGGTCAACAGCTTCACGTCAGTGGTGGCCGCGGCCGCAATCGAGAGCGCGACAAACGGGTCGAGGGCGTGGTGCCCGCCGTGGTCGAGCCACTTCGTGTCGGGCGCCGGGTGGTCGGTGACATGGACTGCGCGGAATCCGCTCGCCTCGGCGACACGGGCGATCTCCGAGATCGCCTCGGCGGTGACGAACTCGTCGACGGCCTCGACGCGCTGGGTGGGCAGCTCTAGCGAGAATGAAACGGTCACGGTTGTCCTTTCAGGTGCTCACGAGGGTCGCGAGGCGCTGGGCGTGGTAGTCGGGGGTTCCGAAGATCAGCTGGGAGGCCTTCGCGCGGCGGACGTAGAGGTGTGCGTCGTGTTCCCACGTGAACCCGATGCCGCCGTGGATCCGCATGTTGTCCAGCGCCACCTGGAGGAACGCCTCTGAGCACGCCAGCTTGGCGACCGAAGCCGCCACTGCCTGGTCCTCACCGTCGGTTTCGGCGGCGTGCTGTGCGGCTGATCGGGCGCCTTCCACCTGTACGAGCATGTCCGCGCAGCGATGCCTCGACATGGCGGTCGGCTATGCGAAGGAACGGATCCAATTCGGCCGCGCCATCGGCAGCTTC
>LZSH01000256.1 GCA_001665255.1 Mycobacteriaceae bacterium 1482268.1 | reverse complement strand
CTGTCGCTCGGGTATGCGAAAACACCTGTGCGGCAACTGGTTACAGTGCCGTGAAGATCAATAGTCAAGCGCCAGAGTATTTGTGACAAGATCAGCCGGTCAACGAATCCATATCGGACTCATATGAATGTAAGGCTGATCACAACGGCGGTACGACCCATATCGGATGCTGAAGCGGAATGCCTGCAATCACGTTGCGCTGCAACGGGATCAGCGGGCTACTCGGGTACCTCAGGTGTGGACCGGACTTCGAAGTGCACGGCATTTCTGAGAATCGTCTATGAATTACGTGACAACTTTCTAGGGCGTTCGCAAAATTGGTTTATGACGACGTTGTCGGTAGCCCCGCGTTCCCACCAACCACGAGCTGCCGTCCTCGGGCAACTTCCTCCGATCCGTAGGATCGACGGGTCACCGATTCGGGTTCTGCTGGTTGACGACGAACGCGCGTTGACCAACCTCGTCAAGATGGCGCTGCACTACGAGAGCTGGACGGTCGAGGTGGCGCACGACGGCGCCGAAGCGCTCGCCAAGTTCGAATCAGCCGAGCCTGACGTCGTCGTATTGGACATCATGCTGCCCGACCTCGACGGATTGCAGGTTCTACAGCGCATCCGCGCCGCGTCCGCCTACACGCCGGTACTGTTCCTCACCGCACGTGACTCCGTCG
>LZSH01000255.1 GCA_001665255.1 Mycobacteriaceae bacterium 1482268.1 | reverse complement strand
TCGGTCAGTTCACCGAGAGCATCGACGACCCCAACTATCGCGGCATGTCAGCGGTGGAGCTGGCGACCGAGGCGGCCGCGGCGCGCGTTGTCCAGCAGGCCGTACTGAACCGGCGCGCCGGTCAGACCGTGCCTGATGGTGTATTCGCTGATGTAGCTGAAGATCTGGTGGCCGCGGTCCTCGAGTTGGCCGTCGATGTGCTCGGTGAAATCGGGCTTGTCGTCGCGCTTGGCGAAGGTGCGAAGCGTTGACCCGTTCTCCGAGCCGATGATCATCACGACGTCGAGCTCGCCGTTGGCGATGGCTGTACCGAATTCGGTGACCAGTTTCTGTGGCCCCTGGCCGCCGACGGGTTCGACGACCGAGCGGGCGGGCTGCGCGCCGAGCCGCTGCATCACCGAGCGCGGGTAGTTGTTGGACTTGCCCAGCGGGGCGGGCATGCCCGCGGAGATCTCGAACTGCCGCAGGCCGACGACGGCGTCGACAGCCTTGGCCACCTCGCCGGAGTTCGCGCCGGTGTCGGCCAGCGCCGCCTTGGCCGCCTCGGTCGCCAGCTCCACCGCTGACATGCCGCGATAGTTGGGGTCGTCGATGCTCTCGGTGAACTGACCGA
>LZSH01000254.1 GCA_001665255.1 Mycobacteriaceae bacterium 1482268.1 | reverse complement strand
TGCCGGACGCCACCGCGATGGCCATCCGCGACGGCGCCGTCGTATGGCTGGGCAGCGACGACGTCGGCCTCGCGCAGTTTCCCGACGCCGAGGTGATCGATCTCGACGGCGGCTTCGTCGCACCAGCCTTCGTCGACAGCCACGTCCATCTCACCGCGACCGGCCTCATGCTGACGGGCCTCGACCTGCGCGCGGCCGCGTCGGCCCGGCACTGCCTCGACCTGGTCGCCGAGTACGCGCAGGCGCATCCCCAGGGCCCGATCTGGGGACACGGCTGGGACGACTCCGGCTGGCCCGACGCGACGCCACCGAGCACCGACGACCTGGACCGGGTGCTCGGCAACCGGCCGGCCTATCTCGCGCGTGTCGACGTTCATTCGGCGGCGGCCTCGACAGCGCTTCGCCGCCTGGCGCCGGGCGTGAGCTCGGCGCCGGGATTTGACCCGCAACGTCCGCTCACGGCCGGCGCCCACCACATGGTTCGCGCCGCCGCGCGGGACCGGCTGACCGCCGAGCAACGCGCCCACGCCCGCACCGCCGCCCTCGACCTGGCCGCCGCCAACGGCATCGTCGCCGTCCACGAATGCGCGGGCCCGCAGATCGGCGGTATCGACGACTGGCTGGAACTCCGCGACACTCGGCACGGCGTCGAAATCGTCGGCTACTGGGGCGAAGCGGTCACCGACCGTGAGCAGGCCGAAGCCCTGATGCGCTCGACCGGCGCGCGCGGGCTCGCCGGCGACCTCTTCGTCGACGGGGCCCTCGGATCGCGGACGGCCTGGCTGCACGAGCCCTACGCCGACGCCCCGGACCGATGCGGGAACACCTATGTCGATCCGGATGCGATCACTGCTCATCTGCACGCCTGCACCGAAGCGGGTATCCCGGCCGGCTTCCATGTCATCGGGGACGCTGCGGTCGGCGCGGTCATGGAGGCCCTGCAGCAGGTGGTCGACCGGGCCGGCGCGCAGGCCGTGGCGCGCTGCGGGCACCGGTTGGAGCACCTCGAAATGGTGACGCCCGCACAGGCCGCGTGCCTCGGCGCCTGGGGCGTCATCGCCAGCATGCAGCCCAACTTCGACGCATTGTGGGGCGGCGAGCACGGAATGTACGCCCAGCGTCTCGGCCCGGATCGAGCCGTGCGGCTCAACCCGTTCGCGCTGT
>LZSH01000253.1 GCA_001665255.1 Mycobacteriaceae bacterium 1482268.1 | reverse complement strand
CGATCGCCATGTACTCCTGCGGAAGCGCCCAGTTCCCGAAGATCACCGGATGTTTCCACGGCATCCCCAGGCCCTGGAACGACGCTACGGCGCCGACGGTTAGCGCCGCGGCGGTGACGATGGGCGCGCTGACGCGCGAACCGGGTATTCGCCGCACCAAAAGAGCCAGGCCGAACACGCCCGTAATGCCAAGCGCGACAGTAGAACTGACGTAGTACCAGTGATAGGGCGGCACGCCGAGCAGGCAATACGCGCCGAAGTCCGTCAGCCCGCCCAGACCGAGTCCAACCAGCGGCCACAGCGTGGCGGGAAGCCGGCGCAACACCCCCGCGGCCAGCAGCGCCAGCACGGTGAGCAGCCCGACGACGGCCGGAACGACAGCCAGCAGCAGCGGCAGCGTGTGCCCCGACTGCCACATCTTCCACAACCCGTTTCCGAACGTGGCGTCGCCGAACGACTTCTGCAGCGTCTTGATGATCAGCGTGGTCGGGATGGCGGAGCCGAAGTGATACCAGCTGAACACCCACCAGGGCAGCACCACGGCGATGGCGGTCAGCGGTGCGACCCAGAACCGGCGCAGCAGCGCGGGCGTGACCAGGTACACCACCGCCACGATGATGCCCAGATCCGGCCTGGTCAGCACGAGCAGGCCGGCAAGCGCCCCGAACCAGACGCGACGGCCGGACACGGCCGCTGCGGTCAGCCCGGTGAGGAATGCTGAGATCGGCACGACCTCCAGACCGAACGCCGAGTTCACGAAGGGGTTGGCGAACACGACGGCCAGCACGGCCAGCGACCAAGCGCCCGAGACATTGAGCCGACGGGATATCTGCGCCGCCCATACCGCCATCGCCGCCGACAGCACAACGATGAGGATCCCGAGGCCGAGCACCGGCCGAAGCGATCCCGTCACGCCCCCGATCCAGGTGGCGACGGCGATCAGCAAGACGTTCAGCGGGGACGTCGCGGTGTTGGATTCCTCGGCCGGGATCATGCCCCAGTGCAGGTGCTCGGCGACGTTTCGGGCGTAGCTCAGCGTGATGTAGGCGTCATCGACGAGGCCCCGGTGTGCGGCGTAGAAAACCGCTGTGGCGACGAGGGCCCCGGCGCCGGCCCACCACAGCACTCCGCCCCCTCGGCGGGCTTGGCCGCGGTGCCCGTCGGCGGGCGCAGACGCGAGCTCGTCCAACTTCGTCATCGGCGAGGATCATATGGCCTGGCAGCAAACTGGCATCGCCCCGACGCTACGGTTGACTCATGTTTGACCGGTTCAAGGAGTCGGCTCGGGGGAAGCTGCAAAGGGCTGTCGCTGAGATTGTGGCCGCCGAGCACGCCAGGTCACGGCGTGAGCAGCAGGACCAACACGCAGAGGTGCTCGCCGCGCTGGACCGGGTGAATCAGTCGGTCGAGGCGGTCGTCACCCGTATCGCGGACACCGAATACCGTGCCCGGCGCGATCTTTCGTATGCACAGGACACCATCGCGGCTCAGGAGAGCGCGGACTTCGTGCTCGAACACATGCCGACGGCGAAGGTGTTCTGGGAGACGCAAGACACGTTGCGTTATGCGCTCGGCGAGATCAAGGGTCCAGGGCTGGCCCTGGAGTTCGGGGTGGCGACCGGCACCACGCTGGCGATCATCGCCGACGCGGTGGCCTCCGACCGTAGCGTCGCGGGGTTCGACGTGTTCACCGGCCTGCCCGAGACATGGCGGACCGGCTTCCCGGCTGGCGAGTTCGCCCAGGAGCCGCCGGACGTCCCCGGAGCCACAGTGGTTGCCGGGCTCTTCGAGGACACCTTGCCCGGGTTCCTGGCGACGACCGACGAGGCGATCGCGTTCATGCACGTCGACTGCGACCTGTACTCATCGGCGAAGACGGTGCTCGACCTGACCAGCGAGCGGCTCGCGCCGGACGCGGTGCTGGTGTTCGACGAGTTCTTCAACTACCCGGGCTGGCAGCAGCATGAGTTCCGGGCGTGGAAAGAGTTCATCGAGCAGACCGGGCGCTCATTCGAGTATCTGGCGTACACGGGCAACCACGAACAGGTCGTCGTGCGCCTGCACTGATCAACTCTCGTAGAGGCGCGCCCAGTTCTCACGGCTGATGAGCTCGGGAAGAGCCTGCCGGTAGCGTTCCTGAAGCGCAGGCGCTTCTGCGCGGAAAGTCCGCAGCGCCTTCGTCATTCGCTTCGTCAAGTCGGTGAGCTTCTTCTTGTCGCGA
>LZSH01000252.1 GCA_001665255.1 Mycobacteriaceae bacterium 1482268.1 | reverse complement strand
GCGCGGGCGGACGATGACCTCGCGGATATCGGCGTCGGGCGGGGCGTTGACCGTGTCGGCCACGATCTTCGCGACGGATTGCGGGCTCAGAAACCGCGCCGGGTCGTATTCGCCGCCCTCGTAGGCGACGAGCCCCTCCTGCATTGCCGTCGCGATCCGCCCCGGGTGAATCGATGACACCCGAAGCTCGCCCTCGTCGTCGCGCAGCGAGTCGGCGAACCCGCGCAACGCGAACTTGCTCGCGGTGTAGGACGCCAGGCCGGGCGACGGCCTGATCCCCGCACCGGAGTTGATGAAGACGACGTGACCGCGGGCATTGCGCAGCGCGGGCAGCAGAGCGAGTGTAAGGGCCACCGCCCCAATGACATTGACCTCCATCGTGACGCGCCACTCGTCCACCGTCGACTCCGCCACCCGCCCGGGGAAGGCTGCGCCGGCGTTGTGGATCAGCACGTCGAGCTCGTCGATGGGCTCGACGGCGGCGGGTATGGCGTCGCTGTCCTCCAGATCCAGCGGCCATGTTGTGGCCCCGATCCTCTCGGCGAGCGCATCGAGTCGCTCCGATGGCCGGCCGCCGAGAAACAGCGTGTGTGTGGGCGCGAGCGCATCGGCGATGGCCGTACCCAGCCCACCCGTCGCTCCGGTGATGAACGCGGTCGGCATGCCGGTCACCCTACCGACTGCGATCATGGAACCGATGGCCCCCGATCCCAGCTTCGCTCCCACGCAACTGGCGGCCCGCGCCGCCTACCTGCTGCGCGGCAATGACCTGGGTGTGATGACGACCGCGGCGCCCCTGCTCTACCCGCACATGTGGAGTTGGGACGCCGCCTTCGTGGCGATCGGCCTGGCGCCGCTGTCCGTCGAGCGGGCCGTCGTCGAACTCGACACGCTCCTCTCGGCGCAGTGGGACAACGGGATGATCCCGCATATCGTGTTCGCCAACGGCGTCGACGGCTACTTTCCCGGGCCCGCGCGCTGGGCGACCTCGGCGCTGGCCGCCAACGCGCCGCGCACGCGGCACACGTCGGGTATCACCCAGCCGCCGGTGCACGCAATTGCCGTGCAGCGCATCCTCGACCATGCCCGCTCGCGGGGCCGCTCCACCCGCGCGGTGGCCGAGGCGTTCCTGGACCGCCGGTGGGACGATTTGGTGCGCTGGCACCGGTGGCTCGCCGAAGCTCGCGACCCGAAGTCACATGGCCGGGTGACGCTGTATCACGGCTGGGAGTCCGGCATGGACAACTCGCCGCGCTGGGATGCCGCCTACGCCAACGTGATCCCGGGCAACGTCCCGGAGTACCAACGCGAGGACAACACCATCGTCACCGACGCCAGCCAGCGGCCGTCGGACATGGAATACGACCGCTATCTGTGGCTTGTCGAGGAGATGAAGTCGGCGCACTACGATGACGAACTGCTGCCCAAGGTGATGAGCTTCGCGGTCGAGGACGTGTTCGTGTCGGCGATCCTGTCGGTGGCCTGCACCGTGCTCGCCGAAATCGGCGAGGACTACAAGCGGCCACTCGCCGATGTCAGAGACCTGTACGCGTGGGCTGAGCGATTCCGCGAAGGAGTCATCGAGACGACAGATGAAAGAACCGGCGCTGCACGCGATTACGATGTCCGAGCAGACAAGTTGATTGCCACCGAGACTGTCGCGCAATTCTCGCCGCTGCTGTGTGGCGGATTGCCGCACGACAAGGAGCGCACGCTGCTGCGGCTGCTGGAAGGCCCACGGTTCTGCGGGCACCCCGACCTGAAATACGCGCTGATCCCGTCGACGTCGCCCGTATCGCGCGACTTCCGGGCGCGCGAATACTGGCGCGGACCGATATGGCCCGTGATGACCTGGTTGTTCTCGTGGGCTTTCGCCCGCCGCGGCTGGGCCGAGCGGGCGCTGATCCTTCGTCGCGAAGGGCTGCGCCAGGCCAGCGACGGCACGTTCGCCGAGTACTACGAGCCGTTCACCGGCGAGCCGTTGGGCAGCATGCAGCAGTCGTGGACCGCCGCGGCAGTGCTGGACTGGCTGGGCTAGTAGCTAGTCGGCTGTCGTTCCCGCGTCGCCGAGGCGCTCCATCGGAGCCAGCGCCTTGGTCAGCGTCTCGACATCGTCTTCGCTGAGATGGCTGAGCATCGCCGCCAGATGGGCGCGACGGGCGGCCAGCGCCTCACGGTGCTGGACGAGTCCGCGCGGCGTCACCTCCACCAGCACGGCCCGCAGATCAGACGGGTCCCGCGACCGCTTGACCAGCCCGAGCTTCTCCAGCCGGCGGATCGCCACCGTGGTGGTCGGGGTACGGACGCGCTCGTGCGCCGCCAGGTCGGTCATCCGGATGGGGCCCTTTTCCAGCAGCGTCAGCAGGATCGACAGCTGCGCGAGCGTGAGCTCGCTGCCCGCGGTGCTGCGATTGACGTCACCGCGCCGCAGAACGGAGAAAAGCTTGGAGAGGACGCGCTGCAGCTCGGCGGCCAGCTCGTCGACCTGCGCTTCGGTCTCCACCATAGTTCGCTAGTCTAACCTGTCAGCGTCTGTCGATATGTAAACAAGCAATGTTTGCAGTCAGAGAACTTGAGACAGGAATCGCTGTAATCTCTCGGTCTCCGCACCGTCGAAGATTCGCTCCGGTGGCCCCGATTCGACGACTTTGCCGTGATCCATGAACACCACGGTGTCCGACGTCGACCGCGCGAAACCCATCTCGTGCGTCACGACGACCATCGTCATGCCGTCCGAGCCGAGATCGGCGATCAACTCGAGGATGCCCTTGACCAGTTCCGGGTCCAGCGCCGAAGTAGCCTCGTCGAAGAACATCACCTGAGGGCTCATGGCGAGCGCGCGAGCAATCGCGACACGCTGCTGCTGGCCACCGGACAGAGTTCCTGGTCGAGCGTCGGCCTTGTGCCGCAAGCCAACCCGGTCGAGCTGAGCCAACCCCACCTCGCGGGCCTGCTCTGCGCGCAGCTTCTTGAGCTTGCGGGGGGCGAGGGTCACGTTGTCCAGCACGGAGCGATGCGGGAACAGGTTGAACTGCTGGAACACCATGCCGATCCGCTGCCGTAGCGCGTCGGGATTGTCACGGAGCACAGACTTACCGTCGAGCAGGATGTCGCCCCGGTCGGGCTCGTAGAGGCGGTTGAGCGTGCGCAGCAGCGTCGACTTACCCGAACCCGACGGCCCGATCACCGCAGCCGTCGTGCCCGCAGGCACGTCGATATCGACGCCACGCAGCACCGCGTTCTGACCGAACGACAGATGAATATCGTTGGCGGACAACGACACTGGTTGAGCAGCGACCGTCATCAGATCATCTCCTGCGACGCCGCGGGGTTCAACGGCGTGAGTGGGTCCTCCGCCGTGGCGGGTTTGCCCGTGCGTAGTCGGGCATCGATGTAGTTGACCAGGTGGGTCAGCGGGATGGTCAGCGCCAGATAGAACAGGCCGGCCGCCACGAGCGGCGACAAGTTGCCGGTCTGCGCGTTGAGATCGCGCCCCACCTGGAACAGCTCGCGCTGGTTTGCGATCAGGCCCAGGAAGTACACCAGCGAGCTGGCCTTGAGCAGGGAGATGAATTGATTCACCAGCGCGGGCAGCACCCGTCGAATCCCTTGCGGCACCACTACCAGCCGCATCGACGCGGAATAGCTGAAGCCCAGCGCGCGCGACGCCTCCAGCTGGCCGGGCTCCACGCTCTGAATACCGGATCGGAAGATCTCCCCGACATAGGCGGCCGCCATCAAGCCCAGCGCCGCGATGCCGAGCGGATACGGGTTGTTTCCGGTCAGCCCGGCGACCACCGGTCCGACGCCCAGGCCGATCAACAGGATGATGACCACTTCGGGCAGGCCGCGGAAGATGTCGGTGTAAACCCGTGCGGGCCAACGCAGCCAGCGCGCACGGGAGATGCCCGCGACGGCGAGCGCCATGCCGAGCGACAGTCCGATCACGCTGGCGCTGATTGTCAGGATCAATGTGTTCGGCAGGCCCGTCTTGAACAAGTCGGGAATCGCTTGTTCGTACAGGTCCCAGTCGAGGAACGAATCCGCCAACTGCGACAGCAACGATTTAGGTTGCGCCGCAGACGATTCCGCAGGGCCACCGTGGCGGCTGGCGGCGATGGTCGCAAAGTCGGGTAGCTGCGGCACTGGCGCCGCCTTGGATCCCGGCTTCCAGCCGGGCGGCAGCTCGCGCGGAACCCAGTCGGAGTACAGCCGCGACCAGGTGCCGTCGGAGATCACCGCGTCCAGTCCCGAGTTGAGCGCGTCGATCAGCGGCTTGTTCTCCTTGCCCACGGCGTAGGCGACGAAATTATCCAAGCTGAACGTGTTTTCGATGATTTCCGCAGGGTCGCCGGGCTGCACCGTGCCCTGCGCCTGCTGTGACGGTGCCACCCACGCGTCGATCTGGCGGGTCTTGAGGCTGGCATAGACGGTGTTGTAGTCGGGGAACTTCACCGGGTCGAGATGCAGCGAGTCGACGACATAGGCTTCCTGCACGGTGCCCTGCACGACGCCGACGCGCTGCCCCGCGGCGAGCTTGTCGAACCCGGTGATCGCCGATCCCGTCGGCACGACCAGCGAGAAGTAGCCGAAGTCGTAGCCGTTGGTGAAACCTACGGTGCGTCTACGGGCGTCGGTTGTGGTGATCGATGACGAGCCGACGTCGAAGCGTCGTGACGCCACCTGGGCGAGCAGGCCGCTGAACTCGGTTCCGACGAAATTGATTCGCAGACCCAGCTTTTCGGCGATAGCACGCAGAAGCTCGTTGTCGAATCCGGTGAACTGGCCCTGGGAGTTGATGCAGATGCTGGGCGGCGCGTCGGACAGCGTGCCGACGGTCAGGACGCCCGGTGTGCCCAGACCGAGCGCGTTGACGTCGACGCTGTGCAGCGGCACGACCGAAGGCGTCGTGTACTTGTCTTCGCCGGGGCCCTTCGCGGCGGACCCGAGGTTCGTCGGAACGGCGCTGGCGCTGCCGACGCCCGGCGGCGCGCACTGGTCCACGTCGGCGGCGGCCGGTCCGGCCAGTAGAGCGCTGAACACCAACAGTCCGACCAGCGTGAGAACGAGTGCCCTACCTGTCCGGCCCAAAGATGGCGTCATTCAAGCCAACGTAGCCGCAGCCTTGGTGTTGACACTGCTTTGCGCTCAATCAGAGCGCAGCCGAAGGCTGTCTGGCCAGCATTGACGGGGCGAACACGCCGCGGCGCACCAACTCGTTCACCATGATCCGCCCCATGGCTTGCGACCGGCCTGCGCAGGCGGCGCGTGCGCCGTCGGTGTCATGGCTGCGGATGGCCTCGGTCTCGGCTTCGTAGAACGGCAGCATCTCGTCGTGATTGTTCATGTAGGTGATCCAGAACGATCGCGGGATGAAACTCTGTGAGGCGCGGATCTCGGCGAGCAGCCGGGGACCGGCGTATGCCTCGTTGATGGTCTGCCGATACTGCCAGGCCGCCTCTTGGAACGCGCGCGAGTCGCGGTTGGCACGCATGAAGCCGGTGAGCGAATCGAGTTGGGCGAGTATGTGGGGCCGCGGATCAGTGGCCGCGCGAGCCGAAGCGATGCCCAGAAGCATGCCGTGCAGTTCGTGATGCTCCAGCACGACGGATTCGTCGAAGCGTTCGACGAACGCGCCGCGGTGGTAGCGCGTGGAGATGATGCCGTCGTGCTCGAGCTGAACGACGGCCTCCTGAATGGGGACGCGGCTCAGGCCGAGTTCGTGGGCGATCTCGTTGCGGTCGACTCGGTCTCCGGAGCGCAGCTTGCCAGTAAGCACCAGGTTGATGATGTGAGAAACAACCTGGTCCTTTTCCTTGACTCCATACCTCTTGGGCATTGCGGCGATAGTTAATCACGCGAAATGGTCGCGAGTCGGCGATTGACCGAATGAGACTCTTCTGTGTCAGGAAGGTTCGCGCAGCCTAAGCTCAGCTGACCCCGATGTTAGTTCTCAGCTGTCACGATGCTCGCTGATCGCGCCAGCGGCACAACGCTTCTGCCTCGCTCAGGTCGTAGTCGGGACCGTTGACCCCGACCGTCAACAACGTGACGCCGAGGCCGGCGAGCGCGTCTGCCTCGGCGAGCAACGCGTCGGTGCCCCTGGCCGAGACACCCGCCGAACGCTCGATGCTCTCGGGGTCACGACCGACGTCCGCGCAGTGCCGCGCGAGCACGTCGGATTTCTGCGGGTATTCGGTGCTGTCGCTGAAGGAATGCCAAATATCGCCGTATTCGGCCACCAGACGCAGCGTCTTCTTCTCACCACCGCCGCCGATCAGCACCGGGATGTCGCGCATGGGCTGTGGATTGAGCTTGCCCAGCCGAGACTTGATGCGCGGAAACGCCTCAGCCAGATCGTCCAGGCGGGTTCCCGCTGTGCCGAACTCGTAGCCGTACTCGTCGTAATCCTTCTTCTTCCAGCCCGACCCGATGCCGAGGATCAACCGGCCGTCGGAGATGTGGTCGACGGTGCGCGCCATGTCGGCCAGCAATTCCGGATTCCTGTACGAATTGCAGGTGACGAGCGCGCCGATTTCAATGCGCGACGTCTGTTCGGCCCACGCGCCGAGCATCGTCCAGCATTCGTAATGTGGACCGTCGGGGTCACCAGAAAGCGGGAAGAAGTGATCCCAGTTGAACGCGACGTCGACGCCGATGTCCTCGCACCGGCGGACCGCGTCACGGATGTGGCTGTATTGGGAAGAGTGCTGCGGCTGCAGTTGCACGCCGACCCGAATGCGAAATGCCATCAACCCGTCATTCCCGATTCGATCAGACGCCAATCTTGCCGTCGGCCTTCCACACCGCCACGACCGACGGACGCGCCGTTCCGTTACCGCCTTCCGGCCATCGCGACAGCGGGTTGTCGATGTCGTTGTCGTCGTGCTCGCCGGGATGCTGCACGCACACGGTCACCAGGTCGTCGGTGATGACCGGCCCGCACGTTTCGGCGCCAAGTGGCACGGTGAGGAACTGCTTGGTCTCGCCGCGGTTCGGGCCGTCGAGCGCGACGGCGAACAGCCCGTCGTTGGAATCCAGCGCGTTGCCGTCGGTGGAGATCCACAGGTTGCCGTGGCTGTCGAACGCCAGATTGTCGGGGCAGGAGATCGGGCTGACCTTCGTCTTGTCGAAACCGGCGAAATAGGTGTCGGCGGCGGCCGGGTCGCCGCACACCAGGAGCAGGTCCCAGGTGAAGTCGGTGCCCGCATGGTTGTCGGTGATCTCGAGGATCTGCCCGCTCTTGTTGTCGTTGCGCGGGTTGGCGGCATCCGGCGGCGCTTGGCCGGGCGCGCCGCGCTTGTCGTTGTTGGTCAGCGCGACGTAGACCTTGCCGGTCTTCGGGTTCGCCTCGAAATCCTCGGGACGGTCCATCTTGGTGGCGCCGGCCTTGTCGGCGGCAAACCGGGTGAACACCGCCGCCTCCTGTGCGGTCACACCCGGCACCAGCGACTCCGCCTGCCCGCCCGGGCCCGAGCGCAGCAGCGGCAGCCACGTTCCCGTGCCGCCGAACGACCCCTTGGCGGGCAGCTTGCCCGAGCCGTCGATCTGCGCGGCGGGGATGTCGCTGGACAGCTTCGCGACATACAGCGTGCCCTCGTCGAGCAGAGTCATGTTGTGCGCCAACGCTTCCGACGTACGGCCTGGCCGCATCTTCTTGCTCGAGACGAACTTGTACATGTAGTCGAAGCGCTCGTCGTCGCCGCTGTAGGCCACGACCGTGCCGTCATCGGTGACATAGATGTTGGCGGCCTCGTGCCGGAACCGGCCCAGCGCGCTGTGCTTGACCGGTGTTGATTTCGGGTCCCACGGGTTCAGCTCCACGATGTAGCCGAACCGGTTGGGCTCGTTGGGTGTCTTGGCGATGTCGAAGCGGGGGTCGAAAGTCTCCCACCGCAGCGCCGTCGGTTTCAACGTGACGCCATAACGCTTGTAGCGGTCGGCGTCCACCGGGTTCGGCTTGGCTGCGCCCTCGGCTGCGCCGAAGTATTCCTGGAAGTTCTCTTCACCCGACAGCACGGTGCCCCACGGCGTGACGCCGCCCGAACAGTTGGCGAAGGTGCCCGCGACGGTGCGGCCGGCCGGATCGGCGGCGGTCTTCACGAAGTCGGTTCCAGCGGCCGGCCCCACCAACGTCATCGGGGTGTCGGCGGTGATGCGCCGATTGTATTGGCCTATAACCGGTTTCAGCCCG
>LZSH01000251.1 GCA_001665255.1 Mycobacteriaceae bacterium 1482268.1 | reverse complement strand
CTCGTCGTCCACTGGCGATTGGCGCCGTATACGGTCACCGGCCCGATATCGGCATGCACTGTCGGCGTCCAGGTGCCACGCACGACGCGCGGCCGGGTCAGGCTTTTGACGAAGAAGACGCCGCATACCAACGACAGCGCCAGCGCGCCCCAGAACACGCCGGGTACCGACCCACCGGCACCTGGAACGCCGAACGCACCGCGGATGTCGATCACCTTCGCGATGAAGAAGGTCAGCGGTAGCGCGAAGAACAGTTCGACCAACCACATCTGGACCAACTGCGGGATGCGCGAACCGATCCGGTCGAACGCCAGCACACCCCGCCAGATGAACCGCAGCACACGCATGGGTCGGAAGACTAGCGGCGCGAAATGGCATTCCAGCAGAGAAAAGGCGAGAACGGGCCTGCTGGAATATCGTTTCGCGAGTTAGCGCGGCTCGCGCAGCGCCCGCGTCAGATCACCGAGCCATGCCCGATCGGCGGGCACCCACGGCAGTCTCTCGAGCTCGTCGAATGTCACCCACCGCAAGGCGCGGTGGTCGATCGGGCTCAGCGTGCCGCCGGTTTGGGTGACGCGATAGGCGCGAAGCGTCATGGTGTCCGTCAACGCGACGTCATCACCCAACCGCTCGCCGACCGTCACCAGGACACCGAGCTCCTCGTGGAGTTCACGAGCCAGACCGGTGGCGTCGCTCTCCCCCGGCGCAACTTTCCCACCGGGCAGCTCCCACAGGCCCGCCAGTTCCGCGGGGCGCTCACGCTGGGCGACCAGCAGCGCCGATCCGGCGATGAGCGCGCCCGCGACGACGATCTGGTTTGACATTGCGGCTGACGGTATACCGTCGAGTTATGGCTGTGTTATCGGACGAACAAGTGGACGCCGCACTGCCCGACCTCAACGGCTGGGAGCGCAAGGACGGAGCATTGCGCCGCTCGATCAAGTTCCCCGCGTTTCTCGACGGCATCGACGCCGTGCGCCGGGTGGGCGAACGCGCCGAGCAGAAAGATCACCATCCCGATATCGACATCCGCTGGCGGACAGTGACTTTCGCACTGGTCACGCATTCCGAGGGCGGTATCACGGACAAGGATCTGGAGATGGCGAAGGAGATCGACGGGATCGTCGGGTCGCCCCAGTAGAGGCGATCCACCCGAGCGTCACCAGCGTCGCCACGATGTAGATCAGCCCTGCCCACGCGAGATACCAAGGCCTGCTGATCTCCCAGATCGTGGGCTGAGCGAAACTGAGCAGCCACGGCACCCCGACGATGGTGAGTGCCAACCATCCCCAGCCCAGGATCTGCGCGCCGAGTTGGCCTCGCAGCGTGCCGTGTAGCAGCCAGATCATCAGCGGCACGACCCACACCCAGTGGTGTGTCCACGAAATCGGCGACAGCAGCAGGCCGAACAGTTGAACAACCAGGATCCGGCCCAGCCGGTCGTCGTCGCTCACCGCCCGCCACGCGAGGAACGCAAGCACCGCGGTGACGACGATCGCCACCACCACGATCGGCCCGTATCCGGCGTCGTGGCCGAGAATCCGCGAGATGCCACCGCGCCAGGATTGGTTGAACGACGTTCCGATCGGCCCCACCCGGCTGGCGTCGCCGAGCAGTTCGGTGAAGTAGTAACGGGTTTGGTTCCCGACCAGCAGCGCGGACACCCCGATCGTCGCGAGGAAGACGACCGCTGAGAACGCCGCTGCCGCCCAGCGACGCGCGCCGAGGAAGTACAGCCCGCTGACGGCGGGGGTCAGCTTCACTCCTGCAGCGAGTCCGACCAACAGCCCGGACAGCCACCAGTGTGTGCTGTAGACGGCGTACAGCACCGCCAGCACCAACAACACGTTGATCTGGCCGTAGTCGAAGGTGCTGCGCAGCGGTTCCAGCCAGATGCCCACGGCGGTCCACGCCATCGCGACGCGCCGACCGGTGGCGAATGCGTCCTCGACGCGCAACAAACGCTGGCTGACGCGCACCACGCCGTACAGCGCGGCCACGATGCCTAACTGCCATGCGAGGGCGACGAATCCAAACGGCAGTAGATGCAGCGGGTAGAAGATGACGGCCGCGAACGGCGGGTAGGTAAACGGCAGCGGGAAGTCCGGCGTCTGGTCGGCGTAGACGTAGTCATAAAGAGTGCCCGGCTGATCCAAAGCGCTTGCGCCGCCGACGTATACGTGGAGGTCGACGAAATTCGCGCCGTTGGGCGCCAGGTAGGTCCATGCCAGCCGCGCGGCGATGCTGAGGACAAGCAGGAACGGCGCCGCGGCCGCCAATCGTGCTGGCAGCCGCGGGACTGACTTCGCCGTGGCGGATGTGAGGTCTATTCGACCGACTCTAGCGACCGGTCACTAAAAGCCTTCGCTCCCGTAACGGTTGAATAAACGCCACACGTGTCACTTGAGTCACAGCAGTAACAAACTAGCTTCGGGTTCAGACCTTCGCCATCCAACGATTGGGAGAACCATGTACACCCGGAAACTGTTTGTGTCGACCATGATCGCCGCCGCGGGCGCGGTCACCGCGCTGTCACTCAGCGCGACGGCGTCCGCCGACCCCATAGCCCCAGCCCCGGTTCCGCCGAACCCCGGTGCCCAGCTGCTCACCCAGTTGTCCAGCGTCGGCTCCGCCGCTCCGCAGCTGATGCAAACCCTCGCATCGACCATGTCTGGCACCAAGGCCCCTGCAGCGGCACCGGCCACTCCTCCGCCCGGCGCAACCGCCTCGCTGACCCTGCCGCAGACCCCGGCGCTGCCGACCGCACCCGCGCCGGCCGCACCTGCAGCTGCGCCCGCGGCGGCCGCTCCGGGCAACGTGGTCTCCACGCTGACCAATGCGCTGCCGCCCGAGCTCGGCGTGCCCGCCGGCCTCGCGAGTCTGCTGCCGTCCGGGATGTCGTTGCCGGGCGTGACCCCTGCGGCAGCGGCACCTGCGGCCGCCGCCCCCACGGTCGTCGCGCCTCTCGCCATCGCACCTGCGGCACCTGTGGCCGCGGCGCCGGCGGCAGC
>LZSH01000250.1 GCA_001665255.1 Mycobacteriaceae bacterium 1482268.1 | reverse complement strand
GCTTCTGTTCACCTGTCATTTGATCTTGTTCGTGTCCGATTGGACCGCTGAATCGTTACCCTTCGGGCGTATACCGAAGATGGGCCCGACGGCCGCGTTGGGCGCCGACAGGCAGGAGATCGCGGAGATGGACGCCATTGCAGCGACCGAGTTCCTCGCTCGGTCAACGACACTGACCAGCGTCGGCTGGATCGGTTACATCATCATCGGAGCAATCGCCGGATGGATCGCCGGCAAGATCGTCAAAGGCAGCGGCTCGGGCATATTGATGAACATCGTGATCGGCATCGTCGGTGCACTGATCGGCGGTTTCCTGCTGAGCTTCTTCCTCGACACCGCGGCCGGCGGATGGTGGTTCACGTTGTTCACCGCGATCCTGGGATCGGTGATCCTGCTGTGGATCGTCGGGATGGTGCAGCGCAAGAACTGACCGCCAGGCTCCCCGAACGTTCCTTACCAGTCGAATTTCGGAAGTATTTTCAACTGGTAAGGAACGTTCGCGAGGTTTGGACGACACATTGATGACCGCGTGGCAGGTGCAGCGGCCGGGCCCGATGAGCACCCGTCCATTGCAACGGGTCACGGTTCCGGTTCCCTCACCCGCGCCGGGTGAACTCCTGGTTGCCGTGCGGGCCTGCGGCGTGTGCCGCACCGATTTGCATGTCGCCGAGGGAGATCTGCCGGTGCACCGGCGCAACGTGATACCCGGGCACGAGGTGGTCGCCGAGGTCGTCGCACTCGGTGAGGACGCCGGCGACGAGTTCAGCCTCGGCGATCGCGTGGGTGTCGCGTGGTTGCGGCATACATGCGGGCAGTGCACGTTCTGCCTCCGAGGGCAGGAGAACCTGTGCCCGGAGTCGCGCTACACCGGCTGGGATGCCGACGGCGGATACGCTGAATTCACCACGGTTCCAGCAGCTTTCGCGCATCTGCTGCCGGCCGGGTATTCCGACAGCGAACTGGCGCCGCTGTTGTGCGCGGGAATCATCGGCTATCGGTCTCTGCTGAG
>LZSH01000249.1 GCA_001665255.1 Mycobacteriaceae bacterium 1482268.1 | reverse complement strand
TGGTGATCTATGCGGGCATGGTCATCGGCGCCTGGGTTGTGTTGCGATCCATGGCACGACGCTGGCGCGCCGGCGAAGAAAACCTACCGAGCCCCTACGGTCCGTCGACGCAGGAGCCGGTGTCATGACGCTGGCGACGGTAGTGGCGATGGCCATGTTCCTCGGTGTCGTGGTGTACGCCTTGTTCGCCGGGGCCGACTTCGGTTCGGGCTTCTACGATCTCACCGCCGGTTCCGACGAGCGGGGCAGCCAGTTGCGCACACTCGTCGACACCAGCATCGGCCCGGTGTGGGAGGCCAACCACGTCTGGCTGATCTACATCCTTGTCATGTGGTGGACCGGTTTCCCTGCGACCTTCGCCGCCGCCACCACCACGCTGTTCATTCCGTTGAGCCTGGCGCTGGCCGGAATCGTGTTGCGCGGCGCCAGCTTTGCGTTCCGCAAGTACTCCGGGACGTTCGCCCAGGCCCGGCTGTTCGGCGCGATCTTCGCGGCGTCGTCGGTGATCACACCGTTCTTCCTCGGCACTGCGGCGGGTGCCATCGCCTCAGGCCGGGTGCCCGCGGCCGGTTACGGCGACCGAATCGGTTCGTGGTTCAACCCGACGTCGCTTGTCGGCGGCTGCCTGGCTGTGGTGACGTGCATCTTCCTCGCCGGCGTTTTCCTGACCGCCGACGCCGACCGCGCCGGCGACGACGAACTCGCGGGGCGTCTGCGCACCCGCACGCTCGCCGTGGGGATCGCGACGGGGATCGTCGTGTTCGCCGGGCTGTATCCGGTCGCCCGCGACGCGCCGACATTGAGCCACGGCCTGCGGACGGCGGCATCACCGCTGCTGGCGGTGGCAGCAGTGGCCGGAGTGGTGACACTTGTCCTGCTCTACCGCAGACAGTTCGCGCTGGCGCGCGTCCCAGCGGTGGCTGCCGTCGGCTCGGTCGTGATCGGGTGGGGCGTCGCCCAGTATCCGTGGCTGCTGGTCGATCAGGTCACCATCGACGACGGCGCAGGCGCCGACGCCACGCTGGTCGGCCTGCTTGTCGTCGTCGGCTTGGCAGGTGTCGTCGTCCTGCCCGCGCTGACCTACCTGCTTCGGCTCACGCAGCAGTGGACCCGCGCCGATGCGCCGGCTTCGGGTGGAAATCGCGAATCACGATCTTGATTGAGTTCGCGACTTCTACGGTGAGCGAATGCCTATGTCCCGCAAATTGCTGTGCACCGTCTACGCTGCGATCGCGGTGGTGGCGCTGATCGCCACCTGGAGTCAGAACATCCTCTTCTTCCGCGACGGCGGGAGTCTCATGGGGTTCTGGGAAGCCACGAAAACCAACCCCGCATCCCGATCGATCACCGTGGACATCGCGCTCCTGCTGCTCGCTGTCGCCATCCTGATGGTGATCGAGGCACGCAGGGTCGGCGTGAGATTCGAGTGGGCCTACATCCTCGGCGGCTTCCTGATCGCGATCAGCGTGGCGTTTCCCCTGTTCCTGCTCGCCCGCGAACTGCGGCTGGAGAAGTCGGACGCAACACAACTGCGCAGCATCGACTCAGTCCTGTTGGGAGTGCTCGCAGGGTTCACGTTGGCGTTCACTGTGTGGGTGGACGTCGTTTGACGGCTATCCGCTATCCGCTCTCGGCGGCCACCCTGGCGCGTTCGGTCATCGACGCGACGACGCCGCCGTCGTTGAGGATGTCGGTGCCGGTGAGGTAGCCGGCTTTGTCGCTGGCGCAGAACGCCAGAAGATCGGCCATCTCCTCGGGCTTGCCCCAGCGCGGCACCGCGGCGTCGGCCACCATCGCGCCGGCCCCGGCGTTGGCTTCGAGCTGACCCATCTCGGTGTCGATGGACCCTGGCGAAACCGACAGGATGCGAAGGCCCCGGCCGTTGAAGCGTTCGCATTGCGCAACGCTGTACCACCGCACGAAGCCCTTGCTGATGGCGTAGGCGATGCCGGACTGCGCCTGGGCGTCCTCTCCGGCGATGGCGCACGCCTTGAGCATGTCTTCCATGAATGCGTCCTGATCCTGCAGAGCTCGAGGGAATTTGCTTGTGGGAATGAGGCTTTCGGGCAGCAGGTATGCGGCCATCGAGGCAACGTTGACGATCGCGGCGCCCTCTTTCGCGTGGGCGTAGAAGCTCTCGTTGACGCTGAGCGTGCCGATCGCGTTGGTTCTCATGACGTATTCGGCGCTGCCCATGCTGGGGCTCACCCCGGCGGTGTGAATGACGGAGGCGACGGCGCCGATGCCGGACGCGGTGTCAAACAGGGTGTCGACCGCAGCGCGGTCGGTGACGTCGCAGTTGACGGCCGTGACCCTGATCCCCAGGCCGTCCAACGTGCTGACCGCGCGATCGAGACGGTCCTGCCGCACATCGGCCAGCACGACGGCATGGTCTCGACCTACGACCTTCGCCGTCGCCACGCCCATCCCGCCCGCGCCACCGGTGATCACCGACACTCTGCTCATGGCGGTGATGCTATGCGACCGCCCAGCGCATCGATTCGCGTACTCTGCGCGCGTGACCGTCACCGTCGACGAGCTTGTGGTGGCTGATTCCGCCGATGCCTGGGCGCTCGGCGGGTTCAGCGTGGACGCCGACGCCGTCTGCCGAGTCGGCGGTGTACGCATCCGGCTGGTGGGAAGGAATCACGGAGCCGCCCCGGCGGCGACATCGGGCAGTGGCGCCGGCATCGTCGGATGGTCGTTGGGCGGTCTGCCGGAGCGGCCGCTCGACGAACTCGACGGCATACCCACGACGAGACCCGGGGCGGTCGCGGTGGCGCCGGCCGAGCACGCCAACGGCGTCACCGCGATCGACCACGTCGTGCTGATGTCACCCGACCTGAATCGGACGGTCGAGTCGCTGGCCGCCGTGGGTATGGAACCTCGCCGCGAGCGCGACGGCGACCTCGGCGGGCGACCAATCCGCCAGATCTTCTTCCGGTTCGGAGAGGTGATCATCGAGGCGGTCGGTTCCCCGGAGACGACGAGCGATGGGCCGTCAACCCTGTGGGGGATCACCTATGTCGTCGCGGACATCGACGCCACCGCCGCGTTCTTCGGTGAACTCACGACGCCGGTCAAGGACGCGGTACAGCCGGGACGGCGCATCACCACGCTTCGGCATCGCAAGCTGGGGATGTCGGTCCCGACGGCGTTGATCTCGGCGCGTCGCTGAGCGCTCGCGACCGACGCCGTGCCTATCCTCAGCGCATGATCGACCCCACCGACATCGTGGTTATCCATACCGATGGCGGTTGCCGACCCAACCCCGGTCCCGGTGGCTGGGGAGCGGTGCTGCGCCAGCGTGAGCATGTTCGAGAGATGAGTGGTGGCGAGTGCGGCCCGACGAGCAACAACCGCATGGAGCTGACCGCGCCGATCATGGCGCTCGAAGCGCTCACCAGGCCCGTGGTCGTGCACCTCTATACCGACAGCACGTACGTCCGCAACGGCATCACCAAGTGGGTACTCGGCTGGGAACGCAACGGATGGCTCACCGCCGCAAAGCAACCGGTTAAGAACGTCGACCTGTGGCAGCGGCTCCAGATCGCCTGCGCGCGACACCGAGTCGAGTGGTTCTGGGTGAAGGGGCATTCAGGTGTCACCGACAACGAATTGGCCGACGCGCTGGCGACGCGCGCCTTGACCGCTGTGTCACCACTGATCAAGACGGCCGGGTTGTAGCCAGGCCCTAATCGGCGATCGCGGCGCGATTAGAACTTCGCGGCCCTGACCGTGATCGCGGACACCCTTCCCGGCCCAGTGTGGAACGCATCAAGTCAACATGTGGGCAGCCTCGCAGTCTTGTCTGTCGGGCCTGGCAGGCGTACCGTCACATATACCCCCCGGGGGTATCATCACTTGAGAGGGCACCGCCACCCCAGCGGAAAACCTAGTCAGAAGGATCAGACACGAAGATGCAATCGCAAGCACACCACGAGGCTCACGACCACCCCGAATCTCATCACGGGCATCACGACATGGGCAGCGTCAATCGGATGGCCGTCAGCGCGACGTTGCATTGTCTAACCGGTTGCGCGATAGGCGAAATCGTCGGCCTCATGATCGGAACCGCACTCGACTTGTCGAACCTCGCGACCATCGCACTGGCGGTGGCCCTGGCTTTCGCGTTCGGTTATTCTCTGTCGACGCTGCCACTTCTCAAGGCTGGTCTGGCGTTCGGCGCTGCGCTGAGCGTCGTTCTCGCAGCCGATACATTGTCCATTCTGACGATGGAAGTCGTCGACAACCTGGTGATGGCGGTGATACCCGGCGCCATGAACGCCGGACTGGTCAACCCGATTTTTTGGATCGGCATGATGATTGCGCTCACCGCAGCCTTCTTCGCCGCCTACCCGGTCAACCGTGTGCTACTGAAGCGGGGAAAGGGTCACGCGCTCAGCCACCGTTACCACGGCGCCGACGAGCAAGTAACAGGGCCAAGACGATTCATCCCTTCGTTCAGCACGGGCGCGTTGGTTGCGGTGATCGTCGCGTTCATGGTTGGCGGTTTGGTGGTGTCGATTGCCGCCGAGATGACACAACCAGGTTCAGCACCGGCTAGTGATCACCAGGGCGCTGAAAAGCGCCGCTAGAGCGCAGGTAGAAGTGCGCAGCGCCCGTCCGGTTCTGCGGGACGGCGGGAATGTGGTCGCACCACAGCAGGATTCCCGCAATCTTCGTCATGAGGCATGCATACCCCCCGGGGGCACCCCCCCGGCGGTATATCAAGGAGGACAACATGAGCGCAGTACCGACGGTTACTGACTGGCATCTTCGAGGCGACTGGTTCGACGTCTGCAGCTGCAAGCTGCCGTGCCCGTGCAGCTTCGCCCAGGCGCCGACGCACGGCGACTGCCAGTTCACCCTCGTCTGGCATGTTCGCGACGGCCACTTCCGCGGCATCGACCTCACCGGGTTGAACGTCGTGTCCCTCGGAGAGTTCACGGGCAACATGTGGGTCGGCGATCCGAACGCCAAGATGCGGCTCATGTTCTACATCGACGAGCGCGCCGACGACGTCCAACGTGAGGCCTTGGAGCGAATCTTCACAGGCAAGGAGGGCGGCTGGCCTGCCGAATTCGCCTCTCTCATCGAGGATTTACGCGGAATCGAGTATGCGGCGATCTCGTTCGACATTGCCGACGACCTCGCGCACTGGCGGGCCGAGATCCCCGGCAAGGTTGACGTGCGCGTCGCCGCGCTCACCGGCCCGACATCAGATCCGAGCCGACGCGTCACCACCTCGAATGCGCCAGGCGCCGAGGTCGGTCCAGGACAGGTCGCCACCTGGGGCGTCGTCGAGAAGGACGACGCAGTCGGATTCAACTGGTCGCACGAATACCGGGGTGCCTCAAGCAAGCACTTCCCCTTCGACTGGCGACCGGACAACGATGCACCGTCGCCAAGCGACTCCGCTTCAGCAAGCGAGTCATCATGCACGTGCTGCGCCTGACCCGACGGTCTTTGCACTTGCCGGATGGAGGGTCCGGGCGGGCCCTCCCGTCCGTTCTTCACCCGCTACTGCGATTGTTCCCAGACGACCTCGTCGGGACTCTTGTCGGGCCGTAGGCCCCGCCAACTCGGCTGACGCAGCCGGTCATCGCCGGTGCGCTCGCTGTAGCGCACCTCCCCCACCAGCTCCGGCCGCACGAACGTCACCCCTTTCGCGTCCTGCGTGGAAAGCCGTGCGTTGAAAGGCGACTGGTCGGTGTGCAGTGGCTTCAAGGCTCTCTTCAGACTGGCGAGGTCCTTTTCCGTGAAACCGGTGCCCACCCGTCCGACGAACTGCAAGCCACCGTCGGCGGGAATGCCGAGCATGAGCGCGCCAATGCCGCTTGACCGGCCGCCCTCACCTTGTCGCCAACCGCCGATGACGACTTCCTGGGTGTTCCAGATCTTGTCCTTGATCCACGCCGACGACCGCCGACCCGGTTGATAGGTGGAGTCGCGCTTCTTGGCGACCACGCCTTCCCACCGTTTTCTGCGCGCATACTCCAGCGCCTCGGCTCCGTCACCGGGCAACTGGTCGGGAACGATGAGACCGCCGCCGTCGGCCAGCGCCTCCAAGATCCGCCTGCGATCGGAATACTTTGCCTTGAGCAGTGAGCGCCCGTCCAGGTACAAGACATCGAAGGCCCAATACTCGACGCGGGTCGACCGGGCGCGATTCTGCATTTCGCTGAAGCTGGGAACTCCGTCCTTGTCCAGAGCCACCGCCTCGCCGTCGAGAATCACGTGGTGGTCGGCAAGATCGGCTGCCAGCGCCGCGAACTGCGGGAATTCACCGGTGACATCACGTCCGCGGCGGGACCGCAGGTTGAGCCTGCCGTTGTTGGCGTCGACCAGTACGCGGTAGCCGTCCCACTTGCCCTCGAACGCCCACTGCGTCTTCTTCAGCTTCTCGATCGAACCTTCCGTGGACAGCATCGGCGCAAGATCGCTTGCCTGCGGCTCGGCCTGCTCTTTCATCCGATGCGCCAGCCAGTTTTTGCCGTTCGTCTGAATCAGCGCGTAGCGGCCGCTGATCCGCTTGCCGTGCAGCGTCACGATCACTTCGCCCTTGCCTTTCAGCGGCTTCTCGCCGTTGACGCCCGGGTCGCGGAACTTCTCGGCCTCGTAAGTGCCGGAGTCCCAGACGATCACCTTGCCGCCGCCGTACTCACCCTTCGGGATCTCGCCTTCGAAGGTCCCGTATTCCAGTGGATGGTCCTCGGTGTGCACGGCGAGGTGATTGACCGACGGGGTGTCCGGCAGATTCTTCGGCACAGCCCAGCTGACCAGTACCCCGCCCCGCTCGAGCCGGAAGTCGTAATGAAGACGGCGGGCGTGGTGTTCTTGGATGACAAAGAAGTTGTCGTTACCGGTGACGGGCGCGGTGTTCGGAACCGGCTCGGGCGTCTTACCCGCGTCACGCATGCTGCGGTAGGTGGACAGCGCGTCGGCCACCGGCACGTCGGCGTCCATCTCCGCCAACAGGTCACCCATGTCGGCGACCCGTTCGAGCACCTCGCCGAACCGCAGCTGGCGCAGATCGGGATCCTCGATCTCGTCCCACGTGCGCGGGGCAGCGACCGTCGGCTCGTCGCGGCCGCGCAGCGAGTACGGCGCGATCGTGGTCTTGTTGCCGTTGTTCTGACTCCAATCGACGAAAACCTTGCCGCTGCGCAGGCTCTTGGTCATGGTGGCCGTCACCCGCTTGGGCATCGACTTCTCCAGTTGGACCGCGATCCGCCGCGCAAGCACCGACGCGCCATGCGAGCTGATCGGCTTCTCCAGCGGCACGTACAGATGCAGACCCTTGCTGCCGCTGGTCAACGGGAACGCGGACAGTCCAATGCCGGTGATCAGCTCGCGTACCTCGTGCGCCACTTCGCACAACTGGCGGAACGTGACGCCCTCGCCGGGGTCCAGGTCGAAAACCACGCGGGTGGCGAGCCCGGGTATCTGTTCGGCGCCTCCCTCGCGACTCCACGAGTTGACGAATCGCCATTGCGGCACATGCACTTCCAGCGAGGCTTGCTGCGCAATCCAGGCGAGGCCTTCAGCACTGTTGACGAGCGGATACGTTGTGGTGCCGGACTTGTGAGTGATCGACGCCCGCTCCAGCCAGTCGGGCGCGGAGCTTGCCAGTTGCTTTTCGAAGAACGACGGCTCGTCGACCCCGTTGGGCCACCGCTTGCGGGTAACTGCTCGGCCGGCGATGTGGGGGACCATCACCTCGGCGATGGTGATGTAGTAGTCGAACACCTCGGCCTTGGTGGTGCCCGTCGCCGGATACAGCACCTTGTCCGGGTTGGTCAGCTTCACCCGCCCGAATCGATCCACCACGCCAACGTAATACCCGTTGTACCGTGGAGTGATGAGGCGAATAGTCGCTGCCTGCCTTCTGGCGGCCGCCGGCGCGCTGTTCGGGGCTTCGAATGCGGCCGCGGACCCCGAAGATCTGGTGCCCTTCTGCTCGGGTGATCAGACGCCGATGGACAACAACTGCAAGCCGTCTCCCTCGCAGGTTTTCACCCACGACGCCGGCGGGGCCAACCCGCAAGTCGGTTTCGGTACGAACCCCGACGTAGCGCCCATCACGTAGTGCCTGCACGCTCGCGGCGTTCCACTGGCGACATCAGCGTCGAGACATGACTGACCGAGCGCTCGTCATCGGCGAGGCGCTGATCGACATCGTCGGTCGTGAAGGCAGCATCACGGGCGTGCATGTCGGCGGCAGCCCGCTCAACGTCGCCGTCGGCCTGGCCCGGCTCGGCCGCGGCGTCGACTTCCTCACCCACATCGGCAACGATGAACACGGCCGCCGCATCGTCGAATACGTAGAAAGTGCTGGTGCCCAATTGGTTTCGGGAAGCCGCACCGCGAAGCGAACTCCGACCGCGCTCGCAACGCTCGACGACAGCGGCAAGGCGCAGTACACCTTCGACATCGACTGGCAGTTGGCCGGCACACCGGAGGTGGCACCACCATTGGTGGCACACACCGGGTCGATCGCGACGGTGCTCGAACCCGGCTGCCGCGCGACCGCTGCGCTGCTCGACGCCTACCACGTGTCGGCGACGGTCAGTTTCGACCCCAATGTGCGGCCCGCGCTGATCGAGGATGCCGAACAGGCGCGCGGCCGGATCGACCGGCTCGTCGAGCGGTGCGATGTGGTGAAGGCCAGCGACGAGGACCTGCACTGGATCGACCCGAACCGGGCGCCCGAGCAGGTGGCGCGGACATGGCTGGGGCTGGGCCCGGCGATCGTCGCGGTGACGATGGGTGAGCGCGGGGCTTTCGCGATGTGTCAGGCCGGGGTCGCGCGTGTGCAAGCGTTGCCAGTCGAGGTGGTCGACACGGTTGGCGCCGGCGACGCGTTCATGTCGGGGTTGATCGACGCGCTGTGGTCGCTGGATCTGCTCGGCGCGCAGCGGCGGACGCACTTGCGTCGGATCAGCGTCGACACGCTGACCTCGGTGCTGCAGACGGCCACGCTCTCGTCGGCGCTGACGGTCGCGCGCGCGGGCGCTGACCTGCCCGATCGAGCGGCCCGGGACGCCGCTGCCGCCGGTACGGCGACGTCGCATACGCGTCGCGGATGAGCGATTAGGGAATACTGGGCGTATGCGGTCCATCTGGAAGGGCTCGATCTCCTTCGGACTGGTCAATGTCCCCGTCAAGGTCTACAGCGCGACCGAGGACCACGATCTGAAGTTTCACCAGGTCCACGCCAAGGACAACGGCCGGATCCGCTACAAGCGGGTGTGCGAGGTCTGCGGTGAGGTCGTCGAGTACCGCGACATCGCGCGCGCCTTCGAATCCGACGATGGGCACATGGTGGTGATCACCGACGAGGACATCTCCACGCTGCCGGAGGAGCGCAGCCGCGAGATCGAAGTCGTCGAGTTCGTTCCGGCCGGCGACATCGACCCGCTGATGTATGACCGCAGTTACTATCTCGAGCCCGACGGCAAGTCCTCGAAGTCCTACGTATTGCTGGCCAAGACACTGGCCGAGACCGACCGAGTTGCCATCGTGCACTTCGCACTGCGCAACAAGACCCGTCTTGCGGCGTTGCGCGTCAAAGACTTCAGCAAGCGCGACGTGATGGTCATCCACACGCTGCTCTGGCCCGACGAGATCCGCGACCCCGATTTCCCGGTGCTGGACAAGGAAGTCGAGATCAAGCCTGCGGAGCTGAAGATGGCCGGACAGGTAGTCGAGTCGATGACCGACGACTTCCACCCGGAGCGCTTCGAAGACACTTACCAGGAGCAGCTGCGGGAGCTGGTGGAGGCGAAACTCGAAGGCGGAGAAGCGTTTACCACTGAAGAGGCCGAGCCCAAGGAGCTTGACGAGACCGAGGACGTATCGGATCTGCTCGCCAAGCTCGAGGCCAGCGTGAAGGCGCGCCGCGGTGGCGGCTCATCGGGTGATGGTCAGGCGAAGAAGTCGCCGGCCAAGAAATCGGCGGCTAAGAAGGCGCCGGCGAAGAAGACGAGCACCGCCAAGAAGGCGCCCGCTAAAAAGGCGGCAAAAAAGGCAGCCGCCAAGAAGTAGCGGTCAGCGCGTCAGCAGCCCAGGTGGTTGATGCTGGCGATGACGATCTCCCAGGCAGCGGACGTCGATATTCCGAGGCCCTTGCTCACCCGGATGACGTTGTCCGAGGCAGGGATGCCGCTGCGGGCAGCGGAGCAGGCCTGATTTCCCGCCGCCAGCAGCTGCGATTCGCTCAAGTAGGTGTACCGCGGCTGCAGGCTCTGCAAGAAGCTCGTGCTGTCTGCGGCGGCCGGCGAAGCAAGACCGATCGCCGCGGCGGTTGCCGCTACCGGAACAGCGAGCGCGCCGATCCTCTTGGCCCACTTTGCAGCGGCTCGGGTCTCGGCGGGGTGCAGCACGGAACTACTCCTCTTCCAGGAAAAATGGTGCGAATTCGTTGGCTTTCCACCGACGTTAGCACTAATTTCGTCGGCGAAATTCGCTCCACCTGCGGTTTTCCGCTGTTTTTGTGACAGGAATAACTCTGCTTACGCGGCTGGCGCGTGGGTCACAGCGCGACGAACTAGAACGTGTTTCAAAAATGTGGCATGCCGCGCCCGCCGCCCTTGTTACGGTGTCGCCCGGCGACGGAAGAGAGGCTGACGTGATACTCGACAGATTTCGGCTGGACGACCAAGTCGCGGTGGTGACCGGAGCCGGCCGTGGGCTGGGCGCCGCGATGGCGCTGGCATTCGCGGAAGCCGGTGCGGACGTGGTCATCGCGTCGCGCACACAGGCGCAACTCGAACAGGTCGCCGAGCAGATCCAGGGCGTCGGGCGGCGCGCTCATATCGTCACCGCCGACCTCGCGCACCCTGAGGACACTGCCAAACTCGCCGGCACGGCCGTCGAGGAGTTCGGCAAACTAGACATCGTCGTAAACAACGTCGGCGGCACGATGCCGAACACGTTGCTGACGACCTCCACCAAGGATCTCAAGGATGCGTTCACCTTCAACGTCGCGACCGCTCATGCGCTGACGACCGCGGCGGTGCCGCTCATGCTCGAGCACTCCGGCGGCGGCAGCATCATCAACATCACCTCGACCATGGGCCGGCTGGCCGGGCGCGGTTTCGCCGCCTACGGCACCGCCAAGGCCGCGCTCGCCCACTACACCCGCCTGGCCGCTCTCGACCTGTGTCCGAGGATCCGGGTCAACGCCATCGCGCCAGGGTCGATCCTCACCTCCGCGCTCGACGTCGTCGCCT
>LZSH01000248.1 GCA_001665255.1 Mycobacteriaceae bacterium 1482268.1 | reverse complement strand
CCGTCGCGAAGATCGTGGCCGACACGGTCAACGCCCCGCCCGACGCCGATATCCGCGAGGTCATCGTCCGCCCGCGCTCGTGATTTGTGTGCAGTTGGTAGCGCCCAGCGCAACGAAGTGCACAGAAATTCCTAGACGACGAGGTTCACCAGGCGGCCTGCGACGACGATGACCTTCTTCGGCGTCGCGCCGTTGAGGAAAGCCTGCACCTTCTCGTCGGCCAGCGCCGCCGCCTCGATGGTGTCCGCGTCGGCGTCGGCGGGCACCGTGATGTGGCCGCGCACCTTGCCGTTGACCTGGACCGGGAACTCGACGGTGTCCACCGTCAGGTACGCCTCGTCGGCCACTGGGAACGGGCCGTGCGCCAGCGAGGTCTCGTGACCGAGCCGCCGCCACAATTCCTCGGCGAGGTGCGGGGCCAGCGGCGCGACCATCAGCACCAGCGGTTCGACGGCCGCACGGGGCACTTCGCCGCTGTGCTGTTTGGTCAGGTGGTTGGTGTACTCGATCAGCTTGGCGCCGGCGGTGTTGTTGCGCAGCGACGCAAAGTCGTCGCGGACCCCGGCGATCGTGCGGTGCAAGACCCGCAGCGTCTCCTCGTCCGGTTCCTCGTCGCTGACGCGTAATTCACCGGTCTGTTCGTCGACGACGAGCCGCCACACCCGCTGCAAAAATCGGTATGCGCCGACGACGTCCTTGGTCGCCCATGGCCGCGACGCCTCCAGCGGACCCATCGACATCTCGTACACCCGCAGCGTGTCCGCACCGTAGTTGTCGCAGATCTCGTCGGGCGACACCGAGTTCTTCAAGCTCTTGCCGATCTTGCCGAACTCCTGGTTCACCTCGACCTCGCCGCCGGGCGCGGGCCAGTAGAACTTGCCGTCCCGCGCAACGACTTCCGCGGCGGGCACGTATGTCCCCCGCGCATCGGTGTACGCGTGCGCCTGAATGTAGCCCTGGTTTACCAACCGTCGATACGGCTCACGCGACGACACGTGGCCGAGATCGTGGAGCACCTTGTGCCAGAACCGGCAATAGAGAAGGTGCAGCACTGCGTGCTCGACGCCGCCGACATAGAGGTCGACGCCGCCCGGGTCGTCCGCTCCGTGCTCGGCGGGCCGCGGCCCCATCCAGTACGCCTCGTTCTCCTTGTCGCACATGGCTTCTGAGTTGTGCGGATCGGTGTAGCGCAGCTCGTACCACGAGCTTGCCGCCCATTGCGGCATGACATTGGTGTCGCGGGTGTAGGTCTTGAGGCCGTCGCCGAGATCAAGTTCGACGTGCACCCATTCGGTCGCTTTGTTCAGCGGTGGCGACGGCACGCTGTCGGCGTCATCGGGATCGAACAGCACCGGCGAATAGTCGTCGATGTCGGGCAGCTCGACAGGTAGCTCGGATTCGGGCAGCGCGTGGGCCCGGCCGTTCTCGTCGTACACGATCGGGAAGGGCTCACCCCAGTAGCGCTGCCGCGCGAACAGCCAATCCCGCAGCTTGTATTCGACGCGCGCCTGCCCGGCGCCGTCGGCCACCAACCGCGCCGTCATCGCCTCTTTGGCGGACTCGACGCTCAGGCCGTTGAGGTAGTCGGAGTTGACGAGCTCACCGTCACCGGTGAATGCCGCCTGCGAAATATCGCCGCCGGCAATCACTTCCACGATCGGCAGGCCGAACTCACGGGCGAACTCCCAGTCCCGGTGGTCGTGGCCGGGCACGGACATGATCGCGCCGGTGCCATAGCCGGCCAGCACATAGTCGGCGATGAAGATCGGGACCCGTTGTCCGTTGGCGGGATTGGTGGCGTACGTGCCGAGGAAGACGCCGGTCTTGGTCTTGGCCTCCTGCCGCTCCAGGTCCGACTTGGCCGCGATCGCCCTGCGGTAGGCCGCGACGGCCTCGGTGGGACTGCCCGCACCGTACGTCCATCGCGGGTCGACATCGGCGTCTGGCCACTGCGCGGCGGTGAGCTGCTCGACCAACGGATGCTCGGGCGCCAGCACCAGATACGTGGCGCCGAACAAGGTGTCGGGCCGCGTGGTGAACACCTCGATATCGCCCGCGTCGGTACCGAAAAGCACTGCCGCGCCGGTGGATCGGCCGATCCAGTTGCGCTGCATTGTCTTGACCTTCTCGGGCCACTCCAGCACGTCGAGATCATCGAGTAGCCGGTCGGAGTAGGCGGTGATGCGCATCATCCACTGCCGCAACCGCTTTCGGAACACGGGGAAGTTGCCGCGATCGCTGCGGCCGTCCGAGGTGACCTCCTCGTTGGCCAGCACCGTGCCGAGGCCGGGACACCAGTTGACCATCGAGTCGGCGTGATACACCAACCGGTAGGAGTCGATCACGTCGGCGCGTTCGTCGGCCGACAACGCCGACCACTGCCTGCCGTCGTCGAGACCGCGCTGACCGGATTCGAATTCGCCGATCAACTCGTCGATCCGCCGGGCCCGATTGGCGTCCTTGTCGAACCACGCGTTGAAGATCTGCAGGAAGATCCATTGCGTCCACTTGTAGAAATCGACGTCGGTGGTGGAGAAGCTGCGTCGCGCGTCGTGACCCAGCCCGAGCCGGCCGAGCTGGCGACGGAAGTTGACGATGTTCGCGTCGGTCCGGGTGCGGGGATGAGTGCCGGTCTGCACGGCGTACTGCTCGGCGGGCAGCCCGAACGAGTCGAAGCCCAACGCGTGCAAGACATTACGGCCTAGCATCCGGAAGTACCGGGCGTAGACGTCGGTTGCGATGTAGCCCAGCGGGTGCCCGACGTGCAGGCCCTCGCCCGACGGGTACGGGAACATGTCCTGGACGAACATCTTGTCGGCGGGCACCGCAGTGCCGTCGGCTGGCGCCAGGGAGCCAACCGGGTTGGGCACTTCAAACGTCCCGAGCTGCTGCCACCGCTCTTGCCAGACACGCTCGATCTCCCCGGCCAGCGTCGCGGTGTAGCGGTGCTGCGGGGTGTCGGCTCCGGAATCGGAAGCGTCGGTGACCGACTCACTACTCACGTGCACAGGGTAAACGGCCACTGAGGGCGGCTCATCGGCCACGGGCAGGTATCGGTTGCGTTGCAGAGCGGTCAGAGCTTCATTCCAGCTCGGTTCCAGCCCTGGTGGGCCCGTCTGCACCAGGGTTACGGTCACCCCCTGACCAGGGGCTGTCTGGCCCCGCAGCCGGAAAGGACTGGGGAAAGGATCGGGCGATGATCATGAATGCTCGCCGCTGGCGGA
>LZSH01000247.1 GCA_001665255.1 Mycobacteriaceae bacterium 1482268.1 | reverse complement strand
AAAACCCCGGCCGATGGCCGGGGCGATCCGTAACCGATGACGCGACTCAGGTGTAACCCATGACCCGACTCATCACACCGCGGTGGCGGAGGGATTTGAACCCCCGGACGGTTTTTGCCGTCTCTCGCTTTCAAGGCGAGTGCATTAGGCCGCTCTGCCACGCCACCGCCGATAAGAGTACGGGGTGCGTCAGACCCTGCCGACCTTCGCAGCCGACGGAGCGTCCTTCAGTGCCACGCTGATTCGACGGCAGTTCTCCCCCATAGCGGCGATCTGTGGGCGCGACAGCTTTTCGAGGAAGTGCTCACGGACGCCCTGCCCGTAGGTGACCATCGCCTGGCGCACCTGCAAGCGCCCGTCGTCGGTGATGCCGGCCAGCACCCCGCGGCCGTCGTCCGGGCTGGCGTGACGGCGCACCAGACCCGCCATCTCCAATCGCCGGATCTGCCGGGTCACCCGGCTCGGCAGCGACATCAGCCCTTCGGCCAGGTCACCCATGCGGGCGGAACCGGTCACAGACTTGTCCAGCATGTCGAGAAGGCGCACATCGTTCAGGGTCAGATGATGCTCTTCGATCAGCGCCCGGTTGAGAGTGGCATACATGCGCAGCGCCGAATCGAGGAAGTTCTGCCACGACCGTTGTTCGGCGATGTCGAGGCCGGGCATATCACTGGCTGTGCGCCCCGCAATCATCCCCTCCATCCTCGGAATGGTAAACGAGGTTCGCAGTGCAAAGGTTGGGTTTCTGCAGGCGGTAGGGTTTTTCAGGTGCATGCAATCGTGGTCGAATCCGCCGACCGACTCGCCTGGCGGGAAATTCCCGATATTCAGCCCGAACCCGGTGAAGTGCTGATTGAGGTCAACGCTGCCGGCATCAACCGCGCCGACCTGCTGCAGGCTGCGGGCAACTATCCGCCCCCTACCGGCGCGAGCGAAACCCTGGGTCTGGAGGTATCGGGCACCATTGCCCAGGTCGGTGAACATGTCGACGGGTGGTCAATCGGGCAACCCGTCTGCGCTTTGCTAGCCGGTGGCGGGTACGCCGAGTTCGTCGCGGTGCCCGCCGGTCAGGTGATGCCCGTGCCCGACACCGTGGAATTGCACCACGCGGCGGCTCTGCCGGAGGTGGCCTGCACGGTGTGGTCCAACCTGGTGATGACCGCCGGCCTGTCGGCCGGCCAGGTGCTGTTGGTTCACGGCGGCGCCAGCGGAATCGGAACGCATGCGATTCAGATCGCCCGCGCCCTCGACTGCCGCGTCGCGGTGACGGCCGGATCGAAGCCCAAGCTCGACCTGTGCAAAGAACTCGGCGCCGAGATCGGAATCAACTACCGCGAAAAGGACTTCGTTGAAGAACTGCGCGACGCGACGGACGGCGCGGGAGCCGACGTGATCCTCGACATCATGGGCGCCGCGTACCTTGACCGCAATGTCGACGCGCTTGCCAACGACGGTCGCGTGGTGATCATCGGCATGCAGGGCGGCGTCAAGGGTGAACTGAACCTGGGCAAGCTGCTCGGCAAGCGGGGCGGCGTGATTGCCACCGCGCTGCGAGCACGGCCGGTACAAGGTCCGAGCAGCAAGAGCGAGATCGTGGCCGAGGTGGTGCGCAACGTGTGGCCGATGGTGGCCGACGGCCGCGTCCGCCCCGTGATCGGCGCGGAGTTCCCGATCGACCAGGCGGCCGCGGCGCACGAACTGCTGAACTCGGGCGACGTCTTCGGGAAAGTGCTGCTTCGGGTCGCCGATTAACCGAGCGAAGCGAGCGCGCGGATCAGCTGATCGACCTCGGCGGTCGTGGTGTAGTGCGCGAGACCGATCGTGACCGCTCCGCCGATGTCGTTGACGCCGATCACGTCGAGGACCCGCGAACTCGCGTTGGCGATCGCGAGCACACCGTTGTCGGCCAGCCGTTCCACGACCCGTTCGGCGGGCACCTCTTTGACCACGAAGCTCAACACGGGGATCGTCGTCTCGGGGTTGCCGATCACCATGACCAGCGGTAGCGACCGCAGCGCTATCTGCAGGTAGTCGAACAGCCTCGTCATGTAGGCCCTTGCCGATTGCATCGACACAGCCAGCCGCTCCCGCCGCGTGCCCCTCGCAGCCTCGTCGAGAGAAGCCAGGTATTCGATGCTGGCGACGAGGCCGGCCAGCAGCGGGTACTGATGTTCACCGATTTCGAGGCGCTCGACTCCTGTGGCGTACGGGTTCAGTGCGACCGAACCGAACGTGCTGATCAGGCTGGGATCGCGGAACACCAGGGCGCCGAGCGGCGGGCCGCCCCACGCGAGCGCGTTCACCGCCACGACGTCCGCGTCGATCTCGTCGATGTCGATGAGGCGGTACGGCGCGGCCGCCGAATGATCGACGATGACGAGGCCGCCCTCCGCGTGCATCATCTTGGTCGGCGTGCGCAGGTCGGTCACGGTGCCCAACGTCGCCGAGGCCGAGGTGACCGCGACCAGACGGGTCGCCTCGTTGATCAGGCTCTCCCACTGCCAGGTGGGCAGTTCCCCGGTCTCGATGTCGACCTCGGCCCATTTCACTTTGGCGCCATAGCGATTCGCCGCTCGCAGCCATGGCGCGATGTTTGCCTCGTCGTCCAATCGGGTGACCACGGTTTCATAGCCCAAACCGACCCTCGACGCAGCCGCGTCGGCCAGCGAGTTGAGCAGGATGGCACGGTCGGCGCCGAGCACGACACCGCGCGGGTCGGCGTTGACCAGATCGGCGACCGCCTGGCGGGCCGCGTCGAGCACAGTGGCGCTGCGCCGCGCCGAGGGGTGACGACCGGCCGTCGTCCTCATCGAGTTCCGGAACGCGGTCGAGACGGTAGTGGCGACGGAGTCGGGGAGCAGCATGCCGTTCTGGGCGTCGATGTGCACCCATCCGTCGCCCAGGGACGGATGCAGTCCGCGCACCCGGGCGACGTCGTATGCCATGCCAGCCACCTTAGAGAGCCTGTGAAGTCCACAAACCGACAGTGTTGATGGGTGCCCAGCCGCACGTGGGCAGTGCCGGTCCGGGTCACCTGGGCAGCCATACTAGTGCAGTGAGCTTGGCCTTCGGAACGCTACTGACGGTGTTGTTGCTGGTAGCGCCTGGAGCCATAGTCGCGCGCGCAGGCCGGCTGCCCCTCCCGGTTGCGGTCGCCGTCGGGCCCGCGTTGACCTATGGCGTAGTCGCACTTGCGATCGTCCCACTCGACGCGGTCGGCATCCCGTGGAACGCGTGGACCGCGTTGTTAGCTCTGGCAGTGGTAACCGCCGTCGCGGCGGCTTTGCCAAAACTGCTCAACCGCTTCCGCGACCGCGCTGTCGAGGGCCGGGCGGTGGCGCCGGGGCCCGCGCTCGCCGTCGCGGGAGGCGTCGTGCTCGGTGCGGCGCTGATCGGGGTGGCGGCCGTCGCGGGACTGCCCCACTGGCAGTCCATCCCGAGCACATGGGACGCCGTCTGGCACGCCAACACCGTGCGCTGGATTCTCGACACCGGCCAGGCATCACCAACCCACATGGGCGACCTGCGCAACGTCGAGACCCACGACGCGCTGTACTACCCGTCGGCCTTTCACGCCCTCGCCGCGGTGTTCAGCCAGCTGACCGGCGCCGCGCCGACGTCCGCCTACACGTTGAGCTCCGTGGCGGTGTCGGTGTGGTTGTTCCCTGTGAGCGCGGCGACGCTGACCTGGAAGCTGTTGCGCAACAAGTTCACCGAATGGCAGACGGCGGCAGCGGCCGCGACAGCTGCCGTCCTGTCGGCCTCATTCACCGCGCTTCCCTACGTCGAGTTCGACGTCGCATCAATGCCCAATCTGGCCGCTTACGGTGTCGCGGTGCCGACGATGGCGTTGGTGATGTCGGCGGTGGCCCGACCGGACCGGATCCCGCTGGCTGTGCTGGCGCTGGTCGGAGTGTTCTCGGTGCACATCACCGGCGGTGTGGTAGCCGTGATGTTCGTCGTCGCCTGGTGGCTCGTGGACGCGTTGTGGCACCCGATCCGCGGCAGGCTTTCGGACTTCGTCGCACTGGTGGCCATCGCGGTGCCCACGCTGTGTCTGCTGCTGCCGCAGTTCGTCGGCGTGCTCCAGCTGGCCGAGATCATCGAGGGTCACGCGTTCGTCACGCATGAGGGCAAGAAGCGGGGGCTGATCGACGCGCTGGTCCAGCACACGCGACACCTCAACGACTTCCCGATCCAGTGGACGCTGATCGTACTGGCGGGCATCGGCGGGCTGGTGTTCCTCTACAAGCGGGTGTGGTGGCCGTTGGTGGTGTGGCTGGGCCTGGTCGCGTGCATTGTGCACTCGTCGGCGCCGTTCGGCGGCCCGCTCGGCGCACTCACGGGCAGGATCAGCGACCTCTTCTACAGCGATCCGCGCAGGCTGTCGGCCGTAGTGACGATGCTGCTGACCGCTGCGGCTGGCACCGGTCTGTTTGTGGTGGTGAGCGCGGCGGTGCGCGGCGTTCGCAAGCGCGTCGGTCCGGATAAGGCCGGATCCCCCGCACGCTGGTACGCCGCGACGGCGGCCGTACTGATCGTCGTCACCGTCGTCATCGGCGTGTGTTATCTGCCTCGCGGCCGCTTCCTGTTCGGCCAGAAGTACGACTCGGTGATGATCGATGCCAAGGACCTCGAGGCGTTCGCCTACCTGGCGTCCCTGCCGGGCGCGCGCGACACCCTGATCGGCAACGCGAACACCGACGGCACGGCATGGATGTATGCGGTCGCAGGCCTGCACCCGCTGTGGACCCATTACGACTACCCCGTCCAGCAGGGACCGGGCTACAACCGGTTCACCTTCTGGGCCTACGCCGACGATGCCGACACCGACCCGCGCATCGCGGAGGTCGTGAAAGCGCTCAATATCAGGTACGTGCTGACCAGCACACCAGTGGTGCTGAAGTTCGCGATGCCCGACGGGCTAGTGTCGCTAGATAAGTCGCGGTCGTGGAAGAAGATCTACGACAACGGCGAAGCCCGTATCTATGAATGGGCCGGAAGCGATTAAGGGGTTTCCTAGACGAATGACTACCAACACCGACGACGACAACATTGAGATCATCGGCGGCGACGGGCCGGCGGACTCCGACGAGGACGGCGACAACAGGTCGCTGGCCGATCTGGTGGAGCAGCCCGCGAAGGTGATGCGCATCGGAACGATGATCAAGCAGCTGTTGGAAGAGGTGCGGGCGGCACCGCTCGACGATGCCAGCCGCAACCGGCTGCGCGAGATCCACAAGACCAGCATCAGCGAGCTCGAGGACGGCCTCGCCCCTGAACTCCGAGACGAATTGGAGCGGCTGACGCTGCCGTTCACTGAGGATGCCGTGCCCTCTGACGCCGAACTGCGGATTGCGCAGGCGCAGTTGGTGGGCTGGTTGGAGGGCCTGTTCCACGGCATCCAGACCGCGCTGTTCGCCCAGCAGATGGCGGCTCGTCAGCAGCTCGAGCAGATGCGTCAGGGCGCGCTGCCGCCCGGCATCAGTGTGCCGGGTCAGCGTGGTGGGCCCGCGTCCTCCGGGACCGGGCAGTACCTGTAGCGGCGGTTCTCTTTTGGCAGCACCGCATATCGAGACGCGCAACGCGTGGGTGGAGTTCCCCATCTTCGACGCGAAGGCGCGCTCACTGAAGAAGGCGTTCCTCGGCAAGGCCGGCGGCACGATCGGCCGCAACGAGTCCAATGTCGTTGTGATCGAGGCACTCCGGGACATCACAATGTCGCTGGAGCTCGGTGACCGGGTGGGTCTCGTTGGGCACAACGGGGCGGGTAAGTCGACGCTGCTACGGCTGCTGTCGGGCATCTACGAACCGACCCGCGGCGTCGCGACGGTGACCGGGCGGGTGGCGCCGATCTTCGACCTCGGCGTCGGCATGGATCCCGAGATCTCGGGCTTCGAGAACATCATCATCCGCGGCCTCTTCCTCGGGCAGACACGCAAGCAGATGATGGCCAAGGTCGATGAGATCGCCGAGTTCACCGAGCTGGGCGACTACCTGTCGATGCCGTTGCGCACCTACTCCACCGGGATGCGGGTGCGGCTCGCGATGGGTGTAGTCACCAGCATCGACCCCGAGATCCTTCTGCTTGACGAGGGCATCGGTGCCGTCGACGCCGAGTTCCTCAAGAAGGCGCAGACGCGGCTGCAGAGACTGGTCGAGCGCTCCGGCATCCTGGTGTTCGCCAGCCACTCCAACGAGTTCCTCGCCCGGCTGTGCAACACCGCCATGTGGATCGACCACGGCACCGTCAAGATGGCCGGCGGCATCGAGGAGGTCGTGCGCGCCTACGAGGGCGACGACGCCGCGCAACACGTTCGCGAGGTGCTCGAAGAGAATGCCCGCGAAGGCCTGGTATGACCGACACCGTTATCGCCGTGCTGGTCACCCACCGGCGGCCCGACGAGCTGACCAAGTCGCTGGACGCGCTCACCACGCAGAGCCGGGCGCTCGACCACCTGATCGTCGTCGACAACGACTCCGATGAGCGGGTGCGGGATCTTGTCGCAGGACAACCGGTAGCGACCACCTACCTCGGGTCGCGCCGAAACCTCGGCGGCGCAGGGGGTTTCGCGCTGGGCATGCTGCACGCGCTGGCACTGGGCGCCGACTGGGTGTGGCTGGCCGACGACGACGGACGCCCGCAGGACCGCACCGTGTTGGCCACCCTGCTGGCGTGCGCGGAAAAGCATGCGCTCGCCGAGGTCTCGCCGATGGTCTGCAATCTCGACGACCCCGACCGGCTGGCGTTCCCGTTGCGTCGTGGACTGGTGTGGCGGCGTCTCGTCAGCGAACTGCGCACCGAGAGCGCGGAATCGGACTTGCTGCCGGGAATCGCGTCGCTGTTCAACGGCGCGCTGTTCCGCGCGTCGACGATCGAGGCCGTCGGCGTACCCGATCTTCGGCTGTTCGTACGCGGCGACGAAGTGGAGCTGCACCGCAGGTTGGTCCGTTCTGGGCTGCCGTTCGGAACCTGTTTGGACGCAATCTATTTGCACCCCTGCGGGACCGACGAGTTCAAGCCGATCCTCGGCGGCCGCATGCACACCCAGTACCCCGACAATGCGACCAAGCGGTTCTACACCTACCGTAACCGCGGCTATCTGTTGTCGCAGCCAGGCCTGCGCAAACTGTTGCCGCAGGAGTGGCTGCGGTTCGGCTGGTACTTCCTGGTGTCGCGGCGCGATCCGCAGGGACTGGCCGAATGGGTGCGGTTGCGCAGGCAGGGCAGGCGGGAGAGGTTCGGTCGACTATGACGTTCACCGACGCAGCGGCTCAATCCCGGACGATGACGCGCGCCTGGCGTGACCTCGTCGACGGTTTCGCGCGCCGCGAACTGTGGCTGCACCTGGGCTGGCAGGACATCAAACAGCGCTATCGCCGGTCGGTACTCGGCCCGTTCTGGATCACCATCGCCACCGGTGTCACGGCGATCGCGATGGGCGGGCTGTACTCCAAGCTGTTCAAACTCGAACTGTCCGAACACCTTCCGTATGTCACGCTCGGCTTGATCATCTGGAACCTGATCAATGCCGCCATCCTCGAAGGCGCCGACGTGTTCGTCGCGAACGAGGGTCTGATCAAGCAGCTGCCGACACCGCTGTCGGTGCACGTCTACCGGCTGGTGTGGCGGCAGATCATTCTGTTCGCGCACAACATCGTGATCTTCGTGGTGATCGCGATCATCTTCCCGAAACCGTGGAGCTGGGCGGACCTGGCCGTCATACCCGCGCTCGCCCTGATCGTGCTCAATTGCGTATGGGTGTCGCTGTGCTTCGGCATTCTGTCCACCCGCTACCGCGACATCAGCCCGCTGCTGTTCAGCCTCGTGCAGCTGTTGTTCTTCATGACGCCGATCATCTGGAACGAGGCCACGCTCGAACATCAGGGCGCCGGGCGATGGGCCAAGATCGTCGAGCTCAACCCGCTGCTGCATTACCTGGACATCGTGCGGGCTCCACTGCTCGGCGCCGATCAGGAACTGCGGCACTGGGTCGTGGTGCTGGTGCTCACTGTCGTCGGCTGGATCCTTGCGGCCATCGCCATGCGGCAGTACCGCGCGCGGGTGCCGTACTGGGTGTAGATCGTTCACAGGCACTTCACAGCGCACTCGCGCGTTGACGAACCATGAGCATTCCGCCATACCAACCGCCGACGTCCCCTCCACCCGCCGGCGCAGGCAACAACCTGCGGTGTCCGAAGTGCGCCGGGGTGATGAAAACCTACGAACGCAACGGCATCCACTTGGAGCAGTGCGACACGTGCAAGGGCATCTTCCTGGACTTCGGCGAGTTGGAGGCGCTGACCCAGATGGAGAACCGGTTCGTCCAGGCAGCGCCGCCTCCTCCGCCACCGCCACAGCCCGGCTACGGATACGACTACGGCCCGGGCTGGGGGCATCGCGGCAACAAGCACTACCGCAAGCAGGGCTTCGGCAGGCTGTTCTTCTCCAGCTAGTCCATTCGCGCGCACGCCGCGACAAGCAGGTCGTCGTCGGGGTGATTCGCGGCCGCCTGCACGACCGCCGCACGGGCGAACGGTTCGAGCACCGGCCACGGGTCTGCGTCCGGCACGGCCGCTCCGTCCGCCCCGCGGTAGGCGTCGATGAACGCTCTCCACTCCGCGTCGGGAATCAGTCCCGCAGCCCAGAAGCCGGCGGGCCGGGCCAGGTCCCAGGCCGGGTCACCGACGCCGAGATCGTCGACATCGATCAGCAGCCACGGCTCGGCCGGGGAGCGCCTGCCGAGCTGGCCGAGATGCCAGTCACCATGCACGAGCGTCGACGGCCGGTCCGGTGACCCGGCCCGCCAGCACTGCGCAGACAGCGACGCGGCGGCGCGTCGCACGACATCGTTGTGCCGAGCGGTGGCGACGGCCCGCCGCAATCGGTGCGGCCAACCGTGGACAGGCGTGTGCGGCGGCATCGGCTCGGAGTGCAACGCCGCGAGCAATCGGCCGGCGTCACTCCATGGCAGGTGATCCGGTTGCGGCGCAACGGTTTCCACACGCGGCCAGCTGGTACGCCACCGCAGCCCGGCGCGTTGGGGAACTATATCGATTGGCGAAACGAAAGAACCCGACTCCGCGGCGATGCGGAGTCGGATCTGGAGCATCCTCGGGTCGGTGCCGGGCCGGTGCAGCTTGACGACCACATCGCCGTTGACGGTGATCTCCGCGCCGGACCGGGTTTGCATCCCGTCCAGTATCAGCGGCGGGGCACCGCCGTGCGGACCGTGACGTTGATGCGGTTCCAGGCGTTGATGGTGACCGCCATCGCGATGACTTGTGCGAGTTCACGCTCGGTGAAGACCTCGGCGGCCAGGGCATAGACGTCGTCTGGGACACCGTCGGTGATCTCGGTGATCGCCTCGGTAAGTCTGAGAGCGGCCTGTTCCCGTTCAGTGAACAGGTCGCCCGCCTCTTCCCACGCGGCGAGCACGTCGAGCTTCTGCTCGCTGACGCCGTGCTTGCGCGCGTCGACGAGATGCATATTGAGGCAGAACCCGCAGTGGTTGATCTGCGAGGCGCGGATCTTGATCAGCTCGCCGAGTTCCGGTTCGACATCCTTGGCCGACGCGGCGCTCAACGCCATCATCGCGTCGAGCAACTCCGGGGACGACTTGTAGATCTTGATGCGGTTTCCTGTGCGGTGCGGGGTTTCTTGTGTCTCCAATGTTGTGGTCATGTCACCAACGCTAGTGCGGATAGGCCCATCTGCATGGTTCAATTCATACGTGACTTCGTGGGCCAATTCCGGTAGTCGCGATCTTCATCTCGACCTGCGCACGGGCATTGCGCCAGGGGCGCGCGGGGCGCGGGAGGCGCTGCTCACCGCCTTGCGCGACGCTGTGCGGTCCGGCCGGCTGGCGCCCGGATCGATGCTTCCGCCGTCCCGCAGCCTCGCGGCCGATCTGGGTTTGGCGCGCAATACGGTCGCCGAGGCGTATGCCGAGCTGGTGAACGAGGGTTGGCTGGCGTCACGTCAGGGCGCGGGCACCTGGGTTCTCAACACCGCCGGTGCCCAGGCGCCGCCGCGGCCTCGCGGCGCCAGGCCTGCTCCCGTGCACAACCTGATGCCGGGCACCCCCGACGTCTCGGAGTTTCCCCGCGCCGAATGGGCGGCCAGCACCCGCAGAGCGCTGTCGACCGCACCGACCGAAGCACTGCGTATGGGCGACGCGCGGGGCAGGCCGGAACTGCGCGACGCGCTCACCGAGTACCTGACGCGGGCCCGCGGCGTGCGTACATCGTCGGAGTCGGTGCTGGTGTGCGCGGGTGTGCGTCACGCCGTGGAACTGCTGGGGCGCGTCTTCCGTGACCGAGGGCCGATAGCGGTCGAGGCCTACGGGCTGTTCATCTTCCGCGACGCGCTCGCCGCATCGGACGTGCCGACGGTGCCGATCGGCGTCGACGAACGCGGTGCCGTCGTCGACGACCTGAACGACATCGAGACGCCCGCCGTCCTGTTGACGCCCGCGCACCACAACCCGTTCGGAATGGCACTGCATCCGACTCGACGCACGGCCGTCGTCGACTGGGCGCAACGCACCGGCGGCTATATCTTCGACGACGACTACGACGGGGAGTTCCGGTACGACCGCCAACCGATCGGGGCGCTGCAGGCATTGGCACCCGACCGGGTGGTATATACCGGGTCGGCGAGCAAGAGCCTCTCGCAAGCGCTGCGGTTGGGCTGGATGGTGTTGCCGGACAACCTGATCGACGCCATGATCGGCGCTGCGGGCGGACAGCAGTACTACGTCGATGCGGTGACGCAGTTGACGATGGCCGATTTCATTTCGACCGGCGGCTACGACAAGCACATCCGGCGCATGCGGATGCGTTACCGGAGGCGTCGCGACACCCTCGTCGAGGCGCTGTCTGGATTCGACGTCGGAATCAGCGGGCTTTCGGCGGGAGTGAACATGGTGCTCACGCTGCCCGACGGCGCCGAGCACGAGGTGCTCCGTCGCGCGGGCGAGGCCGGCATGGCGGTTCAGGGCCTGTCGATCATGCGCCATCCGCTGGCAGGGCCGGAGGTGCCCGATCCCGACGGCGTCATCGTCGGCTTCGCCGCACCCGCCGACCATGCATTCAGTTCTGCTGTAGACGCGCTATTGGATGTGTTGGGAGCGTGCGGGCTGGCACAGTAACCAGCTATGAGCCCCCAGCAGCGTCGCCAGATGGGTATTTACGAGCGGAATTTGGAGAAATTCGCGCGAACGCCGGTCGGCTATTGGTACGTGAAGCGCCTTGCACCGCGGATCGATCCGCCGCTGCTTCGCCTGACGGGTGGTCGGTTCAGCAGCGTGTATCCGGTGAAGCTGATGCTGCTCACGACCACGGGCGCCAAGTCCGGTCTGCCGCGGACGCAGCCGCTCGGGTACACCAGAGACGCCGACTCGCTGCTGTTGATCGCGTCGAACTACGGGAACCCTCGTCACCCGGCCTGGTATTGGAACCTCAAGGCCAATCCCAAGGTTGAGGTGCTCGCCGGGAAGGACAGCGGGACGTACCTCGCCGGTGAAATCACCGACCCAGCCGAACGCGAGCGGGCGTGGGATCTGGCTCTGGATTTCTACGCCGGATATGCGGACTACGAGAGCAGGGCAGGCGATCGCAAAATCCCGTTGGTGCGGCTTTCGCGCGTTCACGACTGAGTTGTCCACAGTCGCCGTTTTATCCACAGGTGTGGGTTTGACGGGGTGATTTCGTCGGGTGGCGCGGCTAGGTTCGAATGCATGTTCGATGGTTCGGTGCCCGAGATCGAGGACCTGGCAGCGTTGACCGACGCCCAGGTGATCGACGGCGCCGCCGGGTGGGCGCGCGCGGAAAACGCCGCCTGTGCCCGCAAGCTGGCGTTCATGGCCGAACTGTTCGCCCGCCGCACCGGCCTACCGGCCGCCGAGCGCGAACTGTGGTGGATCGACCCCACCGCCGCCCTCACCACCGAAATCGGGGCCGCGGTCAACGTCAGCGCCTCGATGGCGCTACATCAAACCCACCGCGGGGTCGCCCTGCGCGACCGGCTACCCAAAGTCGCGGCGTTGTTCGCCGCCGGGCTGATCACCGACATCCTGGCCCGCACCATCGTCACCCGCACGTACCTGATCATCGACCCCGCCGCGATGGCCGCCGTCGATGACGCCCTGGCCGCACGGGTGACCCGCTGGGGGGCGCTGTCGGTCCGCAAAACCGAAGCCGCCATCGACGCCCTGATCGAAGACCACGACCCCGCCGCGCTGCGCCAGACCCGCGAAACCGCCGCCACCGAGACGGTGCAGTTCGGCTCGCCTGCTGATGTGGCCGGCATGACCAGCATGTGGGCCCGGCTCACCACCGCCCGCGCCCGGTTGATCGAAACCCGCCTCGACGAGCTCGCCCACAACGTGTGTGAGAACGATCCGCGGACGCTGGAGCAACGCCGCGCCGAGGCTTTCGAAGCGATGGCCGCCGGCACCGACCTGGCGTGTGGCTGCGGGCTCCCCGACTGCCCCCGCACCACCGGAGCGCAGCCCGCCAAGAACACTGTCGTCTACGTCGTCGCCGACCAGCAATCCGTCCAGGCCGCCGCCACGGTGCGTGCCGAACGTCGGCCGGCGCGGCCGGCGTATGTGTTGGGCGGCGGGATCCTGCCCACCGCGTTGTTGGGCGGCATGCTCGCGCGCGCCCAGCAGCGGCGGGTGCGCCACCCCGGCGCCGACACCGCGCCCGAACCGCGCTACACCCCGTCGCGGCCAACCGGTGAGTTCGTCCGCTGCCGGGATCTGACCTGCCGGTTCCCCGGCTGTGACAAACCCGCCCCGCTCTGCGATGTCGACCACACCGTGCCCTACCCCCTCGGCCCGACGCACCCGTCAAACCTGAAGTGCCTCTGCCGCTTCCACCACCTCTTGAAAACCTTCTGGAACGGGCCGGGTGGCTGGTGCGACCGGCAACTACCCAACGGCACCATCATCTGGACCGCCCCCACCGGCCACACCTACACCACCTATCCCGGGGCGCTGCACCTGTTCCCGTCCTTGTGTAACCCGACAGGGGCCCTGTGGACCGGCGACCCACCCGTCGTCGAACCCAGCGCCGGCCGCGGGGTGATGATGCCCCAACGCCGACACACCCGCACCGAAAACCAAGCCAAAGCCATTGCCGCCGAACGCCGACTCAACGACCCTTACGTGGCCGAACGCAACAAACCGCCACCGTTCTAACGAGCCACGCCCGTGAGCTGGTGCGCATCAGGTATTGCCATCGCGCAACGGAAACCGGGCGAGGTGCGACCTGATCACGCGTCGTCCGCGTCAAGCAACGAATGCCACTCGCGTTCACCGATCGCCGCCTAGCGACGACAAAGACCGGCGCCGTCCTAAGTCACCGCAAGTTCATCTTGCGTTACCGAGCTGGATTCCATTTCCTCTGTGCGCCAACGACATCGCCATAGGGTGCGGGGATGCAGTTGAGTGAGAACACTCTCAAGAAACTCATCAAGGGCACATTTCTTGCGACACTGCTTCTCGCAGCGCAGGAAGGTGGCAGGCCACTCCACGAAGCGGCGTGGATTCTGGTGGCTGCAACTCTGACGACTGTGGTCGACGCGTACGCGACACACCTCTCGAACCGAAGCTATGGCGACCTCCGCGCCTATGCACACAGCCTGTGGGTCGGTCTGATGGAAGATTCCCCGCGCACGTTGGCCACGTTTCCCACGCTGATCATCTTGGTCCTGGCTGCGATATTCCACTGGCACCACGACCACTGGAACCCGGATGGCAGCGTCGAGGTCGGATACGAAACCGTCGCGTTGAACATCAACGTGGTACTGCTCTTCAGCTACGCCATGCTCGCGGCGCGCCGAAGCGGCTCCACGCTCCGCGGAACAATCCTCTTCGGGCTCATGAACGCTGTCCTCGGATGGCTGATCGTCACTGTCGAACTCGGCCTCGACTGATGCTTGAGTAGGCTGCCCGGGTGACCGAGCCGCCGATGCAGCCGACCCTGACCCTGACGACGCAGATATGGCGCTTCATCGTCACCGGCGGGTTCTCGGCCATCGTCGACTTCGGGTTGTACGTCTTGCTCTACCGGATCGCGGGAATGCAACCGGACCTCGCCAAAATCATCGGCTGGATGGCAGGCACCACGACGGCGTATCTGCTGAACCGCCGCTGGACCTTCCAGGCGCCGCCGAGTACCGCGCGGCTGGCCGCGGTGTGGGCGCTCTACATCACGACGTTCGTCGTGCAGGTCGGGCTCAACCACCTCTTCCTCCGACTGCTCGACTACACCCCGACAGCGGTCGTGGTGGCGTTCGTGATCGCGCAGGGCACCGCGACCGTGATCAACTTCGTCGTCCAGCGAGCGGTCATTTTCCGGCTGAGCTGAGCCCAGAGCGCCGCACGGTACCCTCGTCACGATGTTTCTGAACCTGCCGACGACTGCGCGTGCCCTAACCGGCTTCGGGCACACCGCCCCGTCCGTCGCTCAGGTTCTCACCACACCCGACGTCGAACTGATCGCCAGTGCGGTGCGCGAAGCCGCCGACCCCAGCGCGTCCAGTCCGTCGTATCTGCGCCGCGGTGTCCTGGCCCGTGGGCTTGGCAGGTCATACGGCGACCAGGCGCAAAACGGCGGCGGACTCGTCGTGGACATGACCGCGCTGAACAAGATCCATTCGCTGAACGCCGATACTGCGATCGCCGACGTCGACGCGGGCGTGAGCCTCGATCAACTGATGAAGGCGGCACTGCCTTTCGGGCTGTGGGTTCCCGTACTTCCCGGGACTCGGCAAGTCACCGTCGGCGGAGCCATCGCATCCGACATCCACGGCAAGAACCACCACAGCGCGGGCAGCTTCGGCAATCACGTGCGGTCGATGGATCTGCTCATGGCCGACGGAGAGATACGCACCCTGACGCCGGACGGGCCCGATAGTGAGCTCTTCTGGGCGACCGTCGGCGGAAACGGCCTGACCGGCATCCTGGTGCGCGCGCACATCGCGATGACCCGAACCGAAAGCGCCTATTTCATCGCCGACGGTGTGGCGACCAAAAATCTCGATGAAACCGTGGCCGTGCACCTCGACGGCAGCGAAGACAGGTACACCTACTCGAGCGCCTGGTTCGACCTGATCAGCCCGCCGCCGAAGCTCGGCCGAGCCTCGGTGAGCCGGGGCAGCCTCGCGACCCTGGACCAGTTGCCGCCGAAGTTGGCCAAGAATCCGCTGAAATTTGATGCGCCGCAACTGCTCACGGTGCCGGACATCTTTCCGGTGAGCGCCATGAACAAGCTGTCCTTCATGGCGATCGGCGAGGTCTACTACCGACTCGGTGGCACTTACACCGGCAAGATCATGAACCTGTCGCAGTTCTACCACATGCTTGATCTAGTCAGCGGGTGGAACAACGCTTACGGCCCAGCGGGTTTCGCCCAGCATCAGTTCCTGGTGCCACCCGACGCGCTCGAAGAATTCAAGGCCATCATCCGGTGGATCCAGACTCGCGGTCACTACTCCGCGCTGAATGTGTTCAAGCTGTTCGGCCCCGGCAATCGCGCGCCGCTCAGCTTCCCGATGGCCGGGTGGAACGTCGCGATGGACTTCCCCAACAAGCCTGGGGTCAACGAGTTCCTCAACGAACTTGACGACCGTGTCATGGAATTCGGCGGACGGGTCTACACCGCAAAGGATTCGCGGGTGAGTGCAGCGAGGTTCCACAAGATGTATCCCCGTATCGACGAGTGGATCGCCGTGCGCCGCAAGGCCGACCCGAGTGGCGTCTTTGCATCCGACATGGCCCGACGGTTGGAGCTGCTGTAGATGGTTCTTGATGCCACGGGTAACCCCCAAGCCATTCTGCTGCTCGGCGGAACCTCGGAGATCGGGCTCGCCATCTGCGAGCGGTATCTGCGCAACGCGGCGGCCCGTGTGGTGCTCGCCGACCTTCGTGACCACCCGAAGCGCGACGACGCCATTGCCCAGATGAAGGCTGCAGGCGCCAAGTCCGTCGAGTGGATCGACTTCGACGGTACCGACACCGGCAGTCATCCCCAGGTGATCGACCAGGCGTGGGGCGGCGGAGATATCGACGTCGCCATCGTCGCCTTCGGTCTGCTCGGTGACGCCGAGGAGCTGTGGCAGAACCAGCGCAAGGCCGTGCAGATCGCCGGAATCAACTACACCGCAGCGGTTTCGGTCGGCGTACTGATCGGCGAAAAGATGCGCGCACAGGGCTTCGGCCAGATCATCGCCATGAGTTCGGCGGCCGGGGAGCGGGTGCGGCGATCCAACTTCGTCTACGGCTCCACCAAGGCGGGTCTCGACGGCTTCTACCTCGGCTTGGGAGAAGCGTTGCGCGAGCACGGAGTTCGCGTTCTGGTGATCCGGCCCGGTCAGGTTCGTACCTCGACGACCATCGAGCACTGGAAGGCCACGGGCACCAAGGAAGCGCCGTTCACGGTAGACAAGGAGTATGTCGCCGAGTTGGCGGTCACAGCATCGGCCAAGGGCAAGGAACTGGTATGGGCGCCGGGAGCGTTCAGGTACGTGATGATGGTCTTGCGGCACATTCCGCGGCCCGTCTTCCGCAAGCTACCCATCTGAGATCCCCCGGGTCGATGATGCGTGGCGCGCTGGCCGTGCTCGGCCGGATGGCGGCGGCGATCGTCGTAGCGGTGATCGTCTCCGCCGTCGCACTTGTCGCCATCGCCCGCGTGGAGTGGCCCGCGTACAACTCGTCCAACCAACTGCACGCCCTCACTACCGTCGGCCAATTCGGTTGCCTGGCAGGGTTGCTCGCGTCGGGCTGGCTCTGGCGCCGTGGACGGAGGCTCGCCGCGCATGCGGGCGCCCTGTTCTTCCTGTCCGCATTTTCGGTCGTCACGCTCGCCATGCCGCTGGGCGCCACCAAGCTCTACCTGTTCGGCATCTCCGTCGATCAGCAGTTCCGCACCGAATACTTGACCCGCCTCACCGACACCGCCGCACTGCGCGACATGACCTACTTCGGTCTGCCGCCGTACTATCCGGCCGGCTGGTTCTGGATCGGGGGACGCGCAGCCGCACTGACCGGCACCCCGGCCTGGGAGATGTTCAAGCCGTGGGCGATCACCTCGATCGCCGTCGCGGTCGTGCTTGCTTTCGTGTTGTGGGCGACCATGATTCGGTTCGAGTACGCGCTGGTGGTAACCACGGCGACCGCCGCCGCGACGTTGGCCTACTCACCCGCGGAGCCGTACGCCGCCGTCATCACCGTCTCGCTGCGCGGCCTACCCGTCACCTCGCTGATTTTCGCGTCGATCTCGCGGTAGTACTTCTCGGCGCCGGGCGGGCGGCGGTCGGCCCGTTGGCCGTATCCGTCGGTGTCGGTGTAGGCGACGATGATGTCGTTGCGCAGGACGTCGGGTATGTCCTGGGCGAACGTCAGGGCGCCGAGCGCGCCGACAGCGCCTGCGGCCACCACGATCCGGCGATGGGTCTGTGTGGTGTAGCGGCGTGCAACGGCGAGGGTGAGCTCGATGAATCCGAACGCCCCGGCGGCGGTCAGCAGAACGGTCAGCGCAGACTGTAGCCGAAACGACAACAGCGTCGTGCCCGCCAGCGTGGCCAGCATCGACAACAGCGACCAGGCGTAGACCGCCACCACCCCGAACGCCAGCCCAGCGGCGCGCGTCGAACCACGGGCGCGGATGACGAGCCAGAGCGTGCCGACCAAGCAGAGCGCGCCGAGCAGCGTGAACTCGAGCATCGGAAAGGACAGCTGCGCGCCGTCGGGCGGCAGGTAGTGCGTGGCCGTGCCCGAGTCCGCGGGCGATCCGCGAAGTGCGGCCAAAAGGTATGGCAGCCAACCGATCAGCATGACGCCGACGGTGTTCCTCATGCGCCGGGGTGGGGCCGGCGATTCGGCCGACACTTACACGCTGCGCTTGGCGGCCGAC
>LZSH01000246.1 GCA_001665255.1 Mycobacteriaceae bacterium 1482268.1 | reverse complement strand
GCCAGCCGCCGAGGTCGGTGAGGAAACTGTAGGGCCGGACCTCCTCGGCGCCCAGGCCGGCCAACTTGTTGACCGCATGCGTCGACAGCATCCAACCCAGACCGCCGAACAAGCCCACCGCGCCGGCAGCCAGCATCCCGGTGGACAGGGCATTTTGGGTCCAGACGATCGCACAGATACCGCTGCGGTCACCCTCGGTGGGCACCTGATTCCCGGTCACCATGCTGAACACGAAACTGTTCAGCATCAGGATCAGGACGGCCGAGGAGAACAAGGCCAGGGTGTGTACGGCCTCGCGGCCGTTGCGGTCGAACAGCAGCGCGATCGCGGTGATGAGGAATCCGCCGAGCACGCCGGCGAGTTGCGAGTATGCCGAGGCGGCGGTCAGCGGGCTCCAACTGTCGGACGTGCACAACTCGTCCGGGTTCATCGCCGTGCGAAGCGGCGCAACGGAGTTAGGCCCGTTCCTGCCTGCGCTCGGTCTTCTCGTCGGCATCATCCGGATGCCGGACCGCGGCGAACACGTCGGTGTCGGCGCGCTCGTCTTCTCCCTCGGCGGCATCGCCGTGACGCTTGCGCGGCTCATCAGGTGTCTTGCGGTCGACCAGCCAGTGCCCGATGGCCACACCCGCGATCGCGAAGAGGAACGTCAGCAGCGCGGTGAACGCTGCGAACGTGGTGAGTTCGTTGATCAGGCCACCGGCGTAGATGCCCTTGTAGAACAGCGAGATCAACCAGGTAACGGCACCGCTGACGATGCCCGCGAACAGGCCGGCGAGCAGCCACGTCATCGAGAGGTCCTGGCGGCGGTCGGGGTCGCGGTTGGCCCGCGCGTCGGAGCGGCCGTCGGCCAGACCCCAGATGAACACGAGCACTGCGTAGATGACGACGAGGGTGATGCTGATGATCGCGGCCTTGGTCTCCCAGGCGTTGATCAAGACGCCCTGCACCAAGCGGATCAACACCATCAGGGCCGCGAACACCAGTCCGCGCAGCAACCACTTACTCATGGGGCCTCACCTTAGCGAGTAGCGTCAAGACCTGTGACTATATCCCAGCGGCGAGATCGGCTGCGGCAGCGACTCAGGTCGCAGGGGCTGGACGCGATGTTGGTAACGGGCCTGGTCAACGTGCGTTATCTCTCGGGTTTCACCGGTTCCAACGCGGCACTGCTGATTCGCGCGGATGACGACACACCAGTGCTGGCCACCGACGGGCGGTACCGCACGCAGGCGGCCCAGCAGTCCCCGGATGCCGAAATCGTCATCGAGCGCGCCTGTGGGCCGTTCCTCGCAGGTAGGGCCGCCGCGGCCGGCGTGCGTCGGCTGGGTTTCGAGAGTCACGTCGTGACGGTCGAGGGCTTCGACGCGCTGGCGAAGGAAGCCGCCACCACCGAGCTGGTACGTGCGGCGGGCACAGTCGAGGCGCTGCGCGAGGTCAAGGACGCCGGCGAAATCGCGCTGCTGCGGCTGGCCTGCGAAGCGGCCGACGCGGCGCTAACCGACCTGGTTGAGCGGGGTGGCCTGCGGCCGGGCCGGACCGAGAGGGAGGTCGGCCGCGAACTGGAATCGTTGATGCTCGATCACGGCGCGGACGGTGTGTCGTTCGAGACGATCGTGGCGACCGGCGCCAATTCCGCGATCCCACACCACCGGCCGACCGACGCTGTCCTCACCGCCGGTGACTTCGTCAAGATCGACTTCGGCGCGCTGGTGTGCGGCTACCACTCCGACATGACGCGCACCTTCGTGCTCGGGCCGGCGGCGCAATGGCAACTCGACCTGTATCAACTGGTCGCCGCGGCCCAGCAAGCCGGTCGCGACGCCGTCGCACCCGGCGTCGCGCTAAAAGACGTGGACGCCGCATCGCGCCAGGTGATCGCCGAAGCCGGTTACGCCGACAACTTCACCCACGGCCTCGGCCACGGCGTCGGGCTGGATATCCACGAAGCGCCGGGAATCAACGCCTCGGCCGCCGGTACACTCCTTGCTGGCTCCGCGGTGACTGTGGAGCCCGGTGTCTATCTGCCCGATCGCGGCGGTGTCCGCATCGAAGACATCCTGGTCGTGTGCGAAGCGACGCCCGAATTGCTTACCCAGTTCCCCAAGGAACTGGCCATTCTCGATTGAGAGACGAGGAGTAGTACCGCCGTGGCATCGACCGCCGACTTCAAGAACGGTCTCGTTCTGAATATTGATGGCCAGCTGTGGTCCATCGTCGAGTTCCAGCACGTCAAGCCGGGCAAGGGGCCCGCGTTCGTGCGTACCAAGCTGAAGAACGTGCTGTCGGGCAAGGTCGTCGACAAAACATTCAACGCCGGGGTCAAGGTCGAGACCGCGACCGTGGACCGCCGCGACACCACCTACCTGTACAAGGACGGCTCGGACTTCGTCTTCATGGACAGCCAGGATTACGAGCAGCATCATCTGCCGGACTCGCTGGTCGGCGACGACGCGCGCTTCCTGCTCGAGGGCCTGCCTGTGCAGGTGGCCTTCCACAACGGCACGGCGCTCTACATCGAGCTGCCGGTCACCGTCGAGCTCGAGGTGACCCATACCGAGCCCGGTCTGCAGGGCGACCGGTCCAGCGCGGGGACCAAGCCGGCCACCGTCGAGACCGGCGCCGAGATTCAGGTGCCGCTGTTCATCAACACCGGTGACAAGCTCAAGGTCGATTCGCGCGACGGCAGCTATCTGGGCCGAGTGAATTGACCAAGCCCAAGCCCGACCGGGGCAGGCATCAGGCCCGTAAGAGGGCCGTCGACCTGTTGTTCGAGGCGGAGGCCCGGGGAATCACGCCCGCGCAGGCCGCCGAAGCGCGAGAGGCGTTGGCGCAGAGCCAATCCGACATCTCGCCGCTGAACCCCTACACGGTGACGGTGGCCAACGGCGTCACGCAGCACTCCGCCCACATCGACGACCTGATCTCTGCGCATCTGCAGGGCTGGACGCTGGACCGGTTGCCCGCGGTGGATCGGGCGATCCTACGGGTCGCAGTCTGGGAACTCTTGCACGCCGACGACGTTCCGGAACCCGTCGCCGTAGACGAGGCCGTCGAACTGGCCAAGCACTTGTCCACCGACGACTCGCCGGGCTTCGTCAACGGCGTGCTGGGACAGGTCATGTTGGTGACACCCCAGATCCGGGCCGCGTCGGCGGCTCTTCGGGGTGGATCAGACCATTCCTGACTGGATCGACCAACCCGTCCTAACTACCCTTGTTCGGTGGCCACACCACAGGACTGGGCGCCGTATTACGGCATCGAAGACGCCGCCAAGGTTTATCTGCGGGATCCGGTTGTGGCACTTGACCAACTTCGCGGCGTGGTCGACTTCCCGTCGATCCAGTCCTTCTTCATGGCGCGGCGACTGACCGAGGAGTCGTGGGGTGAAGCCCTGTCGCAGGAGGTCGTGGCGACCGATGGTCGGAGGCTGATCATGTGGCGCGCCGACGATGACGTGTCGATGTTGGAAGACAGGCAGCGGCAGGTACTCAATGCGTCGGTGCGAACGATTCTGCTGTCGACGATCACCGACCACATCCTGACGACGGAGTTCGACATCCTCAACGACGGGACCCGACGGCTGTCAGAGGTGCGCTTGCGGATGTACACCCAACTCATCACGCGCAGTCATGAGAAGAACGCCACCGACATCGACTATTTCTGCGAGTCGTTCCGCTACGACAAGTCCGTCGACAACGGCGGGCTGGCGCAGATGGAGCGACTCCTGCAATTCGGCAGGGTGCTGTCGCGTTGCGTGTGACTCACTTATAGTCCGGCAGGTCAATGGAATCCGCTGTGGTGAACCACAATCTGGCCGCAATGGGCCGAAACGGCCAGCGCTGCATCCACTTCATCACCGCGATGTTGATCGCGATGTCCGACGCCGAGCTCGGCGCGTAGCGGTCGACGCGGTTGGGGAGGTCCTGGCACTTGTCGACGTAGGGACGCATGGTCTTCTGGTAGCGATCGAACGCCTTGTCCAGGACGTGAGCGTCGAACGAATCGGCGCGGCCGAGTTCACCGGCCAGGATGTAGGCGCCAACGAGTGCAAGGCTGGTACCCATGCCGCTGAGAGGCGATGCGC
>LZSH01000245.1 GCA_001665255.1 Mycobacteriaceae bacterium 1482268.1 | reverse complement strand
CTCAGCCTGACCGACATCCTCAACGGCGCGTTCTCCTATATCCGGACCAACCCGAAGGCAACGCTGGGGCTGACGACCATCGTGGTGGTGATCGCCCAGCTCATCGGGCTCGTCCTGCAGATCGGCCCGCTGGCAGCCATGGGCGAACTCGGGGTGCTGCGCGGCGAGGAAGGGTCGACGGCCGCAGTCGTGGGATCGTCTGCGTCCAGCATCGCCAGCACCGTCACCACGCTGCTGTCGTCGATCGTGCTGAGCGGCATGCTCACGGTCATCGTCGGACGAGCGGTGTTCGGTTCCACCATCACGATCGGTGAGGCGTGGCAACGCGTCCGGAGCCGGCTGTTGCCGCTGTTCGGTTTCATGATGTTGTGGCTGCTCGCTGTCGCCGTTCCGGTCTTCGTCGTGGTGTTCGCGATCATCGTCGTCGCCTCGCTGAGCGGTGCGGCGGCGTTCGTCATCGCGATCCCGTTGGTACTCGGTCTGATCGCGCTGCTGATCTACCTCTGGACCGTGCTCACCTTCGCGCCCCCGCTGATCGTGCTCGAGCGCCTCGGTGTCTTCCCCGCCACCAAGCGGTCGATACGGCTGATCAAGGGCGACTTCTGGCGGGTGCTGGGGATCCGCCTGCTCGCCACACTTGTCGCGGGCATCGTCGCGGCGGCGGTGTCAATCCCGTTCAGCCTTGTCGGCCAAATCATGCTGGTCGGTTCGGAATCCACCGCGACGATCCCGATTGCTCTCGTGCTTGTCGCGATCGGCGGCGCGGTCGGACAGATCATCACCGCGCCGTTCACTGCGGGCGCGGTGGTGCTGATCTACACCGACCGGCGGATCCGGGCCGAGGCGTTCGACCTGGTGCTCCAGACGGGCGCGGCGATGGCCGCACCGGGCGCAGCGCCCGACTCGACCGATCATTTGTGGCTAACCCGGCAGCCCTGACGTGCCAGCGATAGACATCGACCGAGACGCCGCCCAGGAGGCGGCGCAGCGCGAGCTAGCCAAACCGATCTATCCCAAGCCGTCTTTGACCGAACGCATCGCGGACTGGCTTGACGACCTGATCTATCGCATCGCACAGGAAGGTTCCTCGTTACCCGGCGGCTGGTTCACCATCACCGTGCTGGTGATCATCCTGGCGGTTGCGGTGGTGGTCGCTGTGCGAATAGCGCGCCGCACGATGCGCACCAGCCGCGGCGGTGAGCATGCCCTCTTCGACTCCCACGGGCTGACCGCCAGCCAGCACCGCGCCACCGCCGAACAGTATGCGGCACAAGGCGAGTGGGCCGCGGCAATCCGCCATCGCCTCAGAGCTGTCGCACGACAGCTCGAAGAAGACGGTGTGCTCAACCCCGTGCCGGGACGAACGGCGACCGAGCTCGCCAAGGACGCGGCGGCCGCGGTGCCGGGCCTTTCCGACGAATTAGCCCAGGCTGCAACAGCGTTCAATGATGTCACCTACGGCGAGCGGCCCGGGACCGAACCGGCGTATCGCATGATCGCCGACCTTGACGACCACCTGCAGTCCCGTGGGCCCGCCAAGGCCACCGCGTCGTCGGCCGCCGCCGCGTCCGCGGACGCCTGGACGGTGGTGCGATGACGAACACCGCAACGGCGGTCGGTCCGACCGTCAAGCAGCGTTGGCGTACCGGCCGCTGGGTGGTGGCGGCGTTGCTTGTCATCGGGGCCGTCACGACGTTCACCACCTTGCTGACCTCGCCTCGACCGGGCGGCCGAATGGACGCCGAGGCAACGTCCGCCGGCGGCGCACATGCGCTGGTCGCCTTGCTGCGTGACCGTGGCGTCGACGTGATCGTCGCCGACGACATCGCCGCGGTCGAACGCGCGGCCCGGCCGGATTCCCTTGTGCTGACGGCCCAGACACGTCACCTCGCAGATGACGACGTGCTCAGGCGGTTGGCCGCGCTACCCGGGGACCGGCTCGTCGTCGAGCCCATCTCGCGCACCCGGGAGGTGCTCGCACCGGAGATCCGGCGGTCCGGGGCGGGCACTACCGGGGGCGCACCCGACTGCGATCTCCGGGAAGCGACGCGGGCTGGCGATGTGCAATTCGGCGCAAGCGATACCTTCGAGGCCTCCGGTGACGCGCACGTGACTCGCTGCTACGACGGCGCCGTGGCACGCTACCGCGACGGCTTCCGCACCGTCACCGTCGTCGGCAGCGCGGACTTCATGACCAACGCGGGTCTCCCCAAACAGGGCAACGCCGCGCTCGCTATGAACCTCGCAGGCACGCAGCCGCGACTGATCTGGTATGCGCCGCAACGTCCGGAGGGTAACGAGTCATCGGGCGGCGCAACGGTTTCCGAGCTCATACCCGACCGCGTGTCGTGGGTCGTGCTGCAACTGTGTCTCGTCGTCCTGCTGGTCGCACTGTGGAAGGGGCGGCGGATCGGCCCGCTGGTCGCCGAACAGCTTCCGGTGGTCGTTCGCGCCTCTGAAACAGCCGAGGGCCGCGGCCGGCTGTATCGGTCGCGTCGCGCCGGCGACCGTGCAGCTGACGCACTGCGCACGGCGACGTTGCAGAGGCTCATGCCGAGACTCGGACTCGGACCCGACGCCGAACGCTCTGCCATCGCCGAGACGGTGGCGCAGCGCATAGGACGCGATCCGCAAGTGGTAGGACATACGCTATTCGGTCCGCCGCCGGCGACCGACGCCGACCTGGTCAACCTGGCCGGCGCGCTCGACGACATCGAAAGGCAGGTCGCACACTCGTGACTACGCCGGTAGCCCAGGATACGGCGCGAAATGCGTTGCTGGCCTTACGCAACGAGATCGCCAAGGTGGTCGTCGGTCAGGACGCAGTCATCAGTGGTCTGGTGATCGCGCTGCTGTGCCGCGGCCATGTGCTGCTCGAAGGCGTGCCCGGCGTCGCCAAGACCCTGCTGGTGCGAACGTTGGCCGCCGCGTTGCAATTGGAGTTCAAGCGGGTCCAGTTCACCCCGGACCTGATGCCGGGCGACGTCACCGGCTCATTGGTTTATGACGCCCGCACCGCCGAATTCGAATTCCACCCGGGTCCGGTGTTCACCAACCTGCTGCTGGCTGACGAGATCAACCGGACGCCACCGAAGACTCAGGCCGCGCTCCTGGAAGCGATGGAAGAACGTCAGGTCAGCGTCGAGGGTCAGCCGCGCCCGCTGCCCGATCCCTTCATCGTCGCTGCCACGCAGAACCCGATCGAATACGAGGGCACCTATCAGCTGCCGGAAGCCCAGCTGGACCGATTCCTGCTGAAGCTCACCGTCCCCCTGCCGCCGCGCGATCAGGAGATCGCGATCCTGAACCGTCATGCGCGCGGCTTCGATCCGCGTGATCTGTCTGCGGTGCGGCCCGTCGCAGGCGCGGCCGAGCTCGCCGCAGGCCGATCGGCCGTGCGCGAGGTGCTGGTGGCCGACGAAGTGCTCGGCTACATCGTCGACATCGTCGGCGCCACAAGACATTCGCCGTCACTGCAGCTCGGCGTCTCACCGCGCGGGGCGACTGCGTTGTTGGCCACCGCACGGACCTGGGCGTGGCTATCGGGTCGCAACTACGTGACGCCCGACGACGTCAAGGCGATGGCACGTCCGACACTGCGGCACAGGGTCGCGTTGCGACCGGAGGCCGAACTGGAGGGCGCCAGCCCGGACGCCGTTCTCGACGGCATCTTGGCCGCGGTGCCGGTGCCGCGATAGTGGTCGTCACCGGGCGCGCCGGCCTGGTGGCACTGGTGTGCGTCCTGCCTATTGCACTATCACCTTGGCCTGCAACGGCATTCGCCACACTGCTTACCGTGCTGGCGGTCGGGGTGGCAGTGGATGTGTCCTTGGCCGCCAGCACGCGACAGCTTCAGTTCACCAGGTCCGGCGACACCGCTGCGCGATTGGGCCAGCCGGTGGCCGCCACATTGTCGATCGTGAACCGCGGACGGCGCCGGATGCGCGGCCAGGTCCGCGACGCCTGGCCGCCGAGCGGACAAGCCCAGCCGCGCACCCATCCGGTGGATCTGCCTGTGGGCCAACAGGTTGACGTGGAAACATGGCTGCGGCCAGTACGCCGGGGCGATCAGCGGTCGGCGTTGGTGACCGCCAGGTCGTTGGGTCCGCTCGGTCTGGCCGGCAGGCAGAGCTCACACCGGGTGCCGTGGCAGATCCGGATACTGCCGCCGTTCCTGTCCCGCAAGCATTTGCCGTCGCGACTGGCGAAGCTGCGGGAGCTCGACGGCGCGGTGCCCGTGCTGATCCGTGGCCAGGGCACCGAATTCGACTCGCTGCGTGAATACGTCATCGGCGATGACGTCCGTTCCATCGACTGGCGTGCCACCGCACGCCGCGCCGATGTTGTCGTTCGGACCTGGCGACCCGAGCGTGACCGCCGGATCGTGCTGGTTCTGGACACCGGCCGCACATCAGCGGGCCGGGTCGGCGTCGACCCGACCCATTCCGACCCCGGTGGGTGGCCGCGGTTGGACTGGTCGATGGACGCCGCGCTTCTGTTGGCCGCGTTGGCTTCTCGGGCCGGCGACCATGTCGACTTCCTCGCGCACGACCGGGTGAGCAGGGCTGGCGTGTTCAACGCGTCCCGCACCGAACTGCTCGCCCAGCTGGTCAATGCCATGGCTCCGTTGGAGCCGGCCCTGGTCGAGTTGGATGCCACCGCGGTTGTGGCCGCGGTACAGCGCCGCGTCCGCAGGCGCGCGCTGGTGGTGCTGATGACCGACCTGAACGCGTCGGCGCTCGACGAAGGGCTGATGACTGTATTGCCGCAGCTGTCGGCCAGACATCAGGTCCTGGTGGCCGCGGTCGCCGACCCTCGGATCGATCGACTCGCCGCCGGCCGCTCCGATGCCGCTGCGGTGTACGACGCCGCGGCCGCCGAACGGGCCCGCAACGACAGGCGGTCCATCGCGTCGCGGTTGCGGCGCCACGGGGTCGACGTGGTCGACGCCCCGCCGGATGAGTTGGCACCCGCACTGGCCGATCATTATCTGGCGATGAAAGCCACCGGGCGCCTATAGAGTCAGCCCGTCGGGACGACGTCGGGGGCGTCGTCCAGATCACCGGATTCGCTCGCGGCCACGGCTTTTCGCCCGAAGTAGATGATGTAGGCCAGGAACCCGGCTTCGGCGAGAACCCCGATACCGATGCGCACGAAGGTCGGAAACGGCGACGGTGTCACCATCGCCTCGATGAGCCCGGAGACCAGCAGCACGGCGACGAGCCCGACGGCGACCGACACCACCGCCCTGCCCTGTTCGGCGAGTGCCTGTCCGCGGGGCCGATCACCGGGCGAGATCGCCGTCCACCCCAGCCGCATGCCCGCAGCGCCGGCAAGGAACACCGCGGTCAGTTCCAGCAACCCGTGTGGGGTGAGCAGGCCGAGCAGGATGTCGCCTTTGCCCGCGTCGAACATCAAGCCGGCGATGACGCCGAGGTTGGCGGCGTTCTGGAACAGGATGTACGGGATGGGTATGCCCAGCAGAAGCGCGAAGGCGATGCACTGGGCGGCCACCAGCGAGTTGTTCGTCCACACCTGAAGCGCGAACGACGCCGAGGGGTGCTCGCTGTAGTAGTCGGCGACTTCGTGATTGACCAAATGCTCTATCTCGCTGGGGGTTCCGATGGCGCTCTGCACCTCGGGATTTCCCGCCACCCACATCGCGATCACCGCCGTCACGGCGAAGAACACCACGGCGGTGGCGGCCCACCACCGCCACGATCGGTAGGTGGCGACCGGGAACGACACCGTCCAGAACCGGACGAATTCGCTCCACAGCGGTGCGTGCGCGCTGGTGACGGCAGACCGGGCCCGGGCCACCAGCGACGACAGCCGGCCCACGAGTACGGAGTCCGCCGAAGCCGTCCGCACCATCGACAAGTGCGTCGAGACCCGCTGATACAGATCGACAAGCTCGTCGACCTCGGCGCCAGTCAACCGCCTGCGACGCTTGACCAGCTCCTCGAGCCGATTCCACGTGGGCCGGTGGGCCAGCACGAACGCGTCGACATCCACCTGGCAAATCCTAGTAGCGTGGCGGGCATGGTCGGGCAGGCAGAACAGGTGGTGACCGGCGACGCCGTCGTTCTCGACGTCCAGATCGCCCAGCTTCCCGTCCGGGCACTGTCCGCCTTGATCGATATCTCGGTGATCTTCATCGGCTATCTGGCCGGCGTGATGCTGTGGGCGTTGACGCTGGGCACGCTTGATGCGGCGCTGTCGGGAGCGGTGCTCATCATCTTCACCGTGCTGGCGCTGATCGGCTATCCACTGATCTTCGAAAGCGCCACGCGCGGCAAGACGCTGGGCAAGATGGCGCTCGGGCTGCGGGTGGTCTCCGATGACGGCGGCCCGGAACGCTTCCGGCAGGCGCTGTTTCGCGCGCTGGCCTCCTTCGTCGAGATCTGGATGTTCTTCGGTGCACCCGCCGTGATCTGCAGCCTGCTGTCGTCGAAAGGCAAGAGGCTCGGGGATGTGTTCGCAGGCACCCTCGTGATCAGTGAACGCGGGCCCAAGCTTCCGCCGCCGCCTGTCATGCCGCCGTCTCTTGCGTGGTGGGCGTCCACCCTTCAGCTGTCCGGTCTCGGCGCCGAACAGGCCGACCTGGCTCGTCAATTCCTTTCGCGGGCAGCGCAATTGGATCCAGCAATCCGCGATCAGATGGCCTATCGCATCGCCGGTGACGTGGTCACGCGGATCTCGCCGCCCCCGCCGCCGGGGGTACCCCCGCAGTATGTGCTCGCCGCCGTGCTGGCCGAGCGGCACCGGCGTGAGCTGCAACGGCTGCGGCCGGCGCCACAGCAGCCGCCGCCGTGGGGGCAGCCCGTGCCACCCGCGCCGCCCGCACCACCGGGCAGCGGTGGGTTCGCACCCCCTAGCTAGCGCGGTAGAGCTTGACCGAGACGGCAGCCAGCCAGGCCCACACCACCGCGACCGCCGCGGTGAACGACACGATCGCCGCGGTGCCGGCGCCGGAGGCCAAGAAGACGAACGTGCCCGCGAAGGCGATGCCGGTGATCCGGGAGAACCACGCCCACGCCCGTTCGCCGTCGCGGGAAAAACGTGCTGCGAAGACGAAGCAGGCAGCCACCAGGGCGATGAACCCGACGCCTGCGGCCATGAGATGCACCAACCCATGCCACGTCGGTTCGCCCATGCCCGGAGGTGTGCCGGGCGGGAAGCCGTCGGACGGGTCGGCGCGGAAGCACCCGGCGACGATGAGCCCGGCACCGTAGACGCCGATCAGGCTCGCCGCCCACACCGAGGACCGGCCGACAGGTAGCGCGCGCCGAATCCCCACCGCTGCTGCAACGGTCATCGCACCCGTGACGAGGAACGTCACCGTTTGGATCCAGCCGAAGTCCCCATTGGCGAGTTGGCTCGCCGCGTGTCGCGTGGGGTCGAACCCTTCTCTGGTTGTCGCCTGCGCGGCCACCGCGATGACGTAGATCGGGCCCGCGATCACCCCGTACCCGAGCAGAGACCTGGTGATGCGGGCGGCCAACGGCGGACAATTCGTTTCAGAAGGCATGATCGGCTCCTCCTCGGCACGGAACTAGACGGTTCAGTACTGTAATCGACATGGAACTAGACTGTCTAGTACTCTGCGGGCATGAAGGTGCGTGAACGATGACCGGGGCATTGACGGGGCGGTCGGCTCAGAAGCGGCAGACGATACTGTCCTCCGGCCAGCAGCTGTTTCTGAGCAACGGCTACCAGGGCACGAGCATGGACCAGGTGGCCGCCACCGCGGCCGTGTCCAAGCAGACCGTCTACAAACATTTCGGCGAGAAGCGCGAGCTGCTGTATGCGATCGTCACCGACGCGTTGGACAGCACGGCCGCGTCCATCGGCGATCGGATCGCCGCTCTCACCACGAGCGCTGACCTCGAGACGGCCCTGGTCGAGCTGGCCGCCGACTACCTGCGCGCGGTGCTGCAGGAGAACGTTGTGCAATTGCGCCGCTTGGTGATCGGCGAGGCCAACCGGCTGCCCGAACTGGCGAAGCTGTACTACCAGCACGCGCCGGTGCGCACGCTGACGGCACTCACCGAGGCGTTCGCCCGACTCCACAGCAGAGATCTGCTGCGTGTTCCTCAACCATCGCTCGCCGCTGAGCACTTCGCGTTCCTCATCGTGGGTCGGCCGATCGACCAGGCCCTGTTCGACGGCGCACCGGAGGTGCTTGCCGGCCTGGACGTCGACGCCTACGCCCGGGCGGGTGTCGAGGTGTTCCTTGCCGCCTACAGCAACGTTGCATCGCGATAGTTTCCGATATATCGTTGACGTATCGGAAACGCATGGGGCGTTTCCTCGCGAAGTAAAGGACTTCCTCATGAACGACCCATTCACACCACAACCCGGCGGGTTCGGCTTCGGCTTCGGACCCGAACAACGTCGCGCCCTTCATGAGCAACGGCGGCAGGCCCGTCGCGAGTTTCGCGACCACATCCGCGAGCACGGCACCGACCGACACGGCCCGTTCGGACCCGACTTCCAGGCCGGCTTCGGCGGATTCGGCCCCGGGCGCGGCGGCTTCGGCTTCGACCCACGTGGCGGCTTCGGCTTCGGTTTCGGCGGCCCCCGCGGACGTCGCGGTGGCGGCAGGCGGGGCAAGCGGGGCGACGTCCGCGCGGCCATTCTGGCTCTGCTGACCGACCGCGCCATGCACGGCTACGAGATGATCCAGGAGATCTCCGATCGCAGTGGCGGCCTGTGGCGACCGAGCCCCGGCTCGGTCTACCCGACCCTGCAACTGCTGGTCGACGAGGGCCTCATCGTCGGCACCGAAACAGAGGGCAGCAAGCGGCTTTTCGAGCTGACCGACGACGGTCGCGCGGCCGCCGAGAAGGTTGAGACTCCCCCGTGGGAAGAGATGGCCGCAGATGTCGAGCCCGGCCACGCCAGCCTCCACGCCGCGCTGACCCAACTGATGGGCGCCGTTGCCCAGTCGGCGTTCGCCGCTTCTGACGAACAGCAGCAGCGCATCGTCGACGTTGTCAACAACGCCCGCCGCGAGGTCTACAACATCCTCGCCGAAACCGACGATTCGGCGTAAGCGGAGAGCCAGCCGGAATAAGCCCGGCGGGAATCGTGTACGCACTAACTATGCAAACGTTCCCGCTGGGCTCTTTCCATGTCGGCCGCGTCGGATTCGGCGCCATGCAATTACCCGGGCCTGGCGTTTTCGGCCCCCCTCGGGACCGGGATCAAGCGGTAGCGGTTCTGCGCCGAGCGGTCGAGTTGGGCATCAACCACATCGACACCGCGCAGTTCTACGGGCCGAATGTCGCCAACGAACTGATCCGCGAGGCTCTTCACCCCTATCCGGCCAATCTCGCACTGGTCAGCAAGGTCGGCGCTACTCGCGACGATTCAGGTGCGTGGCTGCCCGCCCAGAACCCCGACGATTTGCGGGCCAGCATCGAAGAGAACCTGCGCACGCTGGACACCGACCGGCTGGCCGCGGTCAACCTGCGCATCCACGCCGGTGATCCCGCCAGCCCCGGCCCAGTCGACCGAGAACTGTTCGACCGTCAGCTCGACGTGATGATCAAGGCCCGCGACGAGGGTCTCATCGGTGGAATCGGGTTGAGCAGCATCACGATTGAGCATCTGCAGATCGCAGTGGACCGCACCGAGATCGTCTGCGTGCAGAACGCCTACAACCTCGTCGACCGGACTTCCCAGCCGGTGCTCGACGCGTGCCTCGAACACGGGATCGCGTTCGTGCCGTTCTTTCCGCTCGGGTCGGCGTTCGCGACCGACAATCCGGTGCTGGGACACCCCGCCGTCAGGCGGGAGGCCGAACGGCAGGGCCGGACGCCCGCGCAGATCGCGCTCGCGTGGACGCTGTCGATCGCGCCCAATGTCTTGCTCATTCCCGGCACCTCGTCGGTGCAGCATCTGGAGGAGAACGCCGCGGTGGCCGACATCGAGCTGGCCGACGAGACGAAGCGCGAACTCGACGACGCCGCCTAGCGTCTACTCCACGTCCACCCAGTCCAGCGTGCGTTCAACGGCCTTCTTCCACCCCGCATAGCCGGCGGCGCGCTGGTCGTCGCTCCAGTCGGGCGTCCAGCGCTTGTCCTCCTGCCAGTTGGATCGCAGGTCGTCGGGGTTCTCCCAGAATCCGACCGCAAGGCCCGCCGCGTATGCAGCGCCGAGCGCGGTGGTCTCCGCGACGACCGGCTTCACGACATCGACGCCGAGCACGTCGGCCTGGATCTGCATGCACAGGTCGTTGGCGGTGATTCCGCCGTCGACCTTGAGCACCTCCATGTGCACCCCCGAGTCGGCCTCCATCGCGTCGACAACATCGCGGCTCTGGTAGCAGATCGCCTCCAGCGTCGCCCGCGCCACGTGGGCGTTGGTGTTGAACCGCGACAACCCGACGATCGCGCCGCGGGCATCCGAACGCCAGTACGGCGCGAACAACCCCGAGAAAGCAGGTACGAAGTACACCCCGCCGTTGTCTTCGACCTGACGGGCCAGCGACTCGCTCTGGGATGCGCCGCTGATGATGCCCAGCTGGTCGCGCAGCCACTGCACGGCCGAACCGGTGACCGCGATCGAACCCTCAAGTGCATAAACGGGTTTCGCGTCGCCGAACTGGTAGCAGACGGTGGTCAGCAGCCCGTTGTCCGAACGCACGATCTTCTCGCCGGTGTTCAGCAGCAGGAAATTACCGGTGCCGTAGGTGTTCTTCGCCTCACCGGCGTCCAGGCACACCTGCCCGACCATGGCGGCCTGCTGGTCGCCGAGGATTCCGGTGATCGGGATCTGGCCGTTGACGGGCCCCTCGTCGCGGGTGATGCCGTAGGACTGCGGATTCGACGACGGCTTGATCTCGGGCAGCATCTCGCGCGGGATGTCGAAGAACGACAACAGCTCGTCGTCCCAATCGAGGGTTTCGAGGTTCATCAACATGGTGCGGCTCGCGTTGGTGACGTCGGTGACGTGCACGCCGCCGCGGGTGCCGCCCGTGAGATTCCACAGCACCCACGAGTCGGCGGTGCCGAATACGGCGTCGCCCTTCTCGGCATCCTCGCGGACGCCGTCGACGTTCTCCAGGATCCACTGCACCTTGCCGCCGGCGAAGTAAGTGGCCGGCGGCAGACCGGCCTTGCGTCTGATCACGTTGCCGCGGCCGTCCCGGTCGAGCGCTGAGGCGATGCGGTCGGTGCGGGTGTCCTGCCAGACGATCGCGTTGTAGTAAGGGCGGCCGGTCTTGCGGTTCCATACCAGCGACGTCTCGCGCTGATTTGTAATGCCAAGCGCCGCAAGGTCGGTTGTCGACAACTTCGTCTTGTTCAACACCGACGTCAGCACCGATGCGGTGCGCTCCCAGATCTCAACCGGATTGTGCTCCACCCAGCCCGCCTGCGGCAGGATCTGTTCGTGCTCGAGCTGATGGCGCCCGACCTCGGCGCCGTCGTGGTCGAAGATCATGGCGCGGGTGCTGGTGGTGCCCTGATCGATTGCTGCCACAAACTCTGCCAACGACCTGCTTCCCTTCTGACGGCTCCAGTCGTCCATCATGGACCACATGCCAGGCGACTTCGTCGACATTGGAGCCGGAAGGCCGGCGACACCCGACATTGACCGCATGCCTCGCGGCGGCCCCAACGCGTCGTGCCTCGATCGGCTGCTGGAGACCGGCCGCCTGGAGTACCTCGACCGTGACGACGTCGACGACCACAAGAAGCGCAGCGTCGTTCGGGCGCTCGAATGGACCGGCGAAGTCTTCGGCACCACCGAGAAATTCGCCCACATCGCGCTCGACGAAGTGGCCGACGTGCCCGACCCCAAGATCCTCGAACTGGGAGCAGGCCACGGCGCCCTGTCGCGCAAGCTGCTCGAATGGCATCCCACCGCTGAGCTCACGGTCACCGATGTCGAAACCGCATCGGTGCGGGCCATCACCGACACAGACCTCGGCCAGCATCCCCGCGCCACCGTGCGCCAGATGGACGCGACGGCGATCGACGCGCCTGACCGGCAATTCGACCTCGCCGTGTTCGTGCTGTCCTTCCACCACCTGCGGCCGAAGCTGGCCGCGCGGGTGCTTGCCGAGGGCACCCGGGCAGCAACCAAGTTGTTGATCATCGACCTGCCGCGGCTGCCCGCCCCGCTGCACCTCGTGCGGCTGGCGACCATGCTGCCGCTGGCGCCGTGGGTGCCGTTCGTGCACGACGGCGTGATCAGCTCGCTGCGCTGCTACAGCCCGTCGGCCCTGCGCGCCCTGGCCCAACACGCCGACCCGGCGATCGAACTCGAGCTGCGCGGCGGCCTTCTCAGCCCGCAGGTGGCCGTCGCCAGCCGTCAGTCTGCATAGCGGCCGTGGTGGCCCCAGTCGCCGCCCTGCGAGATCAGCACGATCACGAAGATGGCGTAGAAGATGGCGAACAGTAGCAGTAGACCGCCCGCGATCCACAGCGAGAGTTGGCCCAGTCGGCGCACCCGGTCGGACGCGTACTGTGCGCCGGCGTAGTTGCCCGCCGCCCATAGCGGATACACGTTGAACGCGTGGGTGAAGGCCGAGAAGGACAGTGGCCAAAAGAACAACACGGCGGCGACGGCCCAGCCCACATTGTGAGGCGGCGGGGCCGGGGGTAACGCCGCCGGCGGAGGCTGCTGTGTCGGAGTGGTCGGTTCGGATTCGGTCATTTCGGACTCCCAGTCGATGGAGCAACGACATCACCGAAACTACTGCGGCCGGCGCCGTCCGTCAGATGGTCCTTGCGCGGGCGCGACTGAGCCTGTTCCATCGGCGGTGTGGGCGAAGAGGTGACGCGGACCGACTACAGTCGCGCACACCGCCGCGAGTACCGGCGCAAGGTCCAGCTGTGCCTGGATGTCTTCGAGACGATGCTGACCCGGTCGAGCTTCGACTTCGAGCGTCCGCTGACCGGCATGGAGATCGAGTGCAACCTTGTCGATGACGAGTACCAGCCCGCGATGAGCAACTCCGAAGTGCTGGCCTCCATCGCCGATCCGGCCTACCAGACCGAATTGGGCGCCTACAACATCGAATTCAATGTGCCGCCCCGTCCGCTGCCTGGCCGAGCGGCGCTCGAGTTGGAGTCCGACGTGCGCGCAAGCCTTAACGCCGCCGAGGCGAAGGCCACGGTGGGCGGCACCCATATCGTGATGATCGGCATCCTGCCGACGTTGATGCCCCAACACCTGACCGGCGACTGGATGAGTAACTCGACGCGCTATCAGGCGCTCAACGACTCCATCTTCATTGCCCGCGGTGAGGACATCCAGATCGACATCGTGGGCCCGGAGCGCCTCAGCTTGCAGACCGCCTCGATCGCGCCGGAATCGGCCTGCACCAGTATGCAATTGCATCTGCAGGTATCGCCCGAGGACTTCGCGAAGAACTGGAATGCCGCGCAGGTGATCGCCGGTCCGCAACTCGCGCTGGGCGCCAACTCGCCGTACTTCTTCGGACACGAGCTGTGGGCGGAAACCCGGATCGAGTTGTTCGCCCAGGCCACCGACACCCGTCCCGACGAACTCAAGGCACAGGGTGTGCGGCCCCGGGTGTGGTTCGGCGAGCGGTGGATCACGTCGATCTTCGACCTGTTCGAGGAGAACGTTCGCTATTTCCCATCGCTGTTGCCCGAGCTGTCCGATGAGGATCCCGTCGCGGAGCTGGCCGAGGGGCGCACGCCGAAACTGCCCGAGTTGCGACTACACAACGGCACGATCTACCGGTGGAATCGGCCGGTCTACGACGTCGTCGAAGAAAATGGGGTCGGGCGACCACACCTGCGCGTGGAAAACCGCGTGCTGCCCGCCGGTCCCACCGTCGTCGACATGATGGCCAACTCGGCGTTCTACTACGGCATGCTCCGCACCCTGTCCGAGGATGACCGCCCGCTGTGGACCAAGATGAGTTTCGCTGCGGCACACCACAATTTCCTGGAATCAGCACAGCACGGCATGGATGCCAGGTTGTATTGGCCCGGTCTGGGCGAAGTGACGCCCGACGAGCTGGTGCTGCGCCAACTGCTCCCGATGGCCCGCGACGGTCTGCGCAGCTGGGGCGTGGCCGACGAGGTGTCCGACCGCTACCTCGGCGTCATCGAGGGTCGTGCGAAGACCCGCCGCAACGGCTCGGCCTGGCAGGTGGACACGGTGCGTGCCCTGCAGGCGCGAGGCATGACGCGGCCGGACGCGCTGGCCGAAATGCTGCGCCGCTACTGCGAACGCATGCACAGCAACGAGCCGGTGCACACCTGGGAGATCGACGGATGAGACGCAAACGCTGGCTGACGGCCGCCGTGGTGACAGGCGCGCTGGTGAGTTGCCAACTCGGCCGAGAAGCCGGCGCCGATCCGGTCTCATTCACGCTGGGCCAGCAGTTCACGCTCAGCGGCGGGCAGGAAGCGGTGAGCGGCGAGAATCTGCGCGTGCGTTTCACCGACGTGCTCGAGGACTCCCGCTGTCCACTCCGCGTCGAGTGCTTCTGGACCGGGCAGGCCCGCGTGGCTGTCGTTGTGCAGTCGCCCGAAAATCCCTCTACGACAGTGGAATTCAACACAAATCCGGCTTCGGGCCAGAACAAGCAGACGGTTCGAGCCGACGGGTACACAATCTCGTTGAAGACACTCGAGCCCTATCCACAAACGCCTGACGATCCGATTTCTTTCGAGGACTACCGGGCGGAGCTCCTGGTGCAGCGCTAGCGATCGGCGCGCTCAGGCTCTTCAGCCGACGTTTCGGCGCTGTCGTCGTCGACCATCGTGGTTTCGTCGAACGGTTTCTCGCCGTCCAATACCCGTTGCATCTGGCGGTTATCCACGGACTTCGTCCACGATCCGACGAGCACGGTGGCCACCGCATTGCCCGAGAAGTTGGTGAGCGCGCGGGCCTCGGACATGAACCTGTCGATACCGACGATGATCCCGACGCCGTTGAGTAGTTCGGGGCGATGGGCCTGCACGCCGGCCGCAAGGGTCGCCAGGCCGGCGCCGGTCACGCCTGCGGCGCCCTTGGATGCGAGGATCATGAACGCGAGCAGGCCGAGCTGCTCGGAAATCGACAACGGGTCGCCCATCGCGTCGGCGATGAACAGCGAGGCCATCGTCAAATAGATCGCGGTGCCGTCCAAGTTGAACGAATAGCCGGTCGGCACAACGATTCCCACGGTTGCCGGCTCAACGCCGGCATGTTCCATCTTGGCGATCAGCCTGGGCAGCGCCGACTCCGACGACGACGTCGCCAAGATCAGCAGGTACTCCCGCGCAAGGTAGCGCGCCAGCTTGAAGATCGACACCCGGCTGACCGTCCACAGGATGACACCCAGCACGCCGAACACGAAGATGATGCACGTCAGGTAAAACGCCAACATCAGTACCCCGAGCTGCACCACGGCGTCGAAGCCGGTGGCGCCGACCACCTCGGCCATCGCTCCGAACGCGCCGATGGGTGCCGTCCAGAGCACGCCGAACAGGATGCGGAACACCAGTTTCTGCAGTAGCTCGACACCGTGCAACAGCGGCTCACCCGTGGCGCCCAGGGTCTGGATACCGAAGCCCACCAACAGCGCCACGAACAGCGCCTGGAGGACGTTGCCCGCGGTCAGCGACGAAAACAGCGTCGTTGGAATGATGTCGGAGACGAAGTCCATGGGGCCGCCCTTGGCCGCCGCCTGGCCGGCCAGTTCGGCGCCCTTGGCCGGGTCCGACGGGATGTCCAGACCGGTTCCCGGCGCGATGATGTTGCCGACAATCAGGCCGATGCCCAGCGCGACGGTCGACATCACCAGGAAGTAGCCCAGTGCAAGACCGCCGACCTTGCCCACGGCGGCCGCCTTGATCTTGCCGATGCCGAGCACCACCGTGCAGAAGATGACCGGGATGATCATCATCTTGATGAGCTTGACGAACAGCTCGCCCAGCACGCCGAGCGATTTGCCGACGTCAGGCGCCACCAGCCCGACGACGATGCCGGCGACCACCCCGATGATCACCATGATGTAGAGCCAGTGGGTCCGGTCGCGCTTTTGCTCGGTCATATCGGCCCCTTCGTGTCTGCATCAGGGAATATCCATAACCGAGCGCTCTCACACCGCCTGGTTGGCGGCGGCCCCCAGGTCGATCTTCTCGATCGGGTTGGAGCGTTCGAGCATGCCGTAAGCGTCCTCGCCGTCCCACCGATAACGAACGCCGGCCTGCTGGAGCGCAGGGAAGTTGGGGTTCTCCTTCTTCATGGCCGACACTGAGTAGGTCTGGTCGTTGTGGTGGATGTCGTGCGTGGAGAACACCGTCTCGCCCTCGATGACATGTCTTGTGCCGTCGTCGGTTTCGAGAACCAGCGAAACATCCTCGCCAAGTGCCTGCACGCGGGTCAGCCAGGGGGCCGTGGTGGCGCGCGCGGGGATCAGGCCGCCGTCGCCGGTGAAGATGTACCCCTCGTTGAACGTCGGCTGTCCGTCGGGCCGGGGCGGATAGGCGATGTAGCCGAACGCTTTTCCGCTGGGAAAGACCGCGGACTGCCAGGCATGTCCCCAGAAGGAAGCAAGCTTGCGGACGCCTTGCCGCCGGATCCGCAGCCCGCTTCCGTTGAACTCCTGAGTGTCACCACCGGCGGTCACCGAGCCGCGTGCGCGGAACAGCTGCTCGTAACGGGCGCCACCCATGAGGTCGCCTTCGACGGAATTACTGATGCGGTCGCCGGCCTCGCTGCGCAGCGCGCCCTGAACCCAGGGCGGCACGGCCATCGTCGCTTCGACGTTGAAGGTGATGTCCACCAGCGGCCCGCTGCTGTCACCTGCGGCCAGGGCGGCCGACGACGTTTCGACCGCCTTGCCGTCGTAGCTCATGGTCCAGGTGGCGAAAGGCTGGACGCAGCGGAACACCAAACCACCCGCACCTAGCACGGTCGGTTGACCCTCCGGTCCGATCGGACTGCGGGACGGGCCGCCGCCCCGTAGGCGGTACACCCGGCCGTCGGGGTAGGCAACGTTGATCTGGATGTCGTGGTTGTCCCAGTTCGCGGCGACGGCCTCCACACCGATCCGCGGCAGGCCGATCCGTCCGCTGTCGTCGAGCGTCCAGAAGCTCACCGAATCCCGCATGTCCGGGTTCTCCGGACGTTCAGCGAACACGTACTCCCGTGCGGGGTCGATGCCACCGGTGAGATCGATTGTCATGGAGCTCCTTTGGTGACATGGGTCGTCCAGCGGTGGGCGTGGTCGACGTAGCGGGCGAAGCGGGGCCGGACGTCGTCGAAGTCGATGCCGAAGGCGACGGGATCGGCATGCGAACTCGGTTCGCGCTCGGCCGCCGCCTGGGTCCACCAACTCTCCATCCGGTCGATGAACGTCTTGGTGACGGGTTGACCGAGCCACGCATATAGCCCGGTCACCTCTCCGATGGGGTCGGCCTGCATCGCGCGAAAGTCGATGTCGTAGAAGCGGTTTTCGGCACCGCCGGCGCGGAACTGCAGCGCCCGTTCCATGCCGACAGACCAGTGCTCGACGTTGAGCCGGCCGATGTATGGATGGTCGATGTCATCGGTGAACGCGCCGATGATGTCGGCGTACAGGTCGGCCACCGAGAGGATGACGTCGGTCGGGTCGCGGTGTGTCATGACGTATCGGGCGTCGGGGAACACGGCGTCGACGGCGTCGAGCCAGAGCACGTGCGACGGGCATTTGAGTCGCCACGGCCGATGCGGCTCACCCCACTGCAGCAGCTTCATCACCCGCCGCTGGTAGGCCATCGTCGAGGTGAGGTCGGCCGTCTCGATCAGCCATGCCGAATACGTAGGGATTTGCGCGAATGACTGGAAGATATGGGATTTGAAGTCCAGGGCCATCAATTCATGGCACTCCATCGGACCGTGGGTGTCGGCCGGGACGTGGTAGCGGGTGCCGAGCATCTCTCCCTTGTCGGGAGGGATGCGGGGGTCGACGCCGACGACGGTCGACGGTGGCGGGCACGGCTGCGAGGACTCCCACCGGCGGAGGTAGCGGACGTTGGGATCCTGGGCCAGCAGCATCGACAACGCCGTGGATCCGGTTCGAGGCAACCCGAGGCCGATCACCGGAGCCAGGATGGGTGCGTCGTCGATCTCGGGATGTCGTCGGTACCAGTCCTCGACGTGTAGGCGCTGACCCAGATACCCGGTGATGCGGTCGTAGAGGAATGCCTCCCCACGGGCGTTGAGCCGAGCCTCGGTTTTCAACGAGGACAACAGAAT
>LZSH01000244.1 GCA_001665255.1 Mycobacteriaceae bacterium 1482268.1 | reverse complement strand
TTCATGCGGCTGAGGAACAATCGCGCACACGTGATTCTGGTGAGCATTGTGACCATTCTGCTCAGCTTTCTGCTGTACCTCATTTACGTACTCGATCACCCTTTCGGGCCGACAGGCGTTACAGCACAACCGTTCTCCCACGCCTTAATGGTTTTCGACCTGGTCGACAAGGGAACGTGACGCGGTTCTTACAGCAGAAGCCAGCCCACGCAGAACACGCTGAGGAGTGACGCTGCGGTGAGCGGGATTCCGAAGCGTACGAACTCCGCTGAGCTGTAGCCACCTGGTTTCATGACCATCAGGTTCGACTGATGGCTGAACGGGTTGAGGAATGTGAACGAAATGCACGTTCCGATCAATGTCAGCAATAGCACCGGGTTCAGCCCGCTACCGGCAGCGGCCGTGAGGGCGACCGGCGTGAGGATCGCTGCCGCGGCGGCGTTGGTGATGACGTTGGTCAGCAACGTGGTACCGAATGCGATCACCAGAACGATGACGGCGGTGTTGCCGCCGGAAACCTTCAGGATTCCATCCGAGATGTAGTCGCCCAGGCCACTTTTGACCACGATGGTGCCCAATCCGACTGAGCCCGCGAGGATTGCGAGGATGTTCCAGTTGAGGGCGCGCACCGCAGACCGCGGGGTCAGCACCTTGGTCACGACCATCAGCGTGGCACCCGCGACGGCACACAGTTCGATGGGCGCCACACCGAATGTTCCGGCCACGATGACGGCGACCAGGATGGCCAGCGCGATCCACGTCTTGCCGGTTTGTGGTGCCTTGCCCGCAACCTTCTGCCACAGACCGACAAGAGGATGGTCGGCGAGTGCCTCGGCAGAGGTCGCCGTCACGAGGCACAACTCGCCGGCACGCGCCGGCGTGTCACGCAGTAGCTGCTCGCTCTGGGCCGCGACCACCATGATGTCGTCGCTTTCTTCGAGCTCGCGCACTGTCGCCTGCTCGTCGGTTGCGATCGAGACCTTGTAGAGGTCCTGACGGGATTGACTGAATCGGGGGCTGCCCCAGAGCAATCGGGCGCCGGCTTCGGTCGCGCGGTAGACCAAGACGTCCCCGTCCTCGATCACCGCATCACGGTCGACAGTGATTCCCCAGCGCTGAATCTCAACCAGTTCGAAGTCGGGTGTGGCGTCAATGCCCACTTCGGACGCCGTTCGTCCAACTGCTATGGCCCCTGACGAGACCGGAATCTCGGCGCGCCAGGAGAGCACCTCCTCGTCCACATCGGTGCCGCCGCGCAACACCTTCGGCGAGATGATGAGCAGTACCAGCCAACCGACGAGGGCTACTGGCACAGCGATGGGGACGAAGGAGAACATCGTCACCTGTACCCCGCTCGGAGCGGCGAGCCCGGCGATGATCAGGTTGGAGCTGGTCCCGATGAGCGTGGCCGACCCGGCCAGCGTGGTCGCGTGGGCGATCGGTAACAGTACGCTGCGCGCAGGCACACCGGATTGATGCTCGAGTTCCTTGGCGGCCGGGATGAGCATGGCGACAATCGGAGTGGTGTTGATGAGCGCCGAGACGAGTCCCACCGGCGGGATGAGCCGGCGCAGCGCCTGCTGTGGTGTGCTGACGCCGGCGAGCAGCCGATAGGTCACCCGAGACACCACGCCGGTATAGAGCACTCCTTTGGCGATGATCAGCATTGCCGCGATGGTGATGACACCGCCGTTGCTCAGGCCCGCAAACAGTTCGTCCGGAGTGGCGATGCCGAGAAGTCCGGCGATCACCAAGGCGCACAAGAGCGCGAGAACGGCAGGCACCCTGCCGGTCATCATCGCCACCAGCGTCACAGCGACGATCACCGCTGCAGTTGCCGCCATGCGCAAAACCTAACCCACCGGAGGGCTGTGAAGAATGCCGCGAAACCCGTCCGCAAAACGCGCCGCGTTCTCCTAGCGTGGACACGTCAAACAAACGGACGGCTGCTACACATAGTGCTCGCTGTCGCTGCAGTTGTGCCAAATGGTTCGGGGAGGACGGATCTCGATGATCGACCGTCTGACAGACGCGCAGACGGTTGGACTGGCGTTGGTGATCCTCGGCGTCATGTTCGCCGTCGGCTGGCTGGTGCGTTCGCGAACTGCGTTCCTGCGCGCGCTGTTCATCCCATCGAGCATCGTCGCCGGATTCCTGGTGTTACTGCTTGGACCTCAGGTGCTGGGAAAGCTCACCGACACGAATGGACTGTTTCCAACCGAGGTTCTCGACGTCTGGCGAGTGATGCCTGGTCTACTGATCAACGTCGTGTTCGGCGCCATCATGATCGGCAAGACGCTGCCCCGCCCCCGAGAGCTCTGGCACGCGGCGGCACCGCATGCGCTGCTCGGCACGTTTCTGTCGCTGGGACAGTTCGCGCTGGCCGGGCTAGCGGTCTTGCTGGTGTTGGGGCCGGTGTTCGGACTACCGCCCGAGGCCGGTGCACTGCTCGAGACGTCTTTCGCAGGCGGCCACGGCACGATCGCGGGCATGGGACAGATGTTCAGCGATGTCGGGGCCCCCGATCTGGTAGACGTCGGTCTGGGTCTGGCGACGATCAGCATGATCACCGGTGTCGTCGTCGGCTCTGCTCTCGTGCGCTGGGCCGTACGCAGCCCCAAGGTGACGGTGATGCGCAACCTCGCGCTCACGGTCGTCGGCGGGTGCAACGCGGAACTGGTCGATGTCGTAGGTCTCCTTGCCAGTGAGCGCGAGGACGACGGTATCCATCCGACCGTGCTGGCCTTTGCCCTCATCGCTGCCGCAATCCTGTTGGCGGTCTTCCTGTTATGGGGGCTGCGGTTTGCGGTTCACTCCCTGGGCAGCGACATTCTCGACCGGTTCCCGCTGTTCCCGCTGACCGTCATCGGCGGATTCGCCGTCCAATGGGTTGCGACCAAGACCGGTCAGGCGGCCAAGATCGACAAGAGGACCGTGGGTGGCCTTTCCGCGATTGCACTCGACGCACTGCTCGTCAGCGCGATTGGCACCATGTCGCTGACCACCCTGGGCTCTAACGTCCCGGCGATCGTCGTCTTCACAATCATTGGCGTTCTGTGGAGCGTGGCCACGTTGGTTTGGCTCGGGCGCAGGTTCCACCGCCGGCATTGGTTCGAGCACGCAATCGCCGACTTCGGACAGTCGCAGGGAAATGTGGCGACCGGATTCGTGCTCGCGGACATGGTCGATCCTCAGCGGCGCACCAGCACCGCCAATGACTACGGCTACAAGCAGCTTGCCTACGAGCCGATCCTCGGCGGCGGCCTCATCACTGCGCTATCAGTGCCGCTCATCACGGCATTCGGGTTACCGGCCTTCACCTTCGCCAGCTTCGCGCTCCTCATAGCGATCGGTGTGTGGGGCGTGCGTCGACGGTCAGGATGACGCGCGGATGTAGCGTGACGGCCGTGAACTTCACCCGCATGTCCTTGGCCGCCCTCGCGGTATCTGCCGCGCCGTTCGTCACGATGCTCACCGCATGTGGATCCGACACGGACACGTCGGCGACAACGACGTCATCCGCATCGACCACGGCTTCCGTCAGCGATGTCTTCACGCCTCCGGCCGCCACAGAAACGCCAACCGCAGCGGGCACGTGCCCGACGGCGGCGCCGCCGAAGGGTGGTGCACCCGAGTGGAATCAGCCCGGCGCAACCGGCAGTGTCGCGGTCACCGGATCCACCGACACAGCAGCGCCGCGCATCGATGTCGAGGCGCCGTTCAGCGTGACCGAGACCCAGGTCCACACACTTCGGCCCGGCGATGGTCCCGTGGTCGCCGACACGGCCAGCGTCTCGGTCTGCTACATGGGCGTCAACGGGCGCGACGGGTCTGTGTTCGACAGCAGTTACGAGCAAGGCGCGCCGGTTGATTTCCGGCTCGACGCCGTTGTGCCGGGATTCCAGAAGGCCATCGCAGGACAGAAGGTCGGGTCGACGGTCGCCGTCGCGATGACCTCCGCCGACGGCTACCCCGAGGGGCAACCCAGCGCCGGAATCCAGAAGGGCGACACGCTCGTCTTCGCGATCAAGATCCTCAGTGCCACAAACTGAGCCCCAGTTCCTCGCAGCTAGCGCGCGCCGGGCGTAGGCCCCCGAAACGGTGGACCGGCGAGAAACGCTCACTCAGTGGGCGCAAGTTCGCCGCCCGCCCGGCCGCTTCCTAGTGTCACACCTGTGACGGATACGGAGTCGGCCAGTTGGGGCCAACTTGCGCCTCTGCTGCGAACTGCTCCCCCAGCTGGAATCTATTGAGTGAGTTCGACATGAGAAACCGAAAGTAGTTGATCACAACGATGGTCGATGGTCGAGATCATCAGATGACCACGGTGCAAGTCGCAGTGGTCGGTGCGGGGCCTGCTGGCGTCGCAATAGCCGTCAGCCTGTGCGACCGGGGTCTACGTCCACTCGTGGTCGACAAGGCGGAGGTCGCGGCGTCCTGGCGTGGTCGTTACGACCGCCTCAAGCTCAACACCGGTAGGCGGTTCTCACAGTTGCCGAATCGCCCCTACCCCAAGGGAACCCCGACGTTCCCGCACCGCGACCAGGTGGTGGCTTATCTCGACCGGCACGCCCGTGAGGCGGGCATCGACCTGTTGTTGGGCACCGAAATACGCCGCATCGACTGGTTGCAGGGCGCGTGGCTGCTGCAGACGTCGACCGGTCGCATCGCCGCCCACCAGGTGGTGGTGGCAACGGGTCAACAACACACACCGCGAATTCCGGCCTGGCCAGGCAGCGACGACTTCAGCGGCGAGCTACTGCACTCCTCGCAATATCGCAATCCCGAGCCGTACCGCGGCAAGAAGGTCCTCGTCGTCGGCGCGGGCTCGTCGGGGATGGAGATCGCGCACGACCTGGCGACCGGTGATGCCGAACAAGTGTGGCTAGCGGTGCGGACACCGCCGAACATCATGTTGAGGTCGATGCCCGGGGGGCTGCCTGCTGACTGGATCGCGTTGCCGCTCTACCGTGCACCGGTTCGCGTCGCCGATGCGATCGCCCGCGCGGCGCGCCGGGCCAGCCTGGGTGACCTGAGCCGGGTCGGGCTGCCCATTCCAGACGAGGGTGTGTTCGCCCGCGATCGCCGGCTGGGTCAATCCCCGACGCTTGTCGACATGGAGGTGGTCGACGCCATCAAGGACGGTTCGATCGAGGTGGTGGGTGCCGTTGAGTCGTTCGACGCCGACAAGGTTGCGCTCGCCAACGGCTCTAGGCTGGACGCGGACGTCGTCATCGCCGCGACGGGATACCACAGCGATCTGGCGCCGCTCGTCGGCCACCTCAAGGTCCTCGACAACGACGGTAGGCCGCAGGTCATGGGCGAGACGGCGGCCGCACCCGGATTGAGGTTCTTCGGCTATCTCAGTCGGCCCTCCTTAATCGGCTACCTTGGCAGGCAGTCGCGGCGTGTGGCCAAGCGGATCGCCAATGAGTTGGCCGCAACGCGGTAGCGTCACCGCTCGTCGGTCGCCCTCGCGGAGACGCCAGAGACCAGACCACGTCGCCGATCAGTCTCGATGGGCAGACGACGATCACGGCCCGAATACCGCACCAAGATACTTCCGGCTCAGCGCCGCATAAGTTCCATCGTTCTGGGTGATGTTGAGCCACTGGTTGATCCACTGCTGAACGTCCGTCGCGGTTCGGGTGATGAGGTAGGCCTTCTGCTCGAACGTGAATGGATGGTCCAGGCTCTCACCGCAGAGCCGCGGATCTTGACTCGCTTGCCAACGGATCTCACTGGTATCTGTGATCATGACATCGGCGTTATTGTTGGCGATTTGCTCAAAGATCGTGTTGTTGTCCGGATAGTTCACCACCTGCGCATTGTGGATATGGGCTTTGTCGAATTCTGCATTCGTACCACCGGGATTGACCACCACACGGACACCCGGGCGGTCGATAGCGCCCAGCGTCTGGAACTTCAATCCGTCTGTGCAACGGACGATTGCCGCTTTTCCATCACGTAGGTAGGGAGCGCTGTAGATGGCATGCTCGGCGCGATTGAGCGTGATGCTGATTCCTCCCATGGCCACATCACACTTGTTGCCCAGGTCGCTGATCAGACGTGCCCACGTTGTCGACACCATGTCCAACCGGACTCCGAGTCGGCCGGCCATATCGTTGGCCATGTCGATGTCGAGTCCACTCCAATTGCTATGCGGGTCGCGATAGGTGAACGGCCGGTAGTCACCGGTACTGCACACACGGACGATCCCACGCTGCAATATTTGTGGCAATCCGTCGGACGCAGGCGTCACCGTCGATGTCATCGCGTCACACCCCGTGGCAAGTGCCAGTATCGCGACCAACCAGATCGCGATGAGCCGCTCCGCAGTTCGCGAAGCGCCGGCGCCGCAAGTCATTCGCGTACCAGAACTACTCACCCTTGACTCTCGATGTCGAGCGGGATGGCGACCATCAGCGTCGTCCCGCTGTCTGCCGGACTGGAGATGTCCAGGTGACCACCGAGCGCCTCGACGCGGTCCTTGAGACCAATCAGCCCAGAGCCCTTGCCGATGACGGCGCCCCCGATTCCGTCATCACTGATCGCGAGGCGGAGTCGGCGTTCCTCGGCGGTTACCCGGATGCTGACCTCGGATGCCTGGGAATGCTTGGCGGCGTTCGTCAGTACCTCAGCAACAACGTAATAGGCGGCGACTTCAGCCGGTTCCGGCATCCGGCGATCGACGTCGAGACCGAGATCGAGGGTGACGGGAATGGCGGACTGGCGGGCAAGCGACTTGATCGCGCGGCCAAGACCGCCTTTCGACACGATGGCCGGATGGATGCCTCGCGAAAACTCCTGTAATTCTGTTGAAACACAGCATATCTCAGCGACCAGGTGAGCGACTCGGTCGCGGAGGTTTCGCTGCTCGGGCGGTATCGACACCTTGAGATCACGCAGTTGCAGCGCAAGCGACACCACCCGCTGTTGTGCGCCGTCGTGTAGGTCTCGCTCGAAGCGGCGTCGTGCTTGGTCGCCAGCAGTCACGATGCGGGCACGTGATGCGGTGAGTTCGGCGCGGGTTTGGGCGTTGGAGATGGCGATGGCCACCAGGTCGGCGAAATCGCCGATGCGCGCTTCGATCTCCGGTGGCATGGGTTCCGACTGCGCCGAGGCGATCGCCAGCGCACCCCATAGCCGACCGTCCACGACGATCGGCGCACCGGCCGCCGACCGTATTCCGAGCTGGTTCATCCGTTCAGCCACGGGGCCTCCGATGCGCTCGTAGCTGTCCAGACGCGCCGGTTTTCCGGTGTGCCGGATGATCGCTGCGATGTTCTCACCCTCGGACGCAATCCTCTCTCCGATATGCATCCTCGGCAATCCATGGTCGCCGCGGCTGGCAAGGAGCACCGACGCTTCGTCGCTGGCATACCGCAGCAGCACCACATTGGCTACTCCTCCGAGAAAACGGGAAAGTTCGGCGACGGCGGTCGAGTACACCTCGGATGATTCGACGCCGCGTGCGACCAACGTCGCTACTCGACGCAGCGCGGCCTGCTGCTCGGCAAGAGCAGCGGCTTCCCGACGGCGCCGCTCGGATTCTGCGGCGCGCAGGCGGGCCTCGCGGGCGAGGACGTTGGCCAGCAGCGCGATGGGCAGGAACACAAAGACGGCCACGGTGTCGCTGATGTTCAACGGCACCGGCCCGGCCGTGGTCACGAGGTGGAAGTAGACATATACCAGGGCGCTCACCAGCGACGTTGCTACCGCGAGCGGAAATCCCCATCCAGCCGAGACGACCAGCACGCCGAGTAGGAACAGCGCTCCGAACGAGTTGTCCGACGCGACCTCTCGAAGAACGTGAACCGACACCGTCTCGGCGGTGATGAACGCCGCGGCCACAATGATCCCTAGCCACAGGGGTGGCGCCGATGGCCGCACCACCATCGCCAACAGCCGGCGGCTGAGCCGCGGCTGGCCACCCGCCGCTTCCATTGGCAGCAGCGCGCGTGGATGGTCCTTACTCATCGGCATCCAGCTGACGCCGCTCCGATGATGCTGAACGGCGAAGCGGTCGAGACGAGGCGGCCACTGGCAGCGTGATGCCGCGGCTCTCCCCCGCTCAAGCAGTGAGGATTGCATTGGCCACGTAGTCAGGGTGGGTCAGCATGCTGCTGTGCGTTCCAGGAACGACGATGGGTTCGACACCCAGCCGGGCGGCAAATTCAGCCGCTGGCCGCGGCAGCGCGCAATCGTTTTCGCTGGCGATGTAGGCGGCGGGAATGCGGAGACTCGCTGCATCAACGTCGAGAGCATCGAGGAAGTAACCACCGGACTGTGAGGTCAACAAATCGGCCACCAACCGTTGCAGCTCGGGAACCTCGCCTTGCATAAGCAGTTGCTCGACGAGGTCCAGGCTCGGTGCCATGGCGCGGCACGGCGATTCGCTGATCAACCGCAGCATCAACTCACGCGCGTTGGGCGGGTTCTCGTCGACGAGGGATCTGCCGCGAAGCGGCACGAATGCGTTGTAGTAGACGATCTTGGTGACCTGGTCGGTGAGGAGATGAGCGGCTCCGGTGGCGGGATAGCCGCCCCAGCTGTGCGCAACTAAGATTACGTCGTCGAGTTCGAGCCGACGCACCTCATTGACGACGTAATCGACTGCGTCCCTGAGCTTGTAACCCGACGGATCATCGCCGTCGCCCAGCCCGGGCAGCGTCAGGGTGACCGCCCGATGGCTCGCCGCGCGAAGCCGCTTCGCGACCGGTCGCCAGGACCAGGCCCCATGCCAGCCGCCCGGAACCAGTACATATGTCAATACTTGCGTCACGGTATGCCTTCTGTGTCGAGAATCGAAAGGGGTGTACGGCGATGAGCCCGCACAATCGTCGATGGCTTTCAGGCCGAAATCACTTGAGGGAGTATCGGATCGGCAGGTGTTTGAGCCCCCCGACGAACGTCGTCGCGGACAATTCGGGCTTGCCCGCAAGCTCGATCGATTTCAGCCTGGGAAGCAGTTCGCGGTAGAGACTGCTGATCTCCATCCGCGCCAGCGCGGCGCCGAGGCAGTAGCGCACGCCATACCCGAAGGCCAGGTGTTTGTTGGGATCGCGGCTGATGTCGAAGCGGAACGGATCATCGAAGACCTCCTCGTCGCGGTTTCCGGACACGTAGGCCAGATACACCGACTCTGTTTCGGCGATGTCGACCCCTCGAACCGTGGTGTCGGCGGTTGCGGTGCGCATGAATTCTTTCACCGGCGTGGTCCACCGGATCATCTCCTCCACTGCCGTAGGCATCAGCGTGAGGTCCTGTTTCAATCGCCCTAGCTCGCTGGGGTTTTCGATGAGCGCACGCAGCCCGCCGGAAATGGCGTCCTTGGTGGTGTCATGGCCGGCGCTCGCGATGATCACGTAGTAGGACGCGGTGTCCACATCCGGGAGCGGTTCGCCGTCGATGCGCCCGTTCGCGATGGCTGAGGCGAGGTCGCCGGTGGGATTGTGGCGGCGCGACGCGGTCAGCGTGGCGAAGTAGTCGAGGAAGTCCTGCATCACCGCGAGCACAGCCTCGGGTTCTTGACTTCGCTGGTATTCGGCGTCATCGCGGCCGAACATCTCCTGGGTCAGTTTCTGCATCCGAGGAAATTCCGATTCGGGAAGACCCAGCAAGGACAGGATTACGTAGAGCGGAAAGTCGGCTGCGACGTCGGTGACGAAGTCGCACTCAGGTCCGATCTCGCGCATCTTGTCGACATAGCGCTTGGCCAGCTGGTCCACCTGCGCCTTCAGGTCACCCATTGCCTTGGGGCGGAACCAGTCCGCGCCGATCGCGCGCACCTTGCGGTGGTATGGGTCGTCCATCTGGACCAGGGTGCGCATGCCGGTCCCGGCTTCCTGCTGTTCCCTGCGCAGATCGTCGGCATCGGCGGGTGTGAGTAGTGGGCGGGGCGCGCCGATGAATAGCTCACTATCGCGCTCGATCGCCATGATGTCAGCGTGCTTGGTGACCGCCCAGAACGGCCGATACGGCGGATGGTCCACCCACGCAATGGGATTGTTAGCCCGCAGCTGCCGCAGCGCCGAGTGCAGCCGCTCGTCGTCGGCGTACGCCGACGGGTCAGCCAGAACTTTAGTGGCGTCATGCATTGTGGGTGCGTTCATGTGAATTCCTCACTTGGGGTTGTCAACTCGATAGATGAAGGCTGAATTGGCCGCCGGCAACGCGCGCCCGTCCTCGTCGCGACGCTGATCCTCAGAGCCCGATCGGCTCGAGGCGGGCAAGGATCTCCTCGCGCCGTGCCTCGAACTGCTCCGGCAGCTGAAATCGTTTGCCTAGCTCCTGCGGTGATTCGTCGCAGTTCCAGCCACCGCTGTTGTGGGTCACTGCAAGTTCAAAGAGCGCGCCGCCGGGTGACCTGACGTAGACCGATTTGAAGTACTTGCGGTCTCGAACTTCGGACACATCTGTGTAGCCCGCACCCTCGATCTCGAGTTTCAACTCGCTCTGGTTCTCGAGAGTGTCTGCGTTCCAGGCGAAGTGGTGAATGGTTCCGGCGCCGTGAGTCCACGTCCCGGGCTCATCTGTGCGATTGACAACGAGCTCGACCGCGCCGCCGAGCCCGGACTTGCCAGCCTCCAACGCAAACCGGTCACCTTCGGTCAAGCCCTCTCGAGCGCCGAGATGATTGGCGGCGAACTCGGCGGCGGTGTCCGGCCCCGTGACGTGTACGCCGACGCCATAAATCCCGTGGATGGCGTATTCCTCGGGCACACCGTTTCCGCTGTAACCACGACGAGGGTCGTCGACGACCTCGACCATCTGGTATTCGATGCCGGACGGATGCCGGAACAGCACGCGGCGTCGATCGAACACGGTCGCGTCCCGCACGTCTGCGACCCGCTCCTGCAACCGGGAGGACCAGTAGTTCAGTGAACCCGCAGGAACGGCGAGCAATACTTCACGGGCCTGGTTGGTGCCACGTCGGCCGTAGATCCCGGCCTGGGCAAACGGGAACGAGGTAAGCACGGCGCTCGGGTCGCCGTCGGCGTTGCTGTAATACAGGTGGTAGACCGGGATTATCCCGTCGAAGAGCACTGTCCGTTTGATCAGCCGCAGCCCGAGCACCTTGACGTGGAAGTCAATGTCCTCCTGCGCCCCGTTCACAGACATGGTGACGTGGTGACTATCGACGATGTACGACATTCGGTCTCTCCTCCTGGCTGACGCTGGGCAGCGGAATGGCGGTGAAGACCCCTTCGGGGTCATAGCGTGCTTTGGCGGCGACGAGTCGGATGGCGTTCTCGCCGTAAGCTTTTGCGATCTGCTCATGGTCGTTGGGGCCGAGCATGTTGGCGTAGCCCCCGGGAAGCGCGTGCGGCGCGAGGGCTTCCGAAAGCGCCTCTGCCCAGGCGTGGTTAGTGGCGCCGTTCCCGGCCTCCCAGCAGGCGCCGATCTCGACGACGAAATGTGGGTGTCGGGTCGCGAACGCGGTCTGGTCCGGGGCGACGCGAGTCGAAGCGCCGTGACAATGGTGGATGGAGATGAGGTTGCGCGGCGAGGTCAGCGTCCGCGCGGCCTCGACCAGCGCATCGATGACCTCGGGCGTGTACCCGGCGAACGTGCGGGTGCGAAACGCCCAGTGCAGTCCAGGGTCACACCCCGCGTCGAACAGACTCACCACGTCGCGGTAGGCAATGGGCCCCACTTGCGTGGTGAGCGGCGTTCCGAGCGTTGCGAGCAGATCGACGGCGGCTTCGCCGGGACGAAGATCGCCGCTCCAGGTCGGCTGAAGATAAACCACCGGGTTGCCGTCGGGGCCGGGCAACCGTCCGCTTTGCACAGTCAGCTCGTCCGGTGCCGTCGACAACAGCTCACCCAGACCACGCCACACCGTCGCGGCCTGCGACAACGGAAACAGGATCATCCCGCCGATCACCTGGCCCAGCGGATGCAACCGCACACGCATCGAGGTGACCACGCCGAAGTTGCCGCCACC
>LZSH01000243.1 GCA_001665255.1 Mycobacteriaceae bacterium 1482268.1 | reverse complement strand
CGTGCGGCCCGCGCCGTGGTCGAAGACGGCCGCCGGGCGGTGGACGCGGGCGCCGTGGGCCACGTGTTCAACTTGGGTCACGGCGTGCTGCCCCCGACCGACCCGGGTGTCATCACCGAGGTGGTGGCGTTGGTGCATTCCCTGTGAAACCAGCGTATTGCGTTGTCGGCGGCGGCATTTCGGGGCTGGTGGCCGCCTACCGGCTGAGTGTCACCCTTGGCGACGACGCAGACATCACCCTGTTCGAGCCTGCCGACCGGCTCGGCGGTGTGCTGCGCACCGAGCAGCTCGGCGGCCAGCCGATCGACATCGGCGCCGAGGCGTTCGTCGCGCGCCGGCCCGAGGTGCCCGCGCTGCTCGCCGAGCTGGGTCTGGCCGGCAGGCAGATCAGCACGACGGGCGTGCGACCGTTGATCTACAGCCAGCGACGCCTGCACGAGTTGCCCCGAGACACCCTCAACGGCATTCCGTCCGACCCGTCGTCGATGGCCGGGCTGGTCGACTGGGCCACGGTGGAACGGATGCGCGAAGAACCGTCGCGACCGCTGTCGTGGCGGCCCGGTGCGGATCCGGCGGTGGCCGACCTCGTCGGCGACCGGTTCGGCGCCCAGGTCGTCACCCGCTCGGTCGACCCGCTGTTGGCGGGCGTCTACGCCGGTTCTGCCACCACCATCGGGCTGCGGTCGGCCGTCCCCACCCTGGCTGCAGCGCTCGATCGCGGTGCACGCAACCTCACCGCCGCCGTCCGCGAGGCCCTGCCCCCATCCACGGGCGGATCGGTGTTCGGCGCCATCGACGGCGGCTACACGGTGTTGCTCGACGAGCTGATTCGACGCGCCCACTTCCATTGGGCACAGGTGGGCGTCGACCGGATGGAACAATCGGCCCGCGGCTGGCGGCTGATCGACGACGAGGGCGGCGCCTGGCATGCCGACGCCGTGCTGCTGGCCGTACCCGCGCCGCGGTTGGCGACGATCGTTTCGGGGATCGCGCCACGGACCGCCGCGGCGGCCCGTCAGATCAAGGTGGCCTCGACCGCGCTGGTGGCCCTTGCGCTACCGGGCGGGACTCCGGTTCCCGACCGCTCGGGTGTGCTGGTTGCCGCCTCGGAACCGTTGCACGCCAAGGCGATTACGCTGTCGTCACGCAAGTGGGGGCAGCGCGGCAACGTCGAACTGGTCCGGCTGTCGTTCGGACGCTACGGCGATGCCAGCCAGGATTGGGCCCACCGAATCGGCGATGACGATCTGCTGTCCTGGGCGGCCGACGACCTGGCGGCGCTGTTCGACGTCACCAACGAGGCGTTCGACTACATGGTGCATCGGTGGATCGACGCGATGCCGCAGTACGGACCGGGCCACGGACGGCTGGTCGCTGAGCTGCGGGCGGGGCTTCCGCCGGCGGTCGCGGTGGCGGGCGCCTACCTGGACGGAATCGGTGTGCCCGCCTGTGTCGCCACCGCCACACGGGCGGCGGCGTCGCTGGTCGCGCGGCGCGTGGGAAAATAGCCGACATGGCCCGCCTGGATTACGACGAACTGAACTCGACGCTGCGCTACCTGATGTTTTCGGTGTTCGCCGTGAAGCCCGGGGTGCTCGGCGGTGACGACGGAGACCGTGCAGCAATCGTCGACGAGACCGCGACCTTCCTGAAGCAGCAGGAGGACAACGGCGTCGTGGTGCG
>LZSH01000242.1 GCA_001665255.1 Mycobacteriaceae bacterium 1482268.1 | reverse complement strand
TGATGAACCACGGCGCCAACTACCACCGCGTGTTCTGGCTGACGACCGCCTTCACCGTCGTCGTCATCGCGATCGTCGCCCTGGTGGTGCCCTCCCGGCCACGCAGCACCACCGGGTCGATCGACTGGCTCGGCGCTGTCGGCCTCGCGGCCGGACTGTCGGCGGTCCTGTTGGCGATCACGCAGGGCCACACCTGGGGTTGGACGTCACCCCTGACGATCGCGTGCGCGACGGGCGGCGTCCTGATCACCGTCGGCTGGTGGTTCTGGGAGCGACGGCTCGATCAGCCCCTGGTGTCGACGACGATGCTGAGCCGACGCCCGATCCTGCTCACCAACCTCGCCACGGTCTTCGTCGGCATGGGCCTGTACTTCGCGTTCCTCGGCCTGACGCAGTTCGTCCAAATCCCGCGCGCGGCAGCCGGATACGGCTTCGGTGCCACGGTGCTCGAGGCCAGCGTCATCTACCTTCTGCCCGGCGCCCTCACCGGCTTCCTCGTCGCGCTGATCAGCGGCCGGTTCATCGACCGCTTCGGCGCGCGGCCGGTGCTCGTCGTCGCCGCGGCCGCGGGCATCAGCGGATTCTTGTTCATCGCGCTGGCGCATTCGGCCGCGTGGCAGGTGATCACCGCCAGCATCCTGGCCAACGCCTACATCAGCCTCGGCTACGGCGCCCTGCCCGCACTCGTCGTCGCCGAGGTCAGCGCGGGCGAGACCGGTGTCGCCACAAGCATGAACGCCATCGCGCGCACGATCGGAAGCTCGACCGCGGCGGCACTCGTCGCCGTGCTGTTGGGCCGCGCGGGTGGGAATCAAGTGCCGATGGAGAGCAGCTTCGTCGCGATCTTCATCGCCGGCGCCGTGACCGGCGCGCTGGCGATGGCGCTCATCGCGTTGTCGCGAGTGAAGGCCGACGGTATCGAATCCGTCGAGGCGCGCTACGAATCCCGCGCCATGAACCACGAGTGGGGCTAGCTGTACAGCTAGCGCAGCGCGGCGAGGTTGGTGACCGACTTGCGGACCTCTGACTGTAGGACCCTGGCGACCAGCTGACCGATTCGCGTGTTGAGCAAGCCGCCCTTCAGTTCGGCGAGCACCGCGAACCGCGAGCCGGGCGGAGCCTCCTGCACTTCGATGGTCAGGTTGATGCGGATCCCGCCACGGCCTGCACCGCTCATCTCGATCAGCTTCGGTTCGTCGTAGCGGGTGACGCGCCAATGGATGACGTTGCGGAAGCCCTTCACCTTGATACACGACGACACGCACGTGCCGACCTCGATCGTCGCTGGCACGTCGCTGCGCCAGCCGCCGAAGATCGTCAACCACTCGTCGAAGCGGTGCAGATCCGAGGCCAACTTCCATGCCTGCTGCGGAGCGAGGTCAGTGTCTACCGCCACGTCAATCGTCGCCATTACGACCACGTACCCCCGACCACCCCGCGACGAAACTAAACTGACAGCCCCTGCTCTCGCGCCGCACGACTGCCGGCCCGTCACCCGTCAGCCGTGATCCTCACGCGCCCTGCCCGCGAAATCGACGTGCCGAGCCCGCTTCGGCAAGGGATTCCATTGTCGGCATGTAAATTCGTTGCGGAATCGCTTGCGAAGGTCGACGGAATCCGCGATTGTTTACCCGAAAGTACGGGGCTTTAGGGAGGACTCGCCTGACCGGGACACACACCACCGACGCCGCCAAGACGACAGGACGCGAAGGGGCCGCTTTCCCCAAGGGCAGCCCGGTCATCGAGATCGACAACGTCACGAAGCGCTTCTCCGACTACGTGGCCGTCAACCAAGCCGACTTCTCCATCGGAGCCGGCGAGTTCTTCTCGCTGCTGGGCCCGTCGGGTTGTGGCAAGACCACCACGCTGCGGATGATCGCCGGGTTCGAGACACCGACCGAGGGCGCCATCCGGCTCGAGGGCAAGGACGTCTCGCGGGTGCCCCCGCACAAGCGCAACGTCAACACGGTCTTCCAGCACTACGCGCTGTTTCCCCATATGACGGTGTGGGACAACGTCGCCTACGGGCCGCGCTCGCGGATGAAGTCCGCGAAAATAGATCGAGCAGAGGTCAAGCGACGCGTCGACGAGCTGCTCGAAATCGTTCGCCTGACCGATTTCGCCAAGCGGAAGCCAGGGCAGCTGTCCGGAGGGCAGCAGCAGCGCGTGGCGCTGGCGCGCGCATTGGTGAATTATCCCAGTGCGCTGCTGCTCGACGAGCCGCTCGGCGCCCTCGACCTCAAGCTGCGGCAGGTCATGCAGTTCGAGCTCAAGCGCATCCAGCGCGAGGTCGGGATCACGTTCGTCTATGTGACGCACGATCAGGAGGAAGCGCTCACGATGAGCGACCGCATCGCGGTCATGAACGCAGGCAACGTCGACCAGATCGGCTCGCCCACCGAGATCTACGATCGGCCTGCGACGGTGTTCGTCGCCAGCTTCATCGGCCAGGCCAACCTCTGGCCGGGTCGGCAAACCGGCCGCGGCGACGGCGATTTCGTCGATGTCGAGGTGCTCGGCAGTTCGCTGAAGGCCAGGCCCGGCGAGACCACGATCGAGCCCGGCGGCCAAGCCACCCTGATGATCCGTCCCGAACGGGTCCGGGTGTCGATGGAGCCGCCGACCGGCGAGGTCGTCACTGTGCCCGCGACGGTCACCGATCTCACCTTTCAGGGGCCGGTCGTGCGGCTCTCGCTGGCCTCTCCCGACGACTCGGCAATCATCGCCCACGTCGGCCCTGAGCAGCATCTTCCTCTGCTGCGGCCGGGCGACCAGGTTCATGTCAGCTGGGCGCCCGAGGCGTCACTGGTGTTGCCCGCCGCCGACATCCCCACCGCCGAGGACCTCGAGGAGATGCTCGACGACTCGTAGCGGCCGCGGACGTGAGGAGCAAAGGCAACTTCGCGTCCGACCTGTCCCCTTCCCAGGAATCCACGAGAGGCGCACGTGCTATGCCCAACGAGATCGATCCCCGGCTTCTGACCCGCTTCGCAACCAACCGCACGAGCCGCCGACGCTTCATCGGCAGCGGTGCCGCTGCCGCCGCAGCGGCGATCCTCGGCCCGTCTTTCCTTGCGGCCTGCGGATCCGACAAGGGTGGCGGCGGCAGCTCGCCGTCTGCAGCCGCTCCGGCCGATGACGGCACGCCGGCCAAGGGCGAGCTGCGGGTGTCGAACTGGCCGCTTTATATGGCCGACGGATTCGTGGCGGCATTCCAGACGTCGAGCGGCATCACCGTCGACTACAAGGAAGACTTCAACGACAACGAACAGTGGTTCGCCAAGGCCAAGGAGCCCCTGTCGCGCAAGCAGGACATCGGCGCCGACCTCGTGGTGCCTACCCAGTTCATGGCGGCCCGGATCGCCCAGCTCGGCTGGCTCAACGAAATCCGCGACGCGCGTTGGCCGAACAAGAAGAACCTTCGCGCGGACCTGCTCAACACGAAGGTCGATCCGGACCGCAAGGTCACCGCGCCTTATATGACGGGAATGGTTGGCCTGGCCTACAACAAGGCCGCGACCGGGCGCGACATCAGCACGATCGACGACCTGTGGGATCCGGCGTTCAAGGGTCGCGTCAGCCTGTTTTCCGACCTCCAGGACGGGCTCGGCATGATCATGCAGTCGCAGGGCAGCTCAATCGAGGAGCCCACCGCGGAAGGCGTTCGCAAGGCCGTCGATCTCGTGAAGGAGCAGAAGGAGAAAGGTCAGATCCGCCGCTTCACCGGCAACGACTACGCCGACGACCTGGCCGCGGGCAATATCGCTGTCGCGCAGGCGTATTCAGGCGACGTCGTCCAGTTGCAGGCCGACAATCCCGATTTGAAGTTCATCATCCCCGAGTCCGGCGGTGACTGGTTCATCGACACGATGACGATTCCGTACACGACGCAGAATCAGGCGGCCGCCGAGGCCTGGATCAACTACGTCTACGACCGGGCGAACTACGCCAAGCTGATTGCTTTTGTCCAGTACGTACCGGTGCTGTCGGACATGAACGACGAACTCGACAAGATCGACCCTGCCCTGGCGAAAAACCCGTTGATCGTTCCGCCGGAGGCCGACGCCAAGCGGCTGAAGTCGTGGGGGCCGCTCACCGACGAGCAGACTCAGGACTTCACCAATCTGTATGCCGCGGTCACCGGCGGCTGATCCCATGGCAGGTGTCGCCTCGAGTAGTCGGCAGCGCAGCAAGATCGCGCCGTACCTGATGATCTTGCCTGCACTGCTCTACCTCGGGATCTTTTTCGTGGTGCCCTTCTTCTCGTTGGCACGCACGTCGCTGTCATCCTCAGGTGGCTCGATATACCTTCCGACGCTGACGTTCTCCTGGGATTTCGCCAACTACCTCGAGGCCTTCGAGCACTACCGTGACCAGATCATTCGGTCGTTCACCTATGCCGCGGTGGCGACGGTCCTGTGTCTGTTGCTGGCGTTCCCGTTGGCATACGTGATCGCTTTCAAGGCCGGCCGCTACAAGAACCTGATTCTGGGCCTGGTGATCCTGCCGTTCTTCGTGACGTTCCTGATCCGCACGATCGCCTGGAAAACCATTCTGGCCGACGATGGTTGGGTGGTCGGCGCGCTCGGCAGCATCGGGCTTCTTCCCGATGAGGGCCGACTGCTGTCGACCAGTTGGGCCGTCATCGGCGGCCTGACCTACAACTGGATCATCTTCATGATCCTTCCTCTGTATGTCAGCCTGGAGAAGGTCGACCCGCGACTCATCGAGGCGTCCAGGGACCTGTACTCGTCGAACACCCGCGCCTTCGGGAAAGTGATTCTGCCGCTGGCGATGCCGGGTGTGCTGGCAGGCAGCATGCTGGTGTTCATTCCTGCTGTCGGCGACTTCATCAACGCCGACTACCTGGGCAGCACGCAGACCACCATGATCGGCAACGTCATCCAGAAACAGTTCCTGGTGGTCAAGGACTACCCCGCCGCCGCCGCACTGTCCATGGTGCTGATGGTCATCATTCTTGTCGGCGTGCTGCTCTACACGAGGGCACTGGGCACTGAGGATCTGGTATGACGACACAGGCAGGCGCGGCCGTCGCGGCCGCCGTGGATCAGGTGGACCATCCGCCCAAAACCGTTAAAGGCAGTCCCAAGTGGGGCGATCTGCTTCTGCGGATCGTCGCCGGCTTGGTGCTGTTGTACCTGTTCCTGCCGATATTCGTGATCATCCTGTTCTCGTTCAACGATCCGAAGGGCAAGTTCAACTATTCGTGGCAGGGCTTCACGCTGGAGAACTGGGCCGACCCGTTCAAATACCCGGCTCTGACAGAGGCGCTGAGGCTGTCCCTGAATGTCGCCGCCGTCTCCACAGCGATCGCGCTGGTGCTCGGGACGTTTGTCGCGATAGCGCTTGTCCGGCAACGGTTCCGCGGCCAGACGGCGGTCGACACCTTCCTTGTCATTCCGTTGACGGCTCCGGAGGTCGTCATGGGTGCGGCGTTGTTGACGCTTTTTCTCGATCTGGGCTGGGCGACCGGCTATACGACCATCCTGATCGCCCACGTCGCTTTCGAAATCAGCTTCATCGCCATGACAGTTCGGGCGAGGGTCCGCGGATTCGACTGGACACTCGAGGATGCCTCGATGGATCTCGGCGCAAGCCCCGCCCGCACCTTCTTCAAAGTGACTCTGCCGCTGATCATTCCGGGCATCGTCGCCGCGGCGATGCTCTCGTTCGCACTATCGCTCGACGACTTCATCATCACCTATTTTGTGAGCGGCTCGACGGTCACCTATCCCCTGTACGTCAACGCGGCGGTCAAGGCCGCGGTACCGCCGCAAATCAACGTGCTGGCGACCGCGATCCTCGTGATCAGCCTGACGCTGCTGGCGATCGGAACCCTGTACCGCCGCAAGCGGATCGACGTCTAAACCGAAACGGTCAACCGACCTCGGCGGGCACAGGCGTAAGCCGTCGTGACCCGGTGCGCGCTGCGCCGATGCCCGCGGACACCACCAGGCAGATGCCGATCACGCCCCCGGGGCCGGGCACTTGGCGCAGGATCGCCAGGCCGACGAGCATCGCGAACGCCGGCTCAAGCGCCATCAACGTCCCGAAGGCCGCTGTGGTGAGGCGGCGCAGCGCGAGCATTTCCAACGCGAACGGCACGACCGGCAGAAGGATGGCCAGCCCGATCCCGATCAGCAGTATCTCGGGGGTAATCCGGGGTAATACGCTTGGCCCGACCACGATCGTCGCAACGAGACCCGCGGCCGGCATTGACACCGCCAGACCGTTGATGCCTGCGACCTCGTCCCCAACGCGTTGGGTGAGCAAAATATAGCCGGCCCAGCACGCGGCAGCTGCGAGCGCGAACAGCACGCCGACCACATCGACGGCGCCCTGCCGCGGCTGCGTGAGCAGAATGACGCCGATACCCGCGAGGCCGGGCCACAGCAGACGTGACCGGCCCTTCCCGTGCGCAACCGCTACGCCCAAGGGACCCAAGAACTCCAGCGCGCTGGCCGTGCCCAGCGGAATCCGATCCAACGCGGCCATGAACAACATCGTGACGGCGGCGGTGACGACGCCCAGCACCACAGAGGCCACGAAGGTCGAGCGGGTAAACGCCTCGCGGCGCGGCCGCACGATGACGAGCATCAGCACGCCGGCCCATGCCAACCGCAACCACGCCGCACCCTCGACGCCGATGCGGTCGATCAGCGTCACGGCGATCGCCACGCCCAACTGCACGCACAGCATCGAACCCATCGCCATCAAGGCGCCGTTGCGAGCCTGGCGGTCGGTCATTCCTGCATTGAACGGGACACCAATCGTTCACGTCCACGTGATTTTCCTGGACATACCGTTCAGCAATCGTGAACAGTAATGGCATGGACACTTGGGAACTGACCATCCGCGAATCCGTGCGGCAGACGTTGGCCGACTACACCGCAGGAACCGACCGCAACCGGATCGACGACGTCGCAGCATGTTTCGCGCCGGAGGGCACGTTGACGTTCACGGGCGGGGAACCAATGGTGGGCCCCGCGGCGATCGTGGCGGGGCTGAACGCTGCGGTGTCGCGCTTCGCCGAGAACCCGGTGCCGTTGACCCATGTGCGTCACCATGTTTCGAGCGTGAGATTCGCGTCGGTCACCCGTGACCGCGTGGAGGTGAGCAGTTACTTTCTCGCGCTCACCAACGTCGGCGTGGACCACTGGGGCCGGTACCGCGACGTCCTGGTTCCCGTCGATGACCGCTGGCTGTTCGCTTCACGCCATGCGATCGCCGACGGTTTCTCGTCCCGGAGCCTCATGCGCTAGCCATGGATACTCGACGACTACAGCTTCTTCTGGCGCTGTCGCGGCTGGGGTCGATGCGCGCCGTAGCCGAGGTTCATCACCTGACCACATCCACGGTGTCACAACAGATCGCCGCGCTCGCACGGGATATCGGCACTCAGTTGATAGAACCCGAGGGCAGGCGCGTGCGGCTGACACCGGCCGGTCAACGTCTGGCGGATCATGCCGTCACGATCTTGGCGGCCGTCGAGAGTGCCCGCCTCGACCTCGACCCCGACGCCGAACCCGCGGGAATCGTGCGGGTCGGCGGCTTCGCCACCGGCATCCGAGTGTCCCTCCTGCCCATCGTCGCCGACCTCGCCAAGCGCTATCCAGAGGTCGAGTTCGTGATCAGCGAGTACGAGCCGATCGAAGCGTTCGCACTGCTCACCAAAGACGACCTCGATCTGGCGTTGACCTACGACTACAACCTGGCCCCTGCCTCCCCAGGCGTCGTCCTGGACACCGCCCCGCTGTGGTCCGTCCCGTGGGGACTGGGCGTCCCGGCCGACGGACCTGCTGACATCAGCGACTACGCGAACCACACGTGGATCGTCAACTCCCGCAACACCGCCGACGAAGACGCCGTGCGGACGCTGGCCTCACTCGCGGGGTTCACGCCGCGGATCGCCCACCAGATCGACAGCCTGGATCTCGTGGAAGACTTGATCGTCTCGGGGTACGGCGTCGGGCTCTTGCCGGTCAACAGGCCGACCCACCCTGGCGTCAGGGTGCTGCCGCTGGAGAAGCCCAGCGTTGTGCTCACGGCATACGCTGTGACCCGGCGCGGCCGGGCGACGTGGCCGCCCCTGCGGGTGGTGCTCGATCGGCTGCGCCCGCGCCCGGGCAAGCGGTTGCCGCGGCCCGGCTGGCCGCGGCCGGCCGCGTGACCCGTCGACCACTCGTCACACCCGAGCGTTGAGCCACCGGCGCTGCCGCTCCACGAAAGCGGCGTCGACGACGGCACCGTGCCCAGGGACGTACGCGGACTCGGCTCCACCGGCGCCGAGCACCCTGCCCAGCGTTGCCGGCCACGCGGAAACATCGGAATCCTTGTCGATGACGGGGTCGCCGGACTCTTCAACAAGGTCGCCGCAGAAGACGACGCTCCCCTCCCCGCCGGAGACGACAGCGATCAAGTCGTGACGCGTGTGTCCGGCGCCTGGATGACTGATCGCCACCGTCACGCCTCCGAGGTCGAGGTGCGCCCGGCTGATCACATGCTGCGGCGGCCGCAACGCCGTGACTGCGCTGCCCACCTCATCGACGTCAGCCCCGTGGCTCACCGCATCGGCACGCAGGTCGCTCGTCCGGTGCGCGATGGTCGCAGCCACCTCGGGCGCGCAGTACACCGCGGCTTCCGTGAACACCGACGAGCCGAGAATGTGGTCGAAATGGTTGTGCGTCAACAGGATATGGCTCACGGGTCCGCCAGTTATCTCCGCCACGTCGGCCTTGACGGCATGCGCTTCTGCCAACATGGTTCCGGTGTCGACGAGCAGCGTGCCTGCCTCACCGTGCACGAGGCCGACAGTGACGTCGAGGAACGGCAGCCTACAACGATGGACCCCGTCGCTCAATCGCTCCCAGGCGAAGTGCACCGGTCAGCTCTGTCCCACCGTCAGCGGCTGATTCCGCCGGTATTGCCACCACAGCAGCGGGTCCACTGCGGTGCTGCCGGGATGCGGAGCCGTGCCGGACCGCACGATCTCACCGGAATCCGCGTCGCAAACCACCACCTTGCACGGCTGCGCTGAGGAGTCGATACCGGCGACGACGGTCACTCTTGCGAAGCTACCCCGGCCCGAGGCGATGATTTCGGCGGTGCGGCGAAGTCGGTACAGATATGCGAAAGCTTGTGATCACCCAGAACATCACTCTCGACGGATCGATCGAGATGCTCGACGACTGGTTCGACCCGCAGCTTCAGGACGACGACCTGCTTGAGGAGTCGCACCGCCAGGACGCGCAGGCCGACGCGCTGCTGCTCGGCCGGCAGACCTTCGAAGACTTCCGCGGTTACTGGCCGCTGCAGAGCGACGACCCGACGGGCATTACCGCCTACCTCAACGATGTCGCCAAGTACGTGGTCTCCACGACGATGACCGACCCCGGATGGCAGAACTCGACGGTGCTGCCCGGCGACCCGAAGCGCAGCGTGCAGCAGCTGAAAGCACTGCCGGGGAAGGACATCGTGGTCACCGGCAGCATCAGCCTTGCCCATGGGTTGATCGCGGCGGGCATGGTCGACGAATATCGGCTCTTCGTCTACCCCGCTGTGCAGGGACGCGGCCGCCGTCTGTTCCCCGACGGTGTGTCGATATCGTCGTTGGCATTGGTCAAGCCGCCGAAATCCTTCCGGTCAGGCATCACACTGTTGCGCTACGCCCCGTCGTTGAAACCCTCGATCGGGCCATAACCGGCGGGCGCCCTGAGACAATGCCGTCGTGGATATGGAACATCCAGGCGCCCAGAAGCGGTGGGATTCGGATCGCGACGAGACGGAAGCTCAACGGCTGGACCGCAATTGGACAAGCATCCTGCAAGAGTTGAGGGTCACGCAGACCGGTGTCCAGCTCCTCACCGGCTTCCTGTTGACCCTTCCGTTCCAGCAACGATTCACTCAGCTCGACGGGACGATGCGAGCCGTCTACCTCGCCACGGTCGCATGTTCGATAGGCGCCACCGTGTTGCTGGTCGCACCCGTCGGCATGCACCGAGTGCTGTTCCGCCGGCACCGTTTGGATGCAATCGTCACGGCCGCACATGCCTTCGCCATCGCCGGCCTGGCCCTGCTCGGAGCGGCCCTCGTCGGTGTCGCCGTCGTCATATTCGACACCGTGATGGGACGAACTGGCGCGTGGGTTGCCGGCGGCTGCACGCTCGTCGCTTTTATCGCATTCTGGTTCCTGATACCGCTGCCGCTGCGCCGCAAAGCCGACAACTCTTATTAACGTTTGTGGCGCGCTGACCCTGGGAACCCCCGGTCCATGTTGATACGACGGATCGCGCGTCCCCTTCTGTCAGTCGCTTTCATCGGACAGGGCGTGGATGCGCTTCGCAATCCCAAACCCGCCGCGGACGCGGCGCGGCCCGCTCTCGACGGCATGCGCCAGCTACCTGATCCGATAGGAACCAACGTCCCGACAGACGCCGAGACGTTCGCGCGGATCAATGCCGCGGTCCAGATCGGTGGCGGCCTGCTGCTGGCGACCGGCAAGATGCCGCGATTGGCTTCTGCGGCTTTGGCCTTCACCGTCATTCCCGGCAGCCTCGGGGGCCACATGTTCTGGAATGAGACCGACCCGCAGCGCAAGACCGATGAACGCCGCGCCTTCATGACCGACCTCAGCCTGCTCGGCGGGCTGATCATCGCCGCGGTCGACACCGAGGGCAAACCGTCGCTCGGATGGCGCGGCCGGCGCGCCGCGCGGAAAGTGTCCGTGGCCGTCAGTGCCGCGCTTCCGGGGGCGGCGGCGTCGGGCGGAGGGCTTGCCGACAGCGCGTTCGCCGAAAAGGTGGGCCACGGCCTGCACGTGGCGCGTGAACGAGGCGCTGAACTGGCCGACGTCGCGCGCGACCGGGCGCCTGAGATCGCCGAGGCCGCCCGCGAACGCGCCGCCCTTCTCGCCGAGATCGCCCGCGAGCGCACACCCGAACTCGCCGAAGCCGCCCGCGAACGCGCGGCGGAACTGGCCGAGGTAGCCCGCGACCGCGCCCCGGAGTTCGCCGAAGCCGCCCGCGAACGCGCCGCAGAACTCGCCGACGTGGCTCGCGAACGCGGACCCCAGCTCGCCGACGCAGCACGGGAACGGGCCGAGGCCGCCCGTTACCGGGCAGGCGATCTCGCCGACAACGCCAGGACGCAGACCAGAAAACAACGCCGCCGCTGGAGTTGACTCGCACCGTCGGCGGTTGCCGGCCGGTAGATTGACCGTCCATGACAACCGATCCGGCGCAAGGACCGTACGGCAGCGATCCGCGAGGCTATCCGCCGCCGTTTCCCGCGAACTTCGAACCAGGCGAGTTGGTTGTCCGGTTCTTCGCCCGGCTGATCGACGGCATCATCGTCGCCGTTGTCGGAATCCTGCTGCTCCTGGTCACCGATACCCTGTCGAGCTACTGGGTGACCGGGGTGTTCACCGGGCTGTTGACGTTCCTCTACTTCCTTGGCTTCGAGATCACTCAGGGGTGGACGCCGGGCAAGAAGCTGCTCGGGCTGCGCGTGCACGGCCCCGGCGGTGCACCCAAGCCGACGGCTCAGCAGTCGGCGATCCGCAACGCATGGACGCTGCTTCCCATCGTCCCGATCGTCGGCGGCTTTCTGGGCGTCGTCGCCATCATCGTGATCGCGGTGACCATCAACGGCAGCCCGACCAAGCAGGGCAAGCACGATGAAATCGCCGGCGGGACCCAGGTCGTCAAGACCTGAGGGGTCAGATCACCAACCCGAGCAATAGCACCAGCACCAGGCCCGTGACCGACAGCACCGTCTCCATGATCGACCAGGACTTGATGGTCTGACCGACGCTCAACCCGAAGTACTCCTTGACCAGCCAGAAGCCGGCGTCGTTGACATGGGAGAAGAACAGCGAACCGGCGCCGACCGCGAGCACGACCAGCGACACCTGGCCTGAGCTCATTCCCTCGACGAGGCCGAGCATCAACGAGGACGCGGTGATGGTGGCGACGGTGGCCGAACCCGTTGCGAGACGGATCAATACGGCCAGCACCCAGGCCAGCAGGATGGCCGAGATGTGGGCGGCGGTGGCCCACTCGGCGAGCTTGGTGCCGATCCCCGTGTCGACGAGCACCTGCTTGAAGCCGCCGCCCGCCGCGACGATCATGATGATGCCGGCGACCGGTGGCAACGACGATTCCAGGCACTTGGTGATCTGGTCGCGCGTCATTGCCGCACCCCGGCCGAGGGTGAAGATCCCGACCACGACCGCGATGAGCAGAGCCATCAAGGGCCGGCCGAGGATGTCGAAAGTCTGTCGCAGCAGGCTGTTTTCGTCTTCGACGAAGATGTCGACCAGCGCCTTGCCCATCATGAGCCCGACGGGAAGCAACACCGACGACAACGTGATGCCGAAAGATGGCCGTCGCTGTTGGATGCGGGTGGCGGTTTGGGTCGCGGCCGGGGTCCCGTCGGCTTCCACCTCGCCCGCCGCAGCCCCCATCCCTCCGTTACGGTCGAATTCGTCGGCATCGAACCGGTCGGGCACATCCACCACGACCCAACGTCCGGCAAGGCGTCCGAACAACGGCCCGGCCACGATTACAGTCGGAATCGCCACTGCCACACCGAGTGCCAGCGTGATCCCGAGATCTGCATGGAGCAGATCGATCGCGGTGAGGGGCCCTGGGTGCGGCGGCACCAGGCCGTGCATCGCGGAAAGGCCTGCCAGCGCCGGGATTCCGACGGTGATCAACGACAACTGCGAACGCTTGGCCACCAGGTAGATGACGGGCATCAACAGCACCAGACCGATCTCGAAGAACATCGGCAACCCGATGATGGCGCCCACCAACGCCATTGCCCATGGCAACGCCCTCGGCGAAGCGTGGCCGACGATGGTGTCGACGATCTCGTCGGCGCCACCGGAGTCGGCCAGGAGTTTGGCGAACATCGCGCCGAGCGCGATCAGCACGCCCACTCCGGCTGCGGTGGTGCCGAATCCGTCGGCGAACGATTCGAGAACGTCGCCGATGTTGACCCCCGCGACCATCCCCACGGTCAGGGCGCCGAAGATCAGTGCCAGGAACGGATGCAGCTTGGCCACGGTGATGAGCACGACGATCAGCGCGATGCCCGCGAGCGCGGCAAGGACCAACTGCCAACCGGCGGCGACCGGTTCGGCCAACTCGGTGCCGGCCGCCAGAATGGTGAGTGCCGGGGTCATTTCTTCTCCTCTTCCGTTGCGCGCGTTAACTCGAGATAACTCTCGACGATGGCGTCGATGTTCTGGTCGATGTCGACGGTGACGCCGCGCTCGTCGGGCTCCAGCGGTTCGAGCGTCTCGAACTGCGAGGCCAACAGCGATGCGGGCATGAAGTGCCCGG
>LZSH01000241.1 GCA_001665255.1 Mycobacteriaceae bacterium 1482268.1 | reverse complement strand
GCTCACAAGCCAGTATCGACCCGAAGAGGCGCAGATCCTGGTCCTCGATCCACGCCGGACGCTGCTCGGCGTCGTGCAGGGCCCGCATCTGCGCGACTACGCCTACACCCAGAGCGCGATCCGCGAGGCGATCAAGGACTTGGTTGCTGAGCTGGACCGCAGGCAGCCTCCTCCCGGCACGACGCCGAGCAGCGTCCGGCGTGGATCGAGGACCAGGATCTGCGCCTCTTCGGGTCGATACTGGCTTGTGAGCGATCGGCACAGCACCCGCAGGAAGTTGCTTCTGCCCGATCGCGGTGCGCCGACGGCGATCGCGTGCGGGTGATCCGCGATGTCGATGTAGGCGGGCCCGAGGTCGGTCTCCGAAAGCCCGAACGGCACCAGGTTGCGCCGGGTAACCGGTTGGGCGAGCCGCTGCACCTCTTCGAACGGCACCGATTCGGGCAGCCGGCTGACCGTCGCGGCCTTTTGGATACCGGAGACCTGCGCGATGAGCGGGCCGATGTCGCGGGTGGCGACGCGGCCTTCCGGAGCCGCTCCGCCGGCGACATCGGACGCCGGCTGTTCACCCAGCTCGGGAACGCCGATCAGCAGGTGCATGCCCGCCTTCGTCAACCCGCGACCGGGAATGCCGCGGGGCACCTTTTTCGCGAGCTGACGGTTCATCTCCGAATCACCGGGGTCGGTCAGCCGCAGCTCGATCCGCTCGGTGGCCAGCGGCTTGAGCGCCTGCTTGAAGCCCTGCAGGTAGCTCGTGTGGGAGACCACCACGTGCACGCCGTAGCTCAGGCTGCGGGCCAGCGCCACGATGTGGTCGACGTACTGCGGGAACTCACTGGCGAAGGTCGCCCAGCCGTCGATGACGAGCACGACGTCGCCGCCGGCGACCGGCACGGGCTCGGGTTTGTCGCTGAACTTGCGACGGCGGACCTCGTCCATGTCCAGCCCGGTCTTGGCGAACACCGCCTCGCGCTCGGCGACGATGCCCTGCACCGACGCGATGATGCGGCCGACGCCTTCGCGGTCCACCGCGGGCGCCAGACCCGCGACGTGCGGAAGGCCGGCGACCGCGGCGAGGCTCGGACCGCCGGCGGCCACGCAGTAGAACTGCACCCGCTCGGGGCGGTACATCAGCGCGGCCGTCGTCATCATGGTGGCCAGGGTGGTGGTTACACCCGTCTGCGGTGCGCCGATCACCAGCGCATTCGCGGCCAACAGGTCGACGAAGTGCACGTCCTGACGGTGCTGACGCGGCCGGTCCTCGATGCCGACCGGGAACGCCAGACCCGGCGTCTTGCCGTAGTCGACGTCCCAGGGCTTGCCGCGTACCAGCCGGACCAGCTCGTCGGCGGTCGCCGGCTTCTCCAGCGGCGGAAGCCACAGCTGGCGGGGCGGCCGCGCGCCGGTCGCCCGCAGCGACTCGACGAGGGTGGCGACGACCGTCGGCGGCAGCTCACCCGGCGCCAGCGGCGTCGGCGCCTGCTCGGGCACCGGCGCGGGTTCCTGGCCGTTGCGTTCTGCAGGCGCCAGCTGCCCGTCGATGTCGGGCACCTCGGTGGCGGTGAAGGATCGGGGCGTGAACCACGTACCGGCCGCGGCCACCGGCGCGGGCCCGCCGTCCTCTGCCGGCGGCACGAACGGCGGCGACGAGTAGAACGCGCGGAACTCGCGCGGCGGCCGCTGCCCCTCGCGCAGGTAGCCGGTGCCCTCCTTGCCCTTCTCGGGCAGATGCGCCGCGATGGACGACCCGATGGCCTCCCGCGAGTCCTCTTCGGTACCGGTCCGCAGCGCCATGAAGAAGCCGATGAGGCTGCGGATCTTCATCAGCCGGTGTGCGTCGACGGTCTGTCCGGCCAGCTGGAGGAAGACGTGCAGCGACCGGCCCTGCCGCACGATGCGCCAACACAGGTCGACGAACTCGGCGCCGAGGTCGCTGCGGAACAGCTCCTGGTATTCGTCGATGATCACCACCAGGCCCGGCACCGGCTCCAGCGACGGGTCGACCATCCGCTTCTCGTTGTAGACGTTGAGGTCCTTGCAGTTGGTCGCCGCGCACAGCGCGCCGCGCCGGTCGAGTTCGCCCTCGAGCGCCTCGAGCATCCGCTCGACCAGATGCATCTCGTCGCCGAGGTTGCTGACGCTGGCCACCACATGCGGAAAGCGTTCCAGCACAATGCCTGCCGACTTCATCTTCCAGTCAAGGAACGCGACGTTGACCGTCTCGGGGGAGTGCGTCAGCGCCAGCGAGGTGACCTCGGTGATGATGGTCTCGGACTTACCCGAGCCCGAGAATCCGATCAGCACGGAGTGCATGCCCATGCCGTACTGGGAGGTCTCCTTGAGGTCGAGTTCGACGACTTCGCCCGTGGGGTCGAGCCCGATCGGGAACCGCATCCACAACCGGTTCTGAGTGCGACGCGCCGACCACAGCCGGTCCACGTCGAGCTTGCGGGCATCGCGAATGCCCAACACTTCCAACAGATCTCGGGCCGGGCCGTCGGAGGTGACGGCAGTGGCGGCGCCGACAGGCCGCCACTGCGCCATTGCGCGCGCGAACCGCTCGGCCTCGGCAATGCTCATCTCGTCGGCGACGGCGTAGAAGGCGTCATCGAGTTCTTCTGGGAGCGACGTCACCGGTAACCGACCCCAACCCGCTTGCGCAGCACGCCATTCGACAGCCGGTAGGTGGTGTCGGGATCGAAGCCCACCCCGACCCCGACCTCGGGTGCCAACCGGATGAAGCACACCCGCCCGACGCCGCGTTTGCCGGTGGCGCCCGCCCAGTCCTCTGCGGCACCGCAGTGGTCGTCGATGATCACCCACAGCGGCGGCGCCGACGGATCAGGGCCGCCGTGCAGGCCGCTGGCAGGCGGCGTCCACTCCTTGCGGTCAAGCAGCTCGTCGCCGGCGAACGCTTCCAGGTCGGCAGGCGAGCTGAACACCAGCCTGCGTTCGCCGCAGCCGTCGCGGGCTTCGGGATGCTGACAGTGCGGCAGCCACTTCACCCAGTCCCAGCTGTCGGGCGCCGAGGTGACGATCATGATCTGCAGATCGGCCGGGCTGTGGAACGCGGCGAGTTGGCAGATCATCGAGCGGGCGATGCCGCGGACGGCGTCCATCTCGCCGACCAGCGAGATGCCGGGGCTGCGCTCCAGCCACAGCACCCGGGCCATGCCGCGGACGTAGCGCTGTTCGAGCAGAAACTTGCGCAGCGCATGCCCCGTCGCGGGCTCGATCTTGGAGGCCGCCGCGATCTGGGGCTTGTCGATGGTCATAGCCAGCTCGACGCGTCCGGTACCCAGCCGCACCACGCCGAACTCGGGGTCTCCGGGGCGGCGCTCCCACATCCGCGGGGAGCCTGCGATACTCACCAATTCCGAAGGCGCCCAATGACTGTGATGACGATGCTCCCACTGCTTGCGGCCCGCGTCCTGCACCTCCTCGCGCACCTCGTCGAGGCGGGCGAAGTACTCGCGACGGTACTGCTCCAGCTGACTCCACGGCATCTTCTGAGCGGCGCCACGTCCGCGGAACAGCATTCCGCCCATGCTCATCAGCATGATCAGCGGGAAGATAGCAAAGCCGTTAGCAAGCGAGCGCTGACCGGAGGCGTACATCGCGATGATGAACCCGAGAACGCCGACGATGAGGCCGATCGGCAGCACGATGCCCCAGATGCTGCGTGGCGGGGGGACCGGCGCGGCGATCGGCGGCTCGACCGCGATCTTGCCCCCACCGGCCTCGGGTGGTGGCACGCGCGGCGGGGGCACGAACGGGCGGGTGGTCACGTGGTAACCCTAACCGAGATCGCCACGCGGCCCGGTCGCCAAGTTTTCGGCCGAGCTCAGCGACTGGCCTTCCAGGACTCCTGGGCAACCACATTGGCCCTGCCGAGCAAATCGTTGAGCTTCTCCTCGAGGCCGAGATGGGTGAGCCGGCCCGGCACCGACTCGTCGATGTAGAGGCTGAGCAGCCGGCCGTCGGGACCGAGTTGGATGCGGATGTCGCCGTCGGGATCGGTAGCGTCGGTGCGCAGCGCCGCCAGCCGGTCCAGGATCGCGGTCAGCTCGTCGTAGGTCGCCGCCAGCTCGGCCTGGCTGTATTTGACTTTGGCGGCGTCGTCGAGCTCGTCGAACCCGGTCACGAGCGCTCATCATTCAACGGCGCCAAGGTGATTCGCCGCAGCACAGGCCCGCGCGGCGGCTGGTCGTCGTCGGTTTCCTTGTCGGCGCGGGCCCGGGAGGCCTCAGCGGCGGCAGCGGTACGGTCCGACACCCTTCCGGTCACCGCCTCGGTGTGCGGTTGCGGTGGGGTGACGATCTTCTTGTCTGCGGGCACCTTTTCGCCGGCGTCGCCGCCGCCCTGCCCGTGCGGCATCATGCCACCCATCGGCATTCCACCCATCGCGGTTCCGCCCGCGGGCGTGGGCCCCGCCGGTGGCGGCGCAGCCCCCGACGGCATGGCAGGCGGTGTGTGCGACGTCGAGGGGGTCACGGGCGGTCCGAGCGCACCGGCAGGGTGGGTGTCGCCGGCGCCGCCGCCGCCCGCTCCGCCGCCGCCTTTGGCCTTTTCGAGATCGGCGGGTTTGTAGTCGCCCAGCTTCTCGCCCAGGTCCGCGTCGGTCGCGGCCGTCTTCGACGCCAGCCCGGACATCCCCTGCGTGGCGGCTTGGGCCAGGCCTTGGCCGGCCTGCATGAGGCCCTGCGGAACCTGGCCGGCCATGCCTGCCATTCCGCCCGCGAGGCCCCCGATCGCGCCGAGCGCTGCAGGCAGCATCTGGGCCAGTTGGCCGGCTCCTTCGCCCGCCTGCCCGGCCTGTGCCGCCTCGGCGGCGCCCGCCTTGGCCAGCTGAGCCTGACCCGGCGCCGCGCTGGGTGTCCCCGCGGCACCCGCACCCGCGGGAGCCGCCCCGCCACCCGGTACGCCGGCGCCCGGCGCTTGCGGGTTGCCTGCGCCCTGCGGGGAAGTCGTCGTCTCGGTGATCCCGGCGTAGCGCGCGGCTTCCGCCTGGGCACGCCCTTCGAGCACACCCCGCTCCTGGAGCGCCTGGGACGCGGCAATCTGGTTTCCGGCCGCGTTGGCCCGGTTGAACGCGTCGATCTTGTCCTGGAACTCCTGCGGCTTGGGCGTCGCCGACACCGTCTGGCTGTAGTCGTCGGCATGTTTGCGCGCCTGGTCGGCGAGCTCGAACCAACGGTCGGCGATCGTGTTGAGCGCGGTGACGTGTTCGTTGAGCCGGCCGGCGAGCGCGGCCGTGCCGACCGGGCTGTCCCACATCTCCGGCACCATCGCGGCGACTTCGCGCACGGTGATCGCCGCGGTGTCGATCGCGATCCCGTTGTTCGTCGCGGTGTTGCTGAACCCGACGCCGTTGGCCGCAGACCCGTTGTGGACAAGCCGAGCAAAGCCCTCGCCGGTGAGTGGGGTGCCCGGCGCGAGCGGGGCCCGTACGTCGCTGGGAATCGGTGGCACGGGGGCCAGCGTGGCCAGGGTGGCGTCGTCGGTGGCCATCGACGGCACCACGAGCATCGTCAGGCCGGCGGCGTTGATCTCCTCCTGGCCGCCGAATTTTGCGGCGATCATGATCAGGTGCGCGGCGGCGGTGTGCAGGGCGGCGGCCTGCGCACACGCGGCTCCCCACAACTGCAGCGACGCGGCGTCGAGGCGGGCGGCCGCGCTGGCCGAAGTGGGGTCAGCCGCCAGCGGCACTGTCTCGGCCAGCAGGCCCTGCGCGGACGTGGCGAGGCCAAGCAGCTTCTGCGCGGCGGCGATGAGCCCGGGTACGTCGACGATCATCAGCGACCTACAGCTCTGCCAGCTTCCGCTCGGCGGCGGCGAGGTCCTGCTCGGTCGGCATATCGTCCACAGGAATCGACCTCCCCTCCAGCTCGGAACGGATCACCAGCTGCCCCTTCAGATACGCGACATCGTTACACGCCATGATGCCCTGTGCGATTTCGATCGCCGGCCGCTTCATGGCGGCGGGCTCGATCTGGACACCCAGGGTGTGGCCAGCCAGCGCCACCCGGACGAAGATCGTGTTGTCCGGTGTCGCGGCGGTGAACGACTCCTCATTCAAGGCGGAGCTCCGCGGCGTTGATCTCCTCCTGGTCGCTGAAGCGCATGGCGATCGAGCGCAGGTTGTCGGCGGCGGCCCGATGGGCGGCCTCGTGACGGGCGAACGCCGCATCACGACGCTGCACGACCTCGTTCGCGGCGGCCTTGAACTGATGCATGATCGGCCCGTGCGTGGACACCGCCGCAAGGATGTCCGATCCGGCGCCGCGGGCGACGGCGATTTCGTCGGCGACGCTGTCGTGCCGGGCGGCGACCTGAGCCAGCAGTTCCGGCGTGATGCGAATGGTCGTCATGAATGCTCCTACAGCAGACGGGCGGGCCGGGTCTGCGCGGGACCGTCCGTCGCCGGCTGGCGATCGCTCGGTGGCCGCGGCTCCGCCCGGCGGTCGTCGGTGTCGTCGGCGACATCGTCGTCTTTGTCGTCGTCGTCGGCTTTGTGGTCTGCTTCGTCGTCGACATCGGTGGGGTCGTCGGGGAGCGGCGCGGATGGTTCGTCGCGATGGTCCGACGGCCGAGTGTCGTCGCCGTGTTCGGCACGGCCTGACGCCAGGCCGGCCAGCGGCGCCGCGGCGCCTGCCAACCCGCTCGCGCCCTGGGCCGGAGCGGCCGCCGCACCCTGAGCGGCCTGCGGCAGCGCGCCGAGCGCCGAGCCGACGGCGGGCACCATGCCCGCTGCCTGATCGGCCATCGACGTACCCGCGGGTGCGGTGGAGGGCGCGTGGTCGTCGTCAGGCTCCGAGCCGGGCACCAGATAGCCACTGCCGAGGGCGCGGGTGAGCCGAGCATGGTCTTCGTCGGTGAGCGCGCCGGTGTCGACGATGGCCTGGATCTCGGCGATCTTGCCGCGCAGAAACAGCAGGAACTGTCGCTCGCCCGCGGGCGTGCCCAGCGCCATGGCGGGATTGGTGATGGCCTCGATCAGCTGACGCTGCACGTGTTGCAGCCGCGTCCGGCCGGCCACCGTCACGGCGTGGGCGCCCAGGATCGCCTCGGTGAGTTGTATTTCGGCCGAACGGATCTCGGAGTAGTCGGTGCTCAGTTCGGCCTGCAACGTCCGGACGGCGTCGGCGGCCTCACCCGATGGCGCGGTGTCCAGCGAAGGCTGCGTCACAGCAGCCCACCGCCGAGGTCGTCGAGCAGATCGGGTCGCGGCACGAAATTGCTCGGCACGGTCGGGCCGCCGGCACCGTCGAAAAGCTCCTGGGCGTGCGACAGGGCTGTCAGCGCGGTGCTGACCTGCCCGAGCAGCCATCCGTCCACGTCGGCCCCTTCCGTCGCAGCCAGCCTAACCCGCAGCCAGCAGGCCTTTCTGCGGCAATTTCACAGCCCGGGCTAGGCGTCGAGATCCTGCTCGACCAGGCCGGCGACGGTCGTGAGTGCCTCGTCGTCGTCGGACTGCACGGTCACCTGCGCGCCGTTGCCGGCACCGAGGGTCATGATCATCAGCGCAGAGCCGGCGTCGACGGGCTCGCCGCCGTCCATCGAGAGGGTGACGGGGACACCGGCATTGACGACGGCCTCGGCGATGATCGCTGCGGGGCGGGCGTGCAGGCCGATCGCGGATCCGACGGTGACGGTCTTCGCGGGCATGGGTTCTCCTTTGTCGTTGGTTGGTTGTGGATCAGGCGGCGGCGAGCGCGGGGGACTCGTCGACCGTGGCGCGGGGCTTCGCGAACTGCTTGGCGGCGATGACGGCGAGCGCCCCCGCGATGGAGCCGATGACGATGGCGACGATGAACCAGAGCAGGTGGCCGATCGCGAAGAACACGAAGATGCCGCCGTGCGGCGCCCGGGATGTCACACCCGCCGCCATGCACAGCGCGCCGGTGATGGCACCGCCGAACATCATCGACGGGATGACCCGGAACGGGTCGGCGGCCGCGAACGGGATAGCGCCTTCGGAGATAAAGCAGGCGCCGAGAAGGACTGCCGCTCTACCATTCTCACGTTCGGGCTCGCTGAACAGCGCGGGCCGCACGAACGTCGCGAGCGCCATCGCCAGCGGAGGCACCATACCCGCCGCCATCACCGTCGCCATGATCTCGAACGAGGCGGTGGTGGCCGCGGTGAGCCCGGCGGTGGCGAACGCGTAGGCCGCCTTGTTCACTGGGCCCCCGAGGTCGAAGCACATCATCAGGCCGAGGATGATGCCGAGCAGCACCGCAGACGTTCCTGACATTCCGGACAGCCAATTGGTCAGGCCCGACGTCACCGCGGCGAGAGGTCGCCCGAGCAGCATGAACATCAGGATGCCGACGGACAGCGACGCGAACAGCGGGATGATGACGACCGGCATCAGGCCCCGGAACCATTGCGGCACTGACCATTTGGCGATCCACAGGGCGGCGAAGCCAGCGATCAGTCCACCGACGATGCCGCCGATGAATCCGGCCCCGACGAACACGGCGACGGCGCCGGCGGTGAATCCTGGTGCGATACCGGGCCGGTCGGCGATCGCGAAGGCGATGTAGCCCGCGAGCGCGGGGACAAGGAAATTGAATGCGAGGCCGCCGAGGCTGAACAGTACGGCGCCGAGGTATTGCGAGAAGCCGCCCGGTGGCAGGTTCCACAGCGAGTTGTTGAGCGCGTACATGTGGGCGAATGTTTCGGTGCCGCCGTCGGGCTTGTTGGCGATCGCGTATCCGCCGAACAGGAAGCCGAGCGCGATGAGCAGACCGCCGGCCGCGACGAACGGGATCATGTAGCTGACGCCGGTGAGCAGGATCTGCCGCGTACGTGTGCCCCAGCCGACGCCGCCGGCAGGCGCGGCGCTGGCGGACCCCTGGTCGCCCTCGACCCGGGCTGCATTCGGATTATCCACTGCCGCAACTGCTTCGGCGACCATCTTGTCGGGCTCGTTGATCGCGCGCTTGACGCCGGAGGCCACCACGGGCATACCGGCGAAGCGGCCCTTGTCCTTTACGCCGACGTCGGTGGCGAAGATGACGGCGTCGGCCGCGGCGATGGTCGAGGCGGGAAGCGGTGTGCTGCCCGACGAGCCCTGGGTCTCGACGTGCAGCGTGACGCCTGCTTCCTTGGCGGCGGCGGTCAGCGAGTCGGCGGCCATGTAGGTGTGGGCGATGCCGGTGGGGCAGGCGGTGATCGCCACGAACGTCTTCGGCTTGGTGGCGGCGGGCGTTTCGATTGGCACCGTCGGCTTCGGCTTCTCGGCGGGATTGAGGACGTCGCCGACCAACGCGACCACCTCCTCGGGGCTGGAAGCCTCGCGCAGGGACTGCACGAACTCCTTGCGGACCAGCGCACGAGCCAGGCTCGACAGCAGTTTCATGTGCTCGGCGCCGCCTGCTTCGGGTGCGGCGATCAGAAACGCCAGATCCGCGGGTCCGTCGGATGCGCCAAAGTCGACGGGCGGGCGCAGCCGTGCGAATCCGACCGACGCCGTCTCGACGTGCGGCGAGCGGCAGTGCGGTATCGCGATCCCGCCAGGTAACCCCGTCGCGGACTGTTCTTCACGGGCCATCGCCGCGGCGGTCAGTCCGTCGGCGTCGGTGGTGCGCCCGGTGTCGGCGAGCCTTCCGACGAGCCGACCGATCACGGCCTGCTTGTCGGCGCCCGCGTCGACATCGAGCAGAACGAGGTCGATGTCGATGATCGGTGCAGGAGTGGTGCTGGTCATGGCAATACCTTCGATTGAATAGTGCGGACTGGCGAAACCGGCACGACCCCAACGGCATTCAGATCGGTGTCGGCGGGGCTGGGCAGTGCCGAGCCAGGCAGCGCGGCCGCGGCACTGCCGTAGGCGACGGCCATCTGCAGCCGCTGGGGCGGTTCGGCGCCGCCGACGTCGGCGCGGATATAACCGGCGAGGCTGGCATCGCCCGCGCCCACCGTGCTGCGCGCAACGATCGGCGCAGGGGTGGCCAGCCAGTTGCCGGTCTCGTCGACCAACACGGCACCCGCAGCGCCCAAGGTGGCCAGCACCGCACCGGCACCGCGGTCGACGAGTCGCCGTGCCGCGGTCACGACGGGTTCGGGATCGCCGTGGGACACCGCCGCCTCCAACGCCTGCGCAGACACCCCGATGACGCCGGCGAGCTCTTCCGCGTTGGGCTTGATGAGGTCGGGGGCGGCGCGGTCGAATC
>LZSH01000240.1 GCA_001665255.1 Mycobacteriaceae bacterium 1482268.1 | reverse complement strand
CACGGTGATCATCCGCTTCTGGCTGTTGACCGCGATCGCGTGCGGGCTGGGTGTGGCGCTCTTCTACAGCGAGTGGCTCACCACCGTCGGGGCCTGAAGTGACCCGCCCCGCTGTCGCGCCGCTGGCGCCAGGCGCCCGCGTACTGGTGACCGGTGCGGGCATTACGGGCCGCTCGGTGAGCGCCGCGCTGGAGCCGACGGGCGTGCGGCTGACGATCTGCGACGACGACCCGCTCGCCCTTCAACGTCTCGTCACGCCCGCGACCGTCGTCACCATCGCCGAGGCGGTTGCGCACATCGCCGACTACGCCCTCGTGGTCACCAGCCCCGGATTTCCGCCCACCGCACCAGTTTTGGCCGCCGCGGCCGCTGCGGGCGTGCCGATCTGGGGCGACGTCGAGCTGGCCTGGCGGCTGGATCAGGCAGGCTGGTTCGGAACCCCGAAGCGCTGGCTGGTGGTGACGGGCACCAACGGCAAGACCACCACGACGTCGATGCTGCACGCGATGCTGGTCGCCGCGGGACGCCGCGCCGCGCTGTGCGGCAACATCGGCAACCCGGTGATCGACATGCTCGCCGAGCAGGCCGAGTTGCTCGCCGTCGAGCTGTCGAGCTTCCAGCTGCACTGGGCGCCGTCGCTGCGACCGGAGGCCGGGGTGGTGCTCAACGTCGCCGAGGACCATCTCGACTGGCACGGCTCGATGGAGGCGTACGCGGCCGACAAGGCGCGGGCCAGCGCCGCGGCGGCCAGTGCGTCGAGAACGCCGACCGGTCCGGGCACCGGAATCGAGGCGGCGTCGGCGAGTGTGAGGCCGTCGGTTTGCGGGCTGAAGGCCTTGTCGACGAGTGCGCCGTCGCGGACCCCCAGCTCGCCGGCGCTCGGCTCCCCGAGCCGGAAGCCGATCCCGCCCGGCGCGGCGGCGCGCGACAGCAGGCCGGCCGCCACGGGATCGTCGAGCCCGACGACCGCCACCCTGCCGTCCAGCGCCCGCGCCTTGTCGGCCGCGTACGCCTCCATCGAGCCGTGCCAGTCGAGATGGTCCTCGGCGACGTTGAGCACCACCCCGGCCTCCGGTCGCAG
>LZSH01000239.1 GCA_001665255.1 Mycobacteriaceae bacterium 1482268.1 | reverse complement strand
ATGGTCGTAACGGTCGACCGCGGGCGATGGGGCTGCGTGCTCGGCCGCGACCCGGACCGCCGCGTGACCGCGATGCGGGCTCGCGAACTGGGCCGCACCCCGATCGTCGTCGGTGACGACGTCGGCCTGGTGGGTGACCTGTCCGGCCGCACCGACACCTTGGCGCGCATCGTGCGACGCGGAGAGCGGCGGACGGTGTTGCGGCGCACCGCCGATGACACCGATCCGACGGAGCGGGTGGTCGTCGCCAACGCCGACCAGCTGTTGATCGTGGTCGCACTGGCCGACCCGCCGCCGCGCACCGGCTTCGTCGAGCGAGCGCTGATCGCCGCCTACGCGGGCGGGCTGACCCCGATCCTGTGCCTCACCAAGACCGACCTCGCACCCGCCGAACCGTTCGCCGCGCAGTTCGCCGACCTGGATTTGGCCATCGCGACGGCGGGCCGCGACGATCCGCTCGACGTCGTGGCGCCGCTGTTGGCGGACAAGGTGACCGTGCTGCTCGGCCATTCCGGCGTCGGCAAGTCCACGCTGGTGAATCGCCTTGTGCCCGAAGCAGATCGGGCGATCGGCGAGGTCTCTGGCGTCGGCAAGGGCCGTCACACGTCGACGCAGTCGATCGCGTTGCCGCTGCAGGGCACGGGGTGGGTGATCGACACGCCGGGCATCCGGTCGTTCGGACTGGCCCACATCGAACCCGACGACGTGCTGCTGGCCTTCTCCGATCTCGCCGAGGCCATCAAAGACTGTCCTCGAGGCTGCGGTCACCTCGGCCCGCCCGCCGACCCGGAGTGCGCTCTCGACACGCTGACAGGGCCGGCGGCGGGCCGCGTGGCAGCGGCGAGGCGGCTGCTCACCGCGTTGCGCGAGGGCTAGCCCTTCGCCGACCCTGCTGCGAGGCTTGAGGGCGCCCTACAGGATCGGCCGCCCACCGGTGACCGCCACGCGCGCCGCCGAGATATAGCTGCCTTCGTCGGAGGCCAGCAGGACATACACCGGCGCGAGCTCGGCCGGCTGCCCGGCGCGGCCAAGGGGCGTGTCGTCACCGAAGTTGGCCACCTTCTTCTCCGGCATCGTCGCCGGGATCAGCGGTGTCCAAATCGGGCCTGGCGCAACGCTGTTGACGCGAATACCCTTCTCTCCCAGCAGCTGTGCCAGGCTGGCGGAGAAGTTCGCGATGGCGGCCTTCGTCGCAGCGTACGGCGCCAACGTCGGCGACGGCATGTCGGAGTTGACCGAGGAACTGCCGATGATCGACGAGCCGGGACGCATATGCGGCACTGCGGCCTTCACCAAGTAGAAGTACGCGCCGACGTTCAACCGGAACGTGTAGTCCCACTCCTCGTCGCTGATCTCGTCGAGGCTTTCGTGCGTCATCTGATACGCCGCATTGCTGACCAGCACGTCGATCCCGCCGAACTCCTCGGCGGCCCGCTCGACGACGGCGCGGCAGTGTGCGGGATCGGACAGATCGCCCGCCATCAGCACGCAGCGCTGGCCCGCGTCCAACACCAGCTGTGAGACTTCGTCGGCATCGGAGTGCTCGTTGAGGTAGGCGATCAGCACATCTGCGCCCTCGCGCGCATAGGCGATCGCCACCGCACGGCCGATTCCGCTGTCGCCTCCGGTGATGATGGCGCGTTTACCTGCGAGTCGCCCCGAACCGCGGTAGCTGTCCTCACCGCAGTCCGGCACCGGATCCATGGTCTTTTGGATTCCGGGCGGATCCTGTTGCTGCTCTGGAAAACCCATCAGCGCCCTCCCATCGCGTTCGAAATCGGTTGGACGCCGTCTGCGCATCGGCGCCGCTTCGAGTCCTCATACCCCGATATGGCCCGCGCAACCTTCGCCGCGACTGCTGAGAGATCGCCGCTTGAGGCCCTCCCCGTTTCGGGGAGGGCCTCAGTGGTGGTGGCTATCAGTTGCCGTTCAGGTGGTTGATGTGCCAGATGCCGTGGTGGTTGCGCCAGCCCGGCTTGGCCTCCGGGGCCGGCTTTGCCTTGACGCTCGGGGCGTAGGAGTAGCCCGGGCCGCTCGGGCTCGTGGGGGCCGCTGCGTTGGCCATGCTCGCCAGGCCGACAGCCGCGCCGCCGAGCACGCTGCCGCCGACGGTCAGCAGGACGAGGTAGCGAGCGAAGACGTTCTTGATCATTTTCTAATCCTCTTGTGCGAGTTTGATTTTCGTTTCTCTGCCGGTGTGTCCGGGTGATGACTCAAGATTGCCGGAGGACGGCGCCGCAGTCTGTCGGGCGATCGGCTGCCGAAACGGGTGAACCTCGTGTCCACCGATCGGTGGACATAAATCAGCGGATCGCGGTGTTTGACGGTTTCGGGTACCGGGCAGGCTGCCTGACGACGAGAGGATCAACCGTGAGCCACGTACCGAGCATCGAACTCAACGACGGAGCGACCATCCCGCAGCTGGGCTTCGGGGTCTTCCAGATCGACCCTCGCGAGACCGCCGAAGCGGTACGCACCGCCCTGGAGATCGGCTATCGCCACATCGACACCGCCGAGATGTACCAGAACGAGGCGGGCGTCGGGCAGGGCATCCGCGACGCCGGCGTCGACCGCGGCGACGTCTACCTCACGAGCAAGCTCAACAACGGCTGCCACAAACCCGACGACGCCCGGCGTGCCTTCGACTCAACGCTGTCGGAACTGGGGTTCGACTACGTCGACCTGTTCTTGATCCACTGGCCGCTGCCCACGCTGTACGACGGCGACTTCGTCTCCACCTGGCGCACGCTCGAGGAATTCAAGCGCGACGGCCGCGCCCGCAGCATCGGGGTGTCTAACTTCCAGATCGCCCACCTCGAGCGCTTGGCCAAGGAGACCGACACCGTGCCCGCGGTGAACCAGATCGAGGTGCATCCCTACTTCACCAACGACGAGGTACGCGCCTATGGCAAGAAGCACGGCATCGTCACCGAGGCGTGGTCGCCGATCGCGCAGGGCGACGTGCTCGACGACCAGGTCGTCGACGGTGTCGCGAAGGCGACGGGCAAATCAGCGGCACAGGTAGTGCTGCGCTGGCACATTCAACGCGGCGACATCGTCTTCCCGAAGTCGGTGACCCCGGCACGCATCGAGGAGAACTTCGACATCTTCGACTTCGAGCTCAGCCAGGACGACTTCGACGCGATCAGCGAACTGGACAGGGGCGAGAAGGGCCGCAGAGGGCCCAACCCCGACAAGTTCGACTACATCCCGAGCTAGCGCTCTTCTTTCCTTTCGCCCAAACCAACACACGGGCGGGAAAGTGCGAAAAGACCGCGCCATTTCGTCGATCTCGGTGGCGGTCAGGCAGCGAGCTTGGCCGCCGCCTTCTGCGTCCGCTTCTCACGCCGGCGCTCACGCACCGCGGCGATGGCCGACTTGAGCCCGCGCCGGGGTGTCGGCCCGAGCTCGTCGAACATGCGCTCGCTGCGCGTCTCCGGCGCGTCGTCGGCGGTGTCACGCAGATACTTGTCGGGCAGCGACAACTTGGCGATCGTGCGCCAGGCCTTGCCGTACTGCACCAGGAACGAGCCCGTGGTGTACGGGAGGTCGTACTTGTCGCACAGCTCGCGCACCCGGAACGAAATCGCGTAGAGCCGGTTGCTCGGCAGGTCCGGGTAGAGGTGGTGCTCGATCTGGTGGCACAGGTTGCCACTCATGAACCGCAGCACCGGGCCGTTCTCGAAGTTGGCACTGCCCAGCATCTGTCGCAGATACCACTCGCCCTTGGTCTCGCCGACCATGTCGGTCTTGGTGAATTTCTCGGCGCCGTCAGGGAAGTGGCCGCAGAAGATGACCGCGTTGGCCCACACATTGCGGATGACGTTGGCCAGCGCGTTGGCCTTCAGCGTGGACTTGTAGGTCGCGCCGGGTGACAGCGACGTCAGTGCCGGGTACGCGACGTAGTCCTTGGCCACCTGGTGGCCGGCCTTCACGCCGAACTCGCGCAACCGCGCGAGGGTGGCGTTGCGGTCGTCGCGGCCCTTGAAGATCTTGCCGATCTCCAGGTGCTGCAGGCCAACTCCCCACTCGAAGAGGCTGGCAAGCATCGTGTTGAAGACCAGGTTGAAGATGTTGTGCGGCTTCCACTTCTGGTCGCGCGTCACGCGCAGCAGACCGTAGCCCACGTCGTCGTCCATGCCGAGGATGTTCGTGTACTTGTGGTGCATGAAGTTGTGGGTGAACCGCCAGTGCTTGGCAGCTCCACTCATGTCCCACTCCCACGACGACGAGTGGATCTCCGGATCGTTCATCCAGTCCCACTGGCCGTGCATGACGTTGTGGCCGATCTCCATGTTCTCGATGATCTTGGAGGCGGCGAGTGTCAGCGTGCCCGCCCACCATGCGGAGCGCTTCGAGCCCGCGGTGAGCATCAGCCGGCCGGCGACCTCGAGGGCGCGCTGAGCGGCGATGGTGCGGCGGATATAGCGGGCGTCGCGCTCACCGAGGGAGTCTTCGATGTCCTGGCGGATAGCGTCCAGTTCAACGGCGAGATTCTCGATGTCGGCGTCGGTCAAATGCGCGAATTCCGGAACGTCGGTGATAGCCATCGTTATCTCTCCTTTCTGCTACCTACGCTACCGTAACCTACTGGCTCGTAGGTTAAAACTCTTTAAAACCTAGACGTCGAGCACGCAATCCCCAGACGCTGCGGAAATGCACGTCTGGATGCGGCTTCCCGGCTCGTGTTCGACGCCCGTTCGCAGGTCACGGACATGCCCGTCCAGCAGGCCGACGACACACGACTGACAGATACCCATTCGGCAGCCAAAAGGCATCCTGATGCCCGCTTTCTCGCCGGCTTCCATCAGCGGGGTGGCGGCGTCGGCCGTCAGCGTCTTCCCGCTGCGGGCGAATTCAACCGTGCCGCCCTGCCCATGAACTGCCGTGCGCGACGCGGCGAACCGCTCCAGATGCAACCGCTCGTCGACGCCGGCCGCCGACCAGGTCTGCTCGGCTGCGGTCAGCATGCCCTCCGGCCCGCATGCCCACGTCTGCCGGTCGCGCCAGTCGGGGACCTCGTCGCCGATCTGCGAGAGATCGAGCCTGCCCTGCTCACGCGTCGCGCGCACCTGCAGTCGATAACCGGGATGGCTGCGCTGCAGCTCGGCCAGCTCGGCGGCGAACAACACGTCGGATTCCGTTGGCGCCGAGTGCAAGTGCACGATGTCGGTGACCTGATTGCGCCTCGACAACGTACGTAGCATCGACATCACCGGGGTGATCCCGGAGCCGCCGGTGATGAACAACACGGACGCCGGCGCCGGATCGGGCATCACGAAATTGCCCTGTGGTGCGGCAAGTCGCACGACCGTGCCGGGCGCCACGCCGTCAACCAGATGCGTCGACAAGAATCCCTCGGGCATCGCCTTGACGGTGATCGTGATGGAGCGGGACTGTCTCGATTTCGCCGGGCAGGAGGTCAACGAGTAAGACCGCCACCGCCAGCGACCGTCGACGGGCAGCCCGATGCCGATGTATTGGCCGGGCTGGTAATCGAACGAGAAGCCCCAGCCGGGCTTGATCACCAACGTCGCGGAGTCGACGGTCTCACGGCGTACCTCCACCACCCGGCCCCGCAGCTCACGGGCCGACCACAGCGGGTTGGCCAGCTTCAGGTAGTCGT
>LZSH01000238.1 GCA_001665255.1 Mycobacteriaceae bacterium 1482268.1 | reverse complement strand
ACCTTGTCCGCCAGCAGATAAGACTCGAGATCGCCGGACCGCCCGTGCATCACCATGTCCGACACCGCGGCGGCCATGATGCGGCACTGATGCGGGTCGGCGCGGCGGGCGGCCAGCGCCGCCGCGGCGGGTTCGAACCCCCGTCGCAGTTCAGACAGGGACACCAAAACCGCTGCTCGGTCATCGGATTCGAGTCGCCAGCGGATCACGACCGGATCGAAGACGTTCCAGTTGTGCGACGGCTGAATCGTGATGCCCACCCTGCGGCGGGAGGCGACCATGCCCATGGACTCGAGCACTCGAATTGCTTCGCGCGCGACGCTGCGGGAGACGCCGTGTTCGGCGCTGACACCGTCCAGGGTGAGTACCTGCCCTGGCGGGTATTTCCCGGAAGCGATGCCCGTGCCCAGCGCGGTCAAGAGGTTGCGGTGCAAGGCGCCGACGTTTGATGGCGAGGACACTCATACATCGTGTCATACGTTGCTGTAGCACACTAACAACAGATTTTTCCGTTACAGAGTTGCAATAGTATGACTATTACGGCATGCTTTGTGACGTCAGGCACAAGAGTAGGTGGGAGTGGATGGGGTCACCGATCATCGTGATGGGCGTTTCCGGCTCTGGTAAATCGACGGTCGGCGCGGCGTTGGCGCAGCGCAACCGCGTGCCTTTCGCCGACGCCGACGATTTCCATCCGCTCGCGAACATCGAGAAGATGACGGCGGGCCAACCGTTGAACGACGACGACCGGTACCCGTGGCTCGAGTCGATCGGCGAGTGGCTCGCCGTCCGTTGCGACGACGGCGGTGTCATGAGCTGCTCGGCGCTGAAGCGAAAATATCGCGACCAGTTGCGGCGCCATTGCCCCGACATCGTCTTCCTTCACCTCGCCGGTTCGCCCGAGGTGATCGGCAGACGCCAGGCCAGCAGGCCCGGGCACTTCATGCCCGCATCGCTGTTGGCCTCGCAGTTCGAGACGCTCGAACCGCTGGAGCCCGACGAGCGCGGC
>LZSH01000237.1 GCA_001665255.1 Mycobacteriaceae bacterium 1482268.1 | reverse complement strand
CTGTCGGCTCTCGACGTGGTACGCGCGGCACAGGGCGCCGACGTCGACGTCATGCGGAGTGCCGAAGATGCGCGAGGACACATCGGCGAACCGTGGATCGCCCTGCTCGAGAAGTTCGAAGATGCCGCCGCCGTTGTCGTTGGACACCACGATCGTCAGCCTGCGCGGCATCGGCTCGGTCGGCCCGATCAGCAGACCCGAGCTGTCGTGCACGAAGGTCAGGTCGCCGATGAGCGCGACGGTCCGGGGCGTGGGACCGCCAGACCGGCTGAGGCGCTCGTGGGCCAACGCCGCACCGATGGCCGTCGACACCGTGCCGTCGATGCCTGCGACGCCGCGGTTCGAGCGGACCTTGACGCCGTGCGGGTTGAGTCCGACCAGCGCTGCGTCGCGAACCGGATTCGACGCGCCGAGCACCAGCTGGTCGCCCTCGCGCAACGAGTCGGCCACCGCGGCGGCGACGTGTAGGCCCGTCGTCAGTGGATGGGCCTTGAGCTGGCTGCGCACCGCCTCGTTGGCCTGCGCGTTGAGCGCGGCGCAGCGGCGCAGCCACGCCGGATTCGGCGCCCCCGTGGTCACCGCGCGGGTGCCGGTGGCCTGCGAATTGCCGGACACATCCGGCCACCGCGGGCCGGTAGTCAGCGCGTAGACCGGCACCGACGGGTCGGCCAGCAACGCCGACACCGGTCGGTGCAGGGTCGGTCGGCCGACCATGATGACCTGCTGCGGGCGCAACAGCGGCAACGCCAGCGGATGCAGCGGGTTGTCGGCGGGCGGAGCGGTCGGCTCGGCGACCGTCGGCAGCGCCGCGAGGTTGGGGTGCGCGCCTGCGCCGTGCCCGGCGATGACGACGGTGTCCGGCGTCAGGTCGATGTCGACCGGCTGGTCGAAGGTCACGGGCGGGGTGTAGGTCCACGGCTTGCCACCGGGCCGCCCCTGCGGCGCGTAGGACGTCGACGGATCCGAATGGCGGTCGGGCACCAGCGGTTCACGCAGCGGGATGTCGAACTGCACCGGACCGGCGTTCGCCGAACGAGAACCCGTGGCGGCCACCAACACTCGACACGTCGCCGAGCGCCACTGAGCGTTGAACTTGTCCACTTCTCCTGGCGCTGCACCCTTCAATTCGGGGGCGAGCCCGAGGCTGATGTTTGCACGCATCTGCGTGCCGAAGTAGCCCAGCTGCTCCATCGTCTGATTCGCGCCGGTGCCGAGCAGCTCATAGGGCCGGTTGGCCGACAGCACGATCAACGGCACGCGCGCGTAGTTGGCTTCCACCACCGCGGGCCCGAGGTTGGCCACCGCGGTGCCCGACGTCATCGCCACGCACACCGGGGCGGCCTCGGCCACCGCGAGGCCGATGGCAAGGAAGCCGGCGGTGCGCTCGTCGATGCGCACGTGCAGGCGGAGCCGGCCCGCCCGGTCGGCGTCGTGCAGCGCGAACGCCAACGGCGCGTTGCGCGATCCCGGACACAGCACGACGTCGCGGACGCCGCCGCGAATCAGTTCGTCGACGACGACACGGGCCTGTGCCGTCGATGGGTTCACCACTACAGCCTATTCGGCGAAGAATTTGAGCGCGGCCGCGTTCACTTGCTTGGGTTTCTCGAGGAAGCCGAGGTGACCCGCATCACGAATCTCCAGGTAGCGGGCGTTCGGAATGGCGTCGGCGACCTCACGGCCAAGGTGCGGCGGCAGCGCGAGGTCGTCGCTGAACCCGATGACGAGTACGGGGGCCGTGATACTCCGGTACGCCGGCAGCCGGTTTTCGCGCGGGGCGACCTCGTGCTGCGCGCGCAGGCCCGGCGTCGACTTGTTCGGCCACATGGTGAACATGTCGATCCAGTCGCGCACCGCGGCCTCGTCGTTGATGGTCTTGGGCGAGAAGCTCTCGAGAAGCCGCAGCTTCGCGTCGAAGGCGGCGGGCAGCTCGATGCCGGAGTCGGCGAGCTCGCGTTCGGCAGCACGGAAGAACTCGCGGGCGCGGTCGTGGCGTCCTCTGGTGGCCAGCAGCACCGCCGAACGGACAAGTTCCGGTCGGGCCAGCATCAGCTCCTGGGCGATGAACGAGCCCATCGACACCGACATGATGCGAGCGGGCGCGGCGTCCAGCTTCTCGATCAACGCGGCCGTGTCGGCGACCATCTGCTCGATGCCGAAATCGGAGGCCTGCGCGGTGGCGCCGATCCCCCGGTTGTCGAAGGTGATGGTGCGATAGCCGGCCCGTTGGAACTCGGGCACCTGGTGCAGATGCCAGGTGCGCCCAGCGCCGCCGCGGCCGGCGATGAACAGCACCGGTTCGCCCGAGCCGTCGTCGTCGTATGCCAAGTTCACGCAGCCGAGGCTACGCGAGTGGTTTCGGCGTGCTCAGTTGCGCGCAGCGCAACGAGTCACGCCGAAACCGCATTCTTGCGACGCCCGGCACGCGTCCGCCTGGCCCTCACCCGGTCGATGGCGCGGTCCCACAGCAGGCCCGTTGCGGCCTTCAGTTGCGTTGGCTTGATCAGATCCTTCGTCATGAACGCCGTCGCCGTGGCCTTGGTGGCCGCCGACGCCTTCGACATGTGACCGGAGTCGAACGGCGGCTGCGGGTCGTACTCCATCGACAGCTGGACCGCCTTGGCGCGGCCCTCGCCGCTGATCTGCCCTACGAGCCACAGCCCTAGATCAATGCCCGCCGACACGCCCGCAGCGGTCACGATGTTCTTCGTGTCGTCCGCGACGACGATGCGCTCGTCCCCGACGGGCTTGACCCCCAAGGCCTTCAGCGCCGACAGCGCCGCCCAATGCGAGGTGGCGCGTTTACCGTCGAGCAGCCCCGCCGCCGCGAGCAGCATCGAACCCGAGCACACCGACGTCGTCCATGTAGCGGTCTCGTGTGTGCGGCGCAGCCAGTCGAGCACCTTCTCGTCGCGGGCATGCTCCAACGACGTCATGCCGCCGGGCACGAGAATGATGTCGGGAGAGGGTGTTTCGTCGAACGAGTGGGTGGCACCGACGACCAACACGCCCGAGTCGGCCGTGATCGGGCCGGGCTGATGCCAGACGAAACGCACTTCGGCATCGGGTAACCATCGCAGGCTTTCGTACGGGCCGATGAAATCCAGCGCGGTGAAGCCGGGGTACAACACAATCGCGATCTGCATGATTCCTCCTCTAGGCGAACGCCTTGCGGTATTGGTCGGGCGAGACGCCCAGTCGTCGAACGAAATTGCGGCGCATGGTCTCCGCGGTGCCGAAACCGCACCGCACGGCGATGGCAGTGACGGTGTCGTCGGTCTCCTCGAGTTGTCGACGCGCGGCCTCGGTCCGGATGCGGTCGACGTATGCCCCCGGCGCTTCCCCGACCTCCTCGGTGAATACCCGAGTGAAGTGTCGCGGGCTCATCGTGGCCCGGCGTGCGAGGTCCGAGATACTATGCGCCGCACCGGTGTGGATGCCCCGCGCGAACCGCCCGACGATCCGCGCCGTGCAGGAATCGATCGAGTCTGAACCC
>LZSH01000236.1 GCA_001665255.1 Mycobacteriaceae bacterium 1482268.1 | reverse complement strand
ACGTACCCCTTGTCGACGAGCACGCTTTCCAGCGTCCTCACCCGCAGATCCATCTCACCGATCTCGCTGACATGAGCTGCGTCGATGCCCGCACCATCGCCCGACGCATCGGTGGCGGTCACGGTGCGTACGTCCCGACGGCAGGGTGGATCATGCCGCTCATGTCAGCGCCAGCGAGGTGTTGCTCGGCCATCAGTCAAGCGAAGTCACCGTTGGGGTAATGCTCCACTCCGGTGTCAAGCCATTCGACACGCCGACCAACACCGATGTCGCGGCCTTGTTCCATCACGATGGAAGAGTCGTCGAACCGACTCGACACAACCGACCTCGCCTCAGCAGCTTTCACGTACTCCCACTGCTCCCGATCACGAATGTAGAGCGGTGATCGGGCCCTCAACCCCGCGAGTTCAAATCCCCCGTTCCGAAGACTAAACCGGACGTCACCACTGACGCTGTGAGCGCTCACTTCGAGGAAAGACTGCAATGCTTTTCGGAGACCGCGGAACCATCGCCCTTCTACAGCTTCCATAATCAGAGCTTCGCCGAGAGTGCGCATCCAGCGGAGGGTCTCCGCCTCGACCGTCGCTGATGCGAGCTGAGCGAAACCTTCAAGGATTAGTGCCGCAGCGGGAGCCTCGCGAACCTCGAGTACCTTCTCGCCACCCTCGAGATGCTCCAAGCTGCTGAACCGTCCGATACCGTAGCGACCAACTTTGGCGTTGAGGCCGGAGATCAGTTCGATGGGGTCGGTGGAAGATTCCCCGTCCGCTGAGACGATTCGCCCTCTATCGAAGCTCAGCTCTATCACGCGACTCGCCGTATCAGATATGACGGACCATTGATACAGATTTTTATCGATTTCGAACCCTTCGGGATCGTCTAGGGTTCCGCTCTCGAATTCTCTGCACCACAAATTGGTGTCTGTGCTCATCAACCGATTCGCAAAACCGAAGATTCCAAACGACTCTTGGAGTTCTAGGCGCTTGAAGTCGCGGGGCAGGGCGTCGAACTCGTAGGGCGATCCGAAGTAGCCTTCAAAACCCAGATCGGAAATGGCACCGTTGAGCCGCCTCAAGCTGTTTTGCGATTGATTGGCTGTATGGAGCAGACACTTGGCACCGACTGATCGCGCGAACTCCACGCCGGCCCGCGCAATCAATGGTCGTGACAACGATGCGCTAATCGGGTGCTGACCGAGATATCTGCCCCCGGCAAGGATAGACGGGTATACGAACTCCTCGACGAATTCTTTCCGGTAGTCGAGTCGGGCGATTTCTACATTAAACTTGTCGACGACGCATGAGAATTGTTCGATATCGAAATCGTCGCCGACATCGACGGAAAGCGCAACCAGACGCACGTCGAGTTTCGACAGCTGGGCCAAGAGGTACGCACTGTCCAATCCGCCCCCGCACAATGTCACGATCGTGTCATTGCGCTGACACAATTCGCTTATGTCCGAAAAGGAGCGGACCTTCTTCTGATTCATGTAGTCAGATCCTCCGGCTCGTGAGCTTCTATCCGCAGAATTCGTCACCGCAACGCCGCCCTACACTTCTAATGAACGTTTGAGTTGTTGGCTGTACATGCCGAGCGATTCGGGGGTCATCAACTCGTCGTGTCCGCAGTCGACCGGGTGCACGGTGATGTCCCCGGCCACATACGGTCGCCAAT
>LZSH01000235.1 GCA_001665255.1 Mycobacteriaceae bacterium 1482268.1 | reverse complement strand
GCCCGTCAACGCCTTCGACCTGAACAAGCTTCCCGCCCATTTGCGGGTGACGTTCTCGGTGGAGTCCGCCGACGGCGCGCAGGTCGCCAAGGGTAAGGACCTCGCCGTACTGCAGGAACAGCTGGCCGGCACGGCCCAGTCGGCTGTCGCCAACGCCGTCGGCGGCGAACTCGAACGCACAGGACTGCGCGGCTGGCCCGACGGTGTCGATGAGCTGCCGCGCGTCATCGAACGCACCGTTGGCGGTCGCGCGGTACGAGGCTTTCCGGCGTTCGTCGACGCAACCGACGCCGTTGATGTACGCGTATTCGCCACCTCGGCCGAGCAGCAGCGGGAGATGGGGCCCGGTACGCGGCGACTCGTGCGGCTGAGCGTCGCTTCACCGGTGAAATCAGTTGAGCGTCAACTTGATCCGAGAACCCGCCTGACGCTGGGCGCCAACCCCGACGGGTCCCTGGCGGCGCTGCTGGACGACTGCGCGGACGCCGCGGCCGACGCGCTGGTGCCCGCACCGGTATGGACCGCCGCCGACTTCGCGACGCTGCGGGACAGAGTGGCCAAGGAATTGGTGCCGACGACCGCCGACATCGTCGGCCGCGTCGCGAAGGTGCTGGCCGCCCAGCATGACGTGCAACTGATACTTCCCGCACAGCCACCGGCCGCCCAAGCCGAGGCGATCGAGGACGTCCATGCGCAGATGGAGCGGCTTCTGCCGCCGGGATTCGTCACCACGACAGGACGTGCACGCCTTGCCGACCTCGTCCGCTATCTGACCGCTATCCACCGCCGCCTGGAGAGGTTGCCGCACGGCATCGAGGCCGACCGGCAGCGGATGCGGCAGGTGCACGCGGTCGAGGACGCCTACGACCACGTGGTGCAGGCGCTGCCGTCTGCGCGGCAGGATTCCGCCGATGTGCGCGATATCGCCTGGCAGATCGAGGAGCTACGGGTGAGCCTGTGGGCCCAGCAGCTCGGCACGCCGCGCCCGGTCAGCGAACAGCGGATCTATCGAGCGATCGACGACATTGCCGGCGGCGGCGGCTGATACTTGGGATCGGTAGCGATCAGACGGCTGTGTACTTGCCGCAACATTCGCCACCAGAAGGAACCACAACATGAACACTCACAAGCGCACACGAATCGTCGCGGGCGCACTGCTGTCGGCGGGCGTCGCGCTCGGCGGGGTAGGGCTCACGGAGGGCACCGCGCAAGCGCTGCCCGGCGGCCCGGTGCCGCTCAGCTCGTGGCCGGGATGCCCCGAGGACAGTCCAGAGGGCCCGTGCACATGGTGCCCGGGGGATCCGCCGGTGGAGACCGGCAACAAGCGTGTCTACCCGGTGGTCTGGGACGAGAGCGTCTGCCACACCTACTGGTACGTCTACAGCGGCCAGGGCAACGTGGCCCACAACATCTTCGAGGGAGCAGAGCCGCCGGCCCCGCCGCCGCCACCGCCGAACCTCACACCGCCGCTTCCGCCGGGGTGGTGCTGGTCGCTGTTCATCCCGACGACGGCTTGCCCGAACGGCTGATTCGGAATTTGCGCTCACCCGGCGATCGCCCGCTACGATCGCCGGGTGTTCCGCATCGAGGGGATAGACGGCGAAAGCATTGTTGTCGACGGCAATTGGGTCGAGAAGCTGCGGGCGAACTCCTCACGCGGACGCAACCCGGCCGACAAGTACGCCGGCACGCAGATCAAGGAGTTCAGCCGGCGCAAGAAGCTTTTCGGCGGCGAGAAGGAGCAGCTGCTTCAGGTCATCGTCAACGTCGGCACGTTCTACTCGCTGAACGTTCCGGCCGAGCGACGCGCCGACGTCGACGCGCTGGTGGCCGAACTCGAGAAGGCACGCGACCGCGCGTCCTCCTAAGACCGGTCGCGCTGATAGTCGGCCAGCGTGTAGTGCTGTCCCAGCCGCCGTCTGCGCTCGGCTTCCTGGGCCACCCGTTGGCGTTCGTCCGCGGGCACGTGCACCAGCTCGCGGTACAACTCGTTGTCGACCGCGTCGAGCCCGTCCACTGGTTCGTGCAGGTGTCGACGGTAAACGTCCTCTGCGAACGCGAGCGGGTCTTCGCCGGCTATCTGCCGTCCGGTGAATTCCTCGCCCAGCCGTAACAGGGCTTCTGCACCACCGACATCACTCAATTATCCGGCGCGAGATAACGGCTTCCTGCACCGATGTTGCCGAACATCCGCCACTGTGCGAAATCGGAGTGTATTGAGTCCTGACGTCTCCGAAACCGCACAGTCAGCGGTGCCGGGCCGCCATATTGTTGGGATCGGTAGCCGGTGCGGCCCGCTGTACTTGCCTGCACAGGCGATGCCACCAAGGCGGCGCCCGATGAAAGGAACCCAATGAGCCGAATCTCGCGATTCGCAGCGTCGGTCGTCGTGTCCGGCGCCATGGCGGTGACCGGTCTGACGCTGGGCGCCGGCACCTCGACGGCCGAAGGCCCCAGCTACAACGGGGGCAACTGCCCTGGCGGTATGACGTGCACTCACTGGTGCCCCGGAGATCCCGCCATCCCAGGCGGCCAGGTGCTGAGCTGGGACTGGAACATCTGCCACGACTGGTACTGGAACTCCTACGGCATCGTCGATGTCAACACCAGCACGCTCTACTCGTGGTCGGGCGGCGCGCCACAACAGGTTGCGCCTCCGCCGCCGCCGGCCGGTCCGCCACCGGCGCCGTTGACAAAGCCGCCGGGGACACCGTTCTGCAGTCCGCGCGGAGCGCTGATCATCATCCCGCCGATCTGCGACGAAATCGGTGTGGATTGGCCGCCGGGGTCGCTGAAGCACTAGTCCCGGGTAGCGTCACGTCCGTGACGGTGTACGCGCTGAACCTGTTCGATATCGCCGACCGCGACGAATACCTGGCGTATTCGAGGCGCGCACCCGCGGAGGTGGCCAAGCACGGCGGGCGAGTAGTGGCCCTCGGACAGTTCCGGGAGTCGGTCACCGGCGACATCGAACCCCGTACGGCGCTGGTCCTCGTCGAGTGGGAGTCCAAGGAGGCCTTCCAAAGCTATTGCGACGACCAGGAACTCGCCGATCTGCACGCCCACCGAGAGAACGGGACGTCGTCGTACGTGTGGCATCTCTTCGACCGCCTGGACGATCTGAGGCCTCTGCTCAAACCCCAGTAACGGCCGTTTTTTCGCTCACTGCGATTCAAACCTGCGGCTGTGGCGGCGAGTGGCGCAATCGGCCCGCCTCGCCTCAAACACGCAGGTTGGCGCCCATTTACACCGGCGCATTGGTCAGCGCCGCTCTGACCGACCGCCGAGGCGAAGCGGCCGGGCCATAGAACGCCGTTACGGTCACCGCACAGGTCAGTCACACGTCGACCAGCCCCGAGGAGGTGACCGTGGCCTACCCCAATCCGACAGCCGAGCCAACCCCGCTTCGGCGGCCACGCGCCGATCAGGCGCGGTTGGTCGCCGACGTGCTGCGACATCAGATCCACGCCGGCGGCTACAGCGACGGCCTGCCAAGCGAAAACGAACTCGCGCAGGACTTCTTCGTTTCCCGCAACACGGTCCGTGAGGCGCTCGCCACCCTGAAGGACGAAGGCCTCATCGACCGGGGCCCGCGCACCGGCACGCACGTCGCCATCCGCAAGTACGACCACGGCCTCGACGCGCTCGTCGGCTTGAAAGAGACATTCAAGGGCTATGGCGACATCCGCAACGAAATCCGTGCCACCATGACCGTCGCCGCGCCGCCGTCGGTAGCCAACAAGCTTCAACTCAGCCCCGGTGAGCCCGTCGTCTTCATCGAGCGACTGCGCTATCTCGGCGACCTGCCGCTGAGCCTTGACATGACCTATCTGGCACCGGACATCGGCGCGCAGGTGGCGCATCGTGACCTCGAAAGCAACGACATCTTCGCGCTCATCGAGCAGGTCACCGGACAGCGCCTCGGATCGGCCGGTCTGGCCGTCGAAGCGGTGCCCGCCGAACCGCACTCCGCGGCGATATTGCAGATCCCTGACAGCGCCGCCGTGCTGCTGCTCGAGCGACTTACCCATCTGGACGACGGACGACCGGTCGATCTGGAATACATCCGTATGCGTGGGGATCGAATCACGCTGCGCGGCAACCTTTTGAGGGGACAGTGATGGCCCAGGTCAATCAACGCGTCGACGTACCGGTGACGATCGACGAGTCGCTGTGTATCGAGGGATGCACGCTGTGCGTGGAGGTCTGCCCGCTCGACTCGCTGGCCATCAACCCGGAGACCGGCAAGGCCTACATGCACGTCGACGAGTGTTGGTACTGCGGCCCATGTGCGGCGCGGTGTCCGACCGGCGCCGTCTTCGTCAACATGCCCTACCTCATCCGCTGACTAAGGATCCAGAAATGAAACGCATTTTGGCCGCCGCCGCCGTTGTCTCCCTGTCGCTTGCCGGCTGCTCTTTGGACTCGACGACGCAGTCCGAGGACACCGTCAACGTGGTCGTCGGGTACCAATCCAAGACGATCAACACGGTTACCGCCGGAACCCTGTTGCGCGCCAAGGCCTTCCTCGAGCATCGCCTCGATGACATCGGCAAAGCCAACAACAAGAAGTACAACGTGGTCTGGCAGGACTACGACACCGGCGCCCCGATTACCGCGCAGATGGTCGCCGAGAAAATCGACATCGGCTCGATGGGCGACTACCCGATGCTGATCAACGGCTCCAAGACGCAGGCCAACGAGCGTGCTCGCACCGAACTGGTCTCCGTCACCGGCTACAGCCCCACCGGGTCGCTGAACATGGTGGTGGTGCGGCCGGACTCGACCGCGACAAGCGTCGCGGATCTCAAGGGGCAGAAGGTGTCCGCCAGTGTCGGCTCAGCGGGCCACGGCACGTTGGTACGGGCGCTGGACAACGCGGGGATCGATCCCAAGAACGGCGTCGAAGTGCTCAACCAGCAGCCGCAGGTGGGCGCTTCGGCACTGGAATCCGGTCAAGTGCAAGCGCTTTCGCAGTTCGTGGCGTGGCCGGGACTGCTGGTCTACCAGGGCAAGGGCAAACTGCTCTACGACGGCGCTGAAGGCAATTATCCGACGTGGCATGGCGTCGTCATCCGCCGCGACTATGCCAAGCAGCACCCCGAGGTGGCCGATGCCTTCCTGCAGGCCCAGCTCGATGCCACCGACTTTCTCAATCAGCATCCGCTCGAGTCGGCCAAGCTGGTCGCCGACGGCAGCGGACTGCCCGCCGAGGTGGTGTACCTATACAACGGTCCCGGCGGGACGAGCTTCGACACCACGCTGAAACCCTCACTGGTGCAGGCGCTCAAAGGTGACATTCCGTACTTGAAGTCGATCGGCGACTTCGCCGATCTCGACGTCGATGGCTTCGTCGACGACACCGCGATCCGCAAGGCCTTCGCCGATCGTGGGCAGAACTACGACGCCGCACTCAACAACAGCGCCAACCCGGGCCCGGTGAGCGGTCAGGACCCCGTCTGCAACGTCGCCGTCACCGACGCCAAGCTCGCCGGGGAAGTGTGGATCGACGGCAAGGACACCACCCAGCCCGCCGCCAACCCCGGCTGCCTGCTGAGGGCCGTGCGCGAAGCAGGTGCGCGGGGCGAGAAAGTGCGCGTCGCCTATGTACCCGACACCGAGTACGGCACACGCTGGTTCGCCGACAAGTCGGTCTGGGTGAAGGACGGCACGAACTACCTGCCGTTCGCAACCGCCGCCGGCGCCGGGCGCTACACGGGATCGCACTCTGGCGCAGCGGTGGTGGACTACCAGCAGGCCCTGGCGGGTGCGGTATGACCGCCCCGCCTGCGGTTCTCACCGCGGATGAGCCTGCCGTTGCAGTACCCCCGGTGCCGGTGCAGGCAGTGAAGCCGCGCCAGGCGTGGCGCTCCTGGGTGGTCCGCATCGCCTCGCTCGCCGCCGCCTTCGCACTGTGGCAGGCGTTGACGGTCAACGACGTTCGACTCTGGCTGCGGTTCGACACGCTGCCGTCGGTCACCGACGTCGTCACCGCGTTCGGCACGAAGCTGGGCACCCAAACCTTTTGGCTCGATCTCGGCCAATCGTTGATCCGCATCTTGACGGGCTTCGCACTGGCGGCAGTGGTGGGCGTGATCACCGGGATCCTGCTCGGGCGCTCCCGTAAGTTCGCCAACGTTTTCGGACCGCTGACCGAGCTGGCCCGGCCCATTCCAGCCATCGCGATCGTGCCGGTCGCAATCCTGATGTTTCCGAGCGACGAGGCGGGGATTGTTTTCATCACCTTCCTCGCCGCCTATTTCCCGATCATGGTCAGTACCCGTCATGCGGTGCGCGCCCTGCCCACCTTGTGGGAGGACTCGGTCCGCACGCTGGGGGGAAATCGGTGGGACGTCATCGCCAAAGTGGTGCTGCCCGGCATCCTGCCCGGCGTGTTCGGCGGCCTGTCGGTCGGCATCGGTGTCGCATGGATCTGCGTGATCTCCGCCGAAATGATTTCCGGCCGGCTCGGCGTCGGCTATCGCACGTGGCAGGCCTACACCATGTTGGCCTACCCCGACGTCTTCGTCGGCATCATCACCATCGGCGTGCTCGGGTTCGCGACATCGGCTGGTGTCGAACTCGCCGGCCGCCGCGTCACCCGGTGGCTGCCCCGTGGCGAGGAGAACAACCGATGACCGGAATGAGCCTCATCCTGCGAGATGTCGTGCTGAGCTATGGTGGTGCGCCCGTGGTCGACGGGCTGAATCTGGACGTCGCACCCGGCGAGATCCTGGTGCTCACCGGGCCGTCGGGCTGCGGCAAATCGACGGTGCTGCGGGCACTGGCCGGGTTGCTTCGGCCGGACGGGGGAGAGATCATCGCCGACGGAGCGCGGGTGACCACGACGTCCCGCGACCGGGCGATGGTGTTTCAGGACAACGCGCTGTTGCCGTGGCGCACAGTGCAATCGAACGTCGAGCTGGCGCTCAAATTGGCCGGCCGGCCACGTCAGCACCGCCGCGAAGAGGCCCTGAAGTGGATCGCGGACGTCGGGCTCACCGGTTTCGAGCGTTACTTGCCGAAGAGCCTGTCCGGCGGTATGCGCCAACGGGTTCAGCTCGCGCGCGGACTTGCCGGTGCGCCGCGTGCGGTGATGATGGACGAGCCGTTTGGCGCACTGGACACCCAGACGCGCGCAACCATGCAGCGACTGCTTGTCGATACCTGGCAGGCGCACCCGACGACCATCGTGTTCGTCACCCATGATGTCGACGAGGCGCTGCTGCTCGGCGACCGCATCGCGGTGCTCGGCCGTGCCGGAGAATCGCTGCGCGCCCTCATCGACGTGCCATCACCGCGCGCTGGGGAGGTATCCCGAGTCGGATTGCGGGCGCAAGTGGTAGCTGCACTGGATCATTCGTCGGAAATCGCGGCTTGATGGAAATTCCGGCAATCGACGAGACCGTCCGTCTCGACTGCGATGTCCTGGTTATCGGCGGTGGCACCGCAGGCACCATGGCGGCGCTCACCGCCGCCGAAAACGGCGCCCAGGTGATCCTGCTGGAGAAGGCGCATGTGCGCCACTCGGGCGCATTGGCGATGGGCATGGACGGCGTCAACAACGCCGTCATCCCGGGAAAGGCCACCCCCGAGGACTACGTCGCCGAAATCACCCACGCCAACGACGGAATCGTCAACCAGCGCACCATCTATCAGACCGCGACCCGCGGCTTCGCTATGGTGCAGCGCCTGGAACGCTACGGCGTCAAGTTCGAGAAGGACGAACACGGTGAGTACGCGGTGCGACGTGTGCACCGGTCGGGTTCCTACGTGCTGCCCATGCCCGAAGGCAAGGACGTCAAGAAGGCGCTCTACCGCGTGTTGAGGCAGAAGTCGATGCGACAGAAGATTCGCATCGAGAACCGGATCGCTCCCGTCCGTGTTCTGACGGACAACAGCCGAGCGGTCGGTGCGGCTGCCCTCAACAGCCGCACCGGTGAATTCGTCGTCGTCGGCGCGAAGGCCGTCATTCTGGCCACCGGCCCATGCGGTCGACTCGGTTTGCCGGCATCGGGCTACCTCTACGGCACGTACGAGAACCCCACCAACGCCGGTGATGGATACTCGATGGCTTTCCATGCCGGTGCAGAACTCTCGGGTATCGAATGCTTTCAGATCAACCCGCTGATCAAGGATTACAACGGCCCCGCCTGCGCCTACGTCGCCAATCCATTCGGCGGCTATCAGGTCAACGCACAAGGTGAGCGCTTCGTCGACTCCGACTACTGGTCGGGCCAGATGATGAGCGAGGTGAAGAAGGAGATCGAATCCGCCCGCGGCCCTATCTATCTCAAGGTGACGCATTTGCCGGACGAGACGCTGACGGCGCTGGAAGGCATTCTGCACACCACCGAGCGCCCGACCCGCGGTACCTTTCACGCCAACCGCGGCCATGACTACCGCACTCACGATATCGAGATGCACATCTCTGAGATCGGTTTGTGTAGCGGGCATTCCGCTTCCGGAGTCTGGGTCGACGAGCACGCCCGGACAACCGTCACCGGCCTCTACGCCGCGGGCGATCTAGCCTGTGTACCGCATAACTATATGATCGGGGCGTTCGTCTACGGTGAGTTGGCCGGCACCGATGCCGCATCGACCATCGCCGATGTTCCTGCACCGCAGCGTCTTCCGGCGGCCCAGATTGCCGAAGCCCACGACCTGATCTACCGTCCGCTGCGCCATCGGGACGGGCCGCCGCAGACGCAGGTGGAATACAAGTTGCGCCGTTTCGTCAACGACTACGTCGCGCCGCCCAAGACAGCGGCAAAGCTGTCGATCGCTGTGCAGACGTTCGACCGGATGCGCGAGGAGATCGCGTCCATCGGTGCCGTCACACCGCACGAACTGCTACGCGCCGTGGAGGTTTCGTTCATTCGCGACTGCGCGGAAATGGCAGCGAGGTCGTCGCTGACACGCACGGAATCCCGGTGGGGCCTCTATCACGACAGAAGTGACCTGCCCGATCGTGATGACAACGCGTGGCGCTATCACCTGAACCTGCGCAAGACCGACGACGGTGACATCGAATTCCTCAAGCGTCCCGTCGCGCCGTACTTCATCCCGGTGCCGGGTTTCGACGACTTGCCAAGCGGCGAAACGGAACCCATTTCGGTCCGTCAGCCAGAGCTCGTCGGCGGCCAGGCCCCGCCAACGGAGGTGTCACGGGTTCGCGAAGAATCCGCGGCCACCCCGCCCTCGCCGCGTATCGCCGAAGTGCTGGCCCTCGACGAACCGACCGTGGGGGACCTGCGGCCGTTCCTCAACGATCCCGATCCGGGCGTGCGGCGCACGGCGGTCGACGTGCTCACCGAACATCTTGCCGACGGGTACGCCACACCATTGGTCGAGGCGCTCAATGATCAGCATCCCGATGTACGCCGGGTCGCGGCGGACGGCATCCGCGAACTCGTCGAGGTGTTGCCCGATCCCGCGGCGTTACGACCGTACGTCGAGTCGGCTGATCCCGTCGTGCGGGGTGCGGTCGTGTATGTAGTGAGTTCACGCAGGGTGGGGGACCGCGACCAGTACCGGCGTTCGCTCGCCGACGACGACCATCGGGTTCGCATCGAGGCGGTGCGCGCGCTGGTCTCCGTCGATGACACCGACGGGGTCGCCGCAGCCCACAGGGACGCCAACCGCGAGGTGCGCACCAACGGGTCGTGATCGACCATGAGCGCCCGGACGGTCTCCCCACCCGCGCGCAACGTGCCGAGTCCGTTGG
>LZSH01000234.1 GCA_001665255.1 Mycobacteriaceae bacterium 1482268.1 | reverse complement strand
CTGGTCAGTGCGGCTGCGACTGCGGTTCGCCGCGGGGCGAGGGTGGTCGTCGTCGCGCCGTATGAGGGCCCGCTGCGGGACGCCACCGCCGGACGCTCGGCCGTGCTGGAACCGCGACTGTGGGTACCAGACGATTTCACCCTGGCGCGTTATCTCGCTGCGGGCCTGGCGATCATGCACGTCGTCGATCCCGGCCTGCGAAGTGATCTCGGTGCGCTCGCCGACGAGCTCGACGCAGAAGCGTTGCGCAACAGCGCCGCCCGCGAACTGTTCACCAACGCCGCCAAGACGCTGGCCGACCGGATGGCCGGCCACGCCATCGTATTCGCGGGCGACAACGCCGCAACGCTGGCGTTGGCCCGTCACGGCGGCGCAGTCATGCTGCGGATCGCGCACCTACCCGTGGCCACCGTCGGCCTTGCCGACGCCATCGTGGCGTCGCGGACCGGATTGGGTGCGCAATCCGGGCCTGATCGCGAGGCCGCGCTGTTTCACGATGACGAGATCGACGGGCCGTCGCCAGAGCGAGTCCGCACCGTCGCGCTGACACTGGATGACGAGCGCGCGGTGGTCGGGGCGCGGGTGGCCGGGCTCAACAACGTCGACATCGTCGGAGCCGAGGATGTTCCCGACGCCGGTGACTCACCGGTGCACTCGGAAGGTCCGGAGCAGCAACTGGCGGTGTTGGCCGTCCGGCTCGAGATGGCGGCCACCTACCTGCGACTGGTTCGAGGTTAGCCGAGTGAACCTGCTACGAGGAGCACTCAGGACCTATGCCTGGGGTTCGCGCACGGCGATCGCCGAGTTCACCGGGAAGCCAAGCCCCACAGCACATCCCGAAGCTGAACTGTGGTTCGGTGCCCACCCCGGTGACCCGGCCTATCTGGAGACCGATGACGGGGAGGAGTCGCTGCTGCAGGCCGTGCGCGACGACCCCGAGGGTCAGTTGGGCGCAGCAGTGCGCAACCGTTTTGGTGACGCGCTGCCGTTCCTGAT
>LZSH01000233.1 GCA_001665255.1 Mycobacteriaceae bacterium 1482268.1 | reverse complement strand
GGCTTCAGCGAAACGCACCACCCCGTAGAGCCCGTCGTGATCGGTGAGCGCGATGGCGCGCAGGCCGAGCCGCGCCGCCTCCTCGACGAGCTCCTCCGGCGTGCTGGCGCCGTCGAGGAAGCTGTACGCCGAATGGGCATGCAGCTCGGCATACGGCACCGACGAGCCGGGCCGCTGCATGTCCAGAGCGTCATGTCGCCGCCGGTGCGGCTCCGGCGGTTGATAGCTACCGCGCTTGCGGGACCATGCCGGACTGTCGCCACCGTCGCCGATCTGCTCGTCGATGGGCCACCCGGCGCGGCGCGGCTTGCCGTGGAGCACCCGCTCCATCTCGGTCCAGCTCGGCGGCCCGGTATGCCAACCCACCTACCCAGTGTATCGAACATCAGTTCGATAGCCAGTGGCGCTCAGTCGGTGTATTCGGCGGCACCGTCCTCAAGCACCAGCCGGGCATTCGAACCGTCGGGGTTGGCTGCCTCGGTGCGGAACACCGCGTGCCCGGCCTCGGTGCGCCAGATCGACGTCGTCAACGTCTCGCCGGGAAAGACAGGTGAGGTGAAACGCGACGCGATCGCGGTGACTTTCGTCGCGTCGCCGCCGCCGAGCTCGCTGACCAGCGCGCGGCCGGCCACCCCGTAGGTGCACAGACCGTGAAGGATCGGCTTCGGGAAGCCCGCCAGCTCGCGCGCGAACCACGGATCGCTGTGCAGCGGATTGCGGTCGCCGGACAGCCGATAGATCAACGCCTGGTCTTCGCGGGTCGGCAGCGTGATCCGCGCGTCGGGCTCGCGGTCGGGAATCTCGGGCGCAGCCGGTCGCTGCCCGGGCTGTCCGCCGAATCCGCCCTCGCCGCGGATGACCGCGGTCGCCTGTGTCTCCGCCACCACCTTGCCGGTATCCGGGTTGGTACCCGTGGCCTTGAGCATGACGACGGCGTTCTTACCCTCGCCCTTGTCCTGGATGTCGGCGACCTCGCCGACAACGCTGAGCTTGCCCGCCGGCGGCAGGGGCTCGAACAGCCGGATCGACTGGGACCCGTGCAGCAGCATGGCGAAATTGAAGCTGCCGATCTTGCCCGCAGCCGCAAAGCCGGTACAGGCGATGACGGCGTACGTGGGCAGCACCTGCTGCGGGATGTCGTGGCTGTTCTCCGTCGTGAACGCGAGGTCGTCGACGCCCGCACCGACACCGAGCGCGTAGA
>LZSH01000232.1 GCA_001665255.1 Mycobacteriaceae bacterium 1482268.1 | reverse complement strand
CCGCGCCCGCCGGTCGGCGCCGAACTGGATTTGGCGTCCAACGACTACCTCGGCCTGTCGCAGCATCCCGACGTGATCGACGGTGGCGTCGCCGCGCTGCGCACCTGGGGTGCAGGCTCGTCGGGTTCGCGGCTCGTCACCGGCAACACCGAACTGCACGAAGGCTTCGAGGCCGCGCTCGCCGATTTCGTCGGCGCCGAGTCGGCGCTGGTGTTCTCGTCGGGTTACACCGCCAACCTCGGCGCGGTGGTGGCGCTGTCAGGGCCGGGATCGCTGCTGGTGTCCGACGCGCTCACCCATGCCTCGCTGGTCGACGCGTGCCGCCTGTCCCGGGCGCGGGTGGCGGTGACTCCGCATCGCGACGTGGCCGCGGTGGAACAGGCGTTGTCGTCTCGCGCCGAGGACCGCGCGGTGGTGATCACCGATTCGGTCTTCAGCGCCGACGGTGACCTCGCTCCGCTGCGACAGCTCCACGACGTCTCTCGGCGCCACGGCGCGCTGCTGATTGTCGACGAGGCGCACGGACTCGGGGTGCGCGGCACCGGAGGGCGGGGCCTGCTCGAGGAAGTCGGGTTGGCTGGTGCGCCCGACGTGGTGATGACCGTGACGATGTCCAAGGCACTGGGCAGCCAGGGCGGCGCGGTACTCGGACCCGTTGCTGTGCGCGATCACCTGATCGATGCGGCACGGCCGTTCATCTTCGACACCGGCCTGGCGCCCGCGGCCGTCGGCGCAGCATGGGCCGCGCTGCGGGTGCTGGTCGCCGAGCCGTGGCGGGCAGCCGATGTGCTGCGCTACGCCGCCGAGCTGGCCGATGTCTGCGATGTCCCGAACCGCCCGGAATCCGCGGTGGTATCCGTCATTCTCGGAGCGCCGGAGGTGGCGCTTGCCGCCGCCACCGCATGCCTGGACAGGGGTGTGCGGGTGGGGTGCTTCCGTCCGCCGACGGTGCCCGCGGGCACGTCGCGATTGCGGCTGACGGCCCGGGCGTCGCTGTCGCAGGATGAGATGTCGTTGGCGCGTACGGTGCTCACGGAAGTGCTCTCGACGGCCCTGCTGTGAGCGTTCTTGTCGTCACGGGCACCGATACGGGCGTCGGCAAGACGGTGGCCACCGCGGCGCTGGCATGTCATGCGAGGCTTGCCGGTCTCGACGTCGCAGTGTGCAAGCCCGTGCAGACCGGCTTCGCCGACGGCGACGACGATCTCGCCGACGTCGTGCGGCTATCCGGTGTGACCGAACTGCACAGCCTGGCGAGGCTTCCCGAGCCGTTGGCACCCGCTGCGGCTGCGCAGCGGGTTGGGACGCGGTTGCCGACGCGAGATGAGTTGGGCGCCATGGTCGTCGATGCGGACCGCCCCGGACGGCTGACATTGGTCGAGGGTGCCGGCGGTCTGCTGGTCCAGATAGCCGATGATGGGATGACGCTTCGGGATCTCGCCGTCGACCTCGGCGCTCCGGTTCTGGTGGTCGCCAGGGCTGGTCTCGGGACGTTGAACCATGTCGCGCTCACACTGGAAGCCCTTGCCACCCATAATGTCTCGTGCTCCGGGCTCGTGATCGGGGCTTGGCCGAACGATCCGGGCATCATCGAGATGGGTAACCGCGAAGTACTCTCGACGATGGCGCCCCTGCGCGCCGTATTGCCCGACGGTGCAGGCGCTTTCGATGCGGCGAGGTTCGAGTCGATGAGCTCGCAGGCGTTCGACGCGCAATGGATCGGTTCGTTGGCGGGCTGAGATGGTCCACTCCGTCGAGTTGCTCTTCGATCCGGACACCGAGGCGTCCATCCGTCGTATCTGGGATGAGCTGCGGGACTCGGGTATCCCGAGTCAGGCTCCGGCTGGCCGGCCGCACGTGACCCTGACCGTCGCTGAACGGATCGACCCCGAGGTCCACCAAGTGCTTGCTGCGCTGTCCGACCGGTTTCCACTCGCGTGTGCGGTGGGCGCGCCGTTGTTGTTCGGCCGATCGCAGTTGATTCTGACGCGGCTGGTCGTCCCGACCGCCGACCTGCTGGCAATACACGCCGACGTGTACCGGCTCACCTTGCCGCACTTGCATCCCGGACCGATGGCGAACTCAGCGCCGGGTCAGTGGACCGGTCACACGACGTTGGCGCGCCGGCTGCAAGGCAACCAACTCGGGCGAGCGGTGCGGATCGCGGGACGGCTTTCCGAGATCAAGGGTCGCTTCGTGGGCCTGCGCCGCTGGGACGGCAACGACAAGCGCGAGTACCCAATCTGACGACACATCCGTATTTCGAAGAGTGCAGCTCGCGCAGGAAGCTGCCGCGGGGCGGCGAACCGTTGAACAATATTTGCTGAACTGGCTTTCGGGGCACCGGATCGTCGTACCCTCCGGGCAGGGCAATGCTCTGGGAGGTCGACTATGTCCACGAACGTCAAAACCACAGTGCTTCTCGTCGCGACCGCCGTTGGTGCGGTCGGGTTAGCGGTGATGCCCAGCGCTGCGGCGGATCCACCGGCACCTGCCTGCGACAATATTTTGTTCGGGGACTACTGCTACCTCCCTGAACAGCAGAAGCAACCTGCTGCGCCGCCGTCGATTTCATGGGAACAGGGGGTGGGAACCCTGACCGCTCACGTCACCGACCACAGCGGAGTCCCGTCGCAATGCACGTATAACTCCGAACTGGTCAACCGCAGCTTCTCGCTGCCCGCCAACGGGACGTCTGATGTGGTGATCGCGCCGGCGGTTCCGGCGTTCCGCAACTGGAACGTCACCGTCTCCTGTGACAACGGGGCCGTCGCCAAGACGACCAAGTTCTTCTAGGCGTCGTCGCCAAGCACCGTTGCCGCAACGCTTTTCGGCACGCACATTCGCCACCCGTCGATCACCAGCTCGCGCACTTCCTCGAGGTCGATGGCGTCGAGTCGGACGTGAATCCAGTTGAACCGCATGTCCGATGGCCGCGGAAGCATGAACTTGTCGGGCTCGGCCTCGACCAGCGCCGCCCGTTCCTCCTTGGGGAAGGCAACACCCATCACCGTCTCGTCGCGCGAGAATGCGACGTAGACCAGCTGCCCGACCCGGAACTTGATCCGGTCGCGGACCACGACTTCATAGGATCTCGGCAAGGTCGAGGTGATGGCCCGCACGTCGTCGACGGTGATCACACCGCGCACGGTAGTCACATCGTGTGACCTTTTGCAGACCGTCACTCGACCTTTGTCTGCGAAACGTTGATCGCTGTGACTGCGATGCCGTTGAGGAGCAGGTCGATGCCGAAGCGAAACCGCGCACTGGGGTCCTCGGCGAGTACCGATTGCTCGTCCGGTAGTTCGGCGCCTGCGGCGTCCCACTGCAGTCGGGACTGCTCATCAGCCGTGAAGCCCAGCACGTAGTAAACGACAGAGCGCGCGGCAAGCTCTTTGTGCTCCGGCAAGATGCCGGCCTCGGCTGCGGCGTCGCCGAGCCGCATCAAGACCTGCGACATGACCTCGGACTGCCCCGCGGCGAAACTGGCCGACACGAGTTCCGCACCGTCGGTGTGTGACAGCAGGGCATCGCGCAGACGGCTACACACCTCGACGATGCCCTCAGCCGCCGGAACCGCCGCGAGAATCCGGTCGGCAACGGCGCCGAGGAGCTGCTGCTTGTTGGCGAAATGCCAGTACAGGGCACCGGGGGAGACGTTCAGCTCGCGGCCCAGCCTGCGCATTGTCAGGTCGGCCATCCCGTAGGTGTCCAGGATCGCCGTCGCCGCCTCGACCACGTCGCGTTTGTGCAGCTGCACCTCGCTACCATAACCTGAACGGCGTTCAAGTTTGATCAAGGGAGCAGTGGTTTGACCGACATCCTGACCGAGGCCCGTGAGCAGGTGCTCGACCGAGGCGAGGGCCTGACGCAGGATCAGGTGCTCGCCGTCCTGCAGTTGCCCGATGACCGGCTCGACGAGTTGCTCGCACTGGCCCACGAAGTCCGGATGCGTTGGTGCGGCCCCGAGGTCGAGGTCGAGGGCATCATCAGCCTCAAAACGGGCGGCTGCCCCGAGGACTGCCATTTCTGTTCGCAGTCCGGGCTTTTCGCCTCGCCGGTGCGCAGCGCCTGGCTCGACATCCCGAGCTTGGTGAAGGCCGCCAAGCAGACCGCCAAGTCCGGTGCCACCGAGTTCTGCATCGTTGCGGCAGTGCGCGGCCCCGATGAGCGTCTGCTGGCCCAAGTCGCCGCGGGTATCGAGGCGATCCGCAACGAGGTAGACATCCAGATCGCGTGCTCGCTGGGCATGCTGACCCAGGAGCAGGTCGAGCGGCTGTCGGCGATGGGCGTGCACCGCTACAACCACAACCTGGAGACGGCCAAGTCGTTCTTCCCCGAGGTGGTGACCACCCACACGTGGGAGGAGCGCTGGGACACGCTGTCGATGGTCCGCGACGCCGGCATGGAGGTCTGCTGCGGCGGCATCCTCGGCATGGGCGAGACGCTCGAGCAGCGTGCCGAGTTCGCCGCCAACCTCGCCGAGCTGGACCCGCACGAGATCCCGCTGAACTTCCTCAACCCGCGCCCGGGCACGCCATTCGGCGATCTCGATGTGCTGCCCGCCTCAGAGGCCCTCAAGGCCGTTGCGGCCTTCCGGCTGGCGCTTCCCCGCACCATGCTGAGGTTCGCGGGCGGTCGCGAGATCACGCTCGGCGATCTGGGTGCCAAGCAGGGCATCCTCGGCGGTATCAACGCCGTCATCGTCGGCAATTACCTCACGACGCTGGGCAGGCCCGCCGAGTCGGACCTCGAGCTGCTCGACGATCTGCAAATGCCGATCAAGGCGCTCAACGCCACCATCTAGTGGTGCTTTGTCTGATGGGGACCGCCAAGTTCAACGTCTACACTGGCGAGCCCGCGGGCGGCGCTATGCCCACGGCTGCCCGGCTTGGGCTCGAACCCCCGCGGTTCTGTGCGGAATGCGGTCGGCGGATGGTGGTGCAGGTGCGACCGGACGGGTGGTCGGCCACCTGCTCACGGCACGGCACCCAGGACTCGAAGGATCTTGACAAACGATGAATCAGGCTGTGCCGCCACGGGTTTCGCGGGGCCGCGCCGCAGGGACGGTGATCGTGGGGATGACCGTCGCCGGCAGCCTGACCGGCGCGCTGTGGGCATGTTTGGCACCGCCGATCCACGGCGTCATCGCGCT
>LZSH01000231.1 GCA_001665255.1 Mycobacteriaceae bacterium 1482268.1 | reverse complement strand
GTGCAGCTGCTCGGCGGTCACGGCTATACCAAGGAACACCCCGTCGAACGCTGGTACCGCGACTTGCGCGCGATCGGTGTCGCCGAGGGCGTCGTCGTTATCTAGGGAACGGAAGACCTTTCATGGCAATCAATCTGGAACTTCCCCGCAAGCTCAATGCGGTGATCGAGAAGGCGCACGGGGGCGCCGCCGAGATGCTGCGCCCGATCGCGCGCAAGTCGCGGTACCAGCGTTCGACGGGGTGTTCCTTGGTATAGCCGTGACCGCCGAGCAGCTGCACGCCGTCGAGGCCGATCTGCATGCCCTTGTCGGTGCCGAGCTTCTTGGCGAGCGCAGCCTCCCGGGCGAACGACAGGCCCTGATCGGCGCGTGCGGCGCCGCGCCAGGTGATCAGGCGCAGGCCGTCGAGTTCGATTGCGATGTTGGCGCACATGAACGCCACCGACTGGCGGTGGGCGATCGGCTCGCCGAACGCGTGTCGTTCCTTGATGTAGGGCACCACGTGGTCGAGCACCGCGTGGGCGGTGCCGACGGCGAGCGAAGCCCAGCCGAGCCGTGACAGCGCCACGGCCTCGGAGTAGTCCTCGTCGGTGGCGGCGTCCTCGCCCAGACGTGCAGACAGCGGCACCGTGACGTTGTTGAGCTCGACCCTTCCGAGCGCTGCGGCCCGGATGCCCATGCTCGGATCGGGTGTGACGGTGAGGCCCTTGCTCGACGACTCGACGATGAACAGTGCCGGCTTACCGTTCAATTGCGCTGCCACGATGAACAATTCGGCGTCCGCGGCGGCCACCACCAACGACTTCACCCCATCGAGGCGGTATCCGCTCGGGGTGCGCACCGCGGTGGTCTTCAGCGCCGTCGGGTCGAACAGTGGACGCGGCTCGGCGATCGCCACGCAGGCCTGCGGCACGTTCTCGCCCGCGAACTCCTTGAGATAGGTGGCCTGCTGGTCGGCGCTGCCCCAGTGGGTGAGCGCAGATGCGACGCCTGCGGGCGCGAGAATCGGCAGCGCCAAGCCCATGTCGCCGTAGGCGAGTGCCTCGGCCACCAACGAGTTCGTCACGGCCGCACGGTGTTCGGCAATGCCGTCGAAGTCCTCGGGGACGTTGATCGCCGTAATACCCAGTTCGTTGGCCTTGGTCACCAGATCGAGTGGGTAGCTTGCGCTTTCGTCGGCTTGGCGGGCGGCGGGCCGCAGCACCTCCTCGGCGAACTCGGTGACGGTCTCGACGATCATCTTCTGGTCGTCGTCGGGCGTGAGGTCGAAGTAATCGGCACCGCTGGCCTTCAGCCGCGTCGGGCCGCCTTTGGTGCCGGAGACCTTCTTGAACTGGCGGGTGGTGGCTCCCACGACGGAGAACACTTGCTTGACGCCGTACTTCAGGCCGCGGTTGAGCGGGTCCCGAAGGTTGTGGCGGTCCAGGAACTCCTGCCCGACGATCGGCGTGATCAACGCCAGGCCGATGTCGGTCGGTGTCCGCTTGTACTTGTGCTGTCCGACAGCGCTCTGGCGTCCGTTGCGCTTTGGGGCGCGGTCGGACTTGCGGTCGATTGTGTTGGTCATTTTGTGTGCAGCCTCAGGTGTCAGGGGCAGGTACCAATGACCGTATCTTACTCCGGAGTAAGATAGAGAGCACCTGTTAGGCGTCTCACATATCTGCTCGCCGTGCGCAGCCGGTTACTCGCCGTTCAAAACGGCCAGCACCGCGTCATGAAGCAGTCCGTTGGTCGCCACTGCGCTACCGCCGTGGGGCCCCGGCTGTCCGCTGAAATTGGTAAACGAGCCGCCCGCTTCCCGCACGAGGATGTCGAGGGGTGCGAGGTCCCACGGGTTGGCGTCGGGTTCGGTGGCGATGTCGACGGCGCCTTCGGCCACAAGGCAGTACGACCAGAAGTCGCCGTACGCGCGTACCCGCCACACCGCATCGGTGAGGTCGATGAAGCGCCGACGCCGCTCGCCCCAGCCGGTGGTGAGGTCCGAGAACGACAGGCTCGCAGAGCCGAGGTCGTCGACCCCGGAGACCGAGATCCGCCTGGCCTCGCCATTGAACGAGGTGAACGCGCCCTCCCCCTTGCCCGCCCACCACCGGCGCCCCAATGCCGGTGCACTCACGACCCCGACGACCGGCGAGCCGTCGACCAACAAAGCGATCAGCGTGGACCACACCGGTACTCGACGGACGAAGTTCTTCGTGCCGTCGATCGGGTCGATCACCCATTGCCGTCCCTCGAAAGCCGGTGTGCCCCCGAGCTCTTCGCCAAAGATTGAATCGTGTGCGCGGTGCACCGCCAGCGATGAGCGCAGCAGTTCTTCGGTCGATCGGTCGGCGTCGGTGACCGGTGTCAGATCGGGCTTGGTGTCGATCCGCAGATCCAGCGCGCCGTATCGGTCCAGTGTCAGCGCGTCGGCGGCATCAGCCAGTGTCAGAGCGAGTGCGAGGTCATTCGCGACCGTGGTCATGGCAGCAGTCCTACCATGGCCGGATGTGGGAATTCGGCATGCTGCTACTGCTCATCGGTGCGGTCGTGCTGATCGCCGCACCGTGGATCATGCGCCGTCGCGGCATTCGCGGCGAACAGGCGCAGGGCACGCTTGTGGTGACCGGCGTGAGTCCCCGGCCAGATGAAACAGGTCGGCAGTTCGTGACGATCACCGGCGTCATCAACGGGCCGACCGTCAACGAGCACGTCGTCTACCAACGCCTCGAAGTGGACGTCGACGAATGGCCGACGATGGGCCAGCTCTTCCCGGTGGTGTACGCGCCGCAGAATCCCGACAAGTGGGCGTTCGCTCCAGCGGCCCCGCCTTCCGGGCAGGAGAGGACTAGTTAACTAGCCGGCGAACGAACCGCACGTGTCAAAAGCCGTTCGAAGTATCGGTAGATATGCCTGAAACGCTGGGTTCTTGGACACATTCGTGGCAAAAGTCTGGCGTCGTGGTGATGCCGGCTGCTCAAGAAGGAACGTCTGCAAATCGGCCTTTATCTGCGGCGATGAGTCCAACGTGGCGCCGTACGTGGGATTTTGAGCGTTGAGCGCCGCGACGAACTGCGTGTAATTGCAGGTCGAGTTGACGGCCGGACCGAGGTCGGGGGCAGCGGACGCGACCCCGACTCCAGCGGTCAACGACAGCGCCAATCCGCCGACCGCGACACCCAATGTGGTCAACCCCAGTTTGTTCATGTGGACTCCCTCCCGAGAACTCATTGCACTGACTGTAGGCGGCCGCCTCGAACATTGCCGCGAAATTGCCTTACCGCCCGCTCAACCGTGGGCGATGCGCAATAGTTCGGCGACACTGGTCAGCTTCACCCGCGGCCTGCCACCCGTCCCACCGGTCGAGCGCTCGTGCTCGTCGATGAGCTTCCAGTGGTCATCGGTGACGACCTTCGGCTGCCGCTGCACGAGCCACTCGGCCAACGCCACGGAATGGTCGTCGCCGAACTCGGTCAGATCGGCGCCGGCCAGGTCCTTGATCAGCGTGTCGACGGTCTCCTGCGAATCGCTCTTGTTGCTGCCGATCACCCCCGTCGGCCCCCGCTTGATCCAACCCACCACGTATTCGTTGCGGCTGCCGTCGACGCGGCCCGCGGTGTGCGGGATGGTGCCGCTCTTTTCGTCGAACGGCAGCCCCGGCGTCGGCACCCCGCGGTAGCCGACCGCGCGGACAACCAGCTGCGCGGGGACCTCCTCGCGTTCACCGGTGTCCTTGGCCGAGACGCGACCGGAGTCGTCGACGACGAGTTCGTTGCGGCCCAGCACTATGGACTCGACCTTGCCGTCGCCCTTGATCTCGATGGGGGAGGTGCGGAACCGGAACACGATCCGACGCTTGGCGTCCTTGGGCGTGTTCTCGGCGTATCCGCGCAACACCTTGATGTTGTTGCGGACGGTCTTGCTTGCGGCCTCCAGATCGTCGTCGGTGATGTCGGCGAAATCGGCAGGATCGACCACCACATCAACGTCGCCGAGTCCCTCGAGGTGTCCGAGCTCGCGAAGCTCCAGCGTGGTGAAGGGCGCCTGCAGCGGCCCCCGCCTGCCGATGATGAGCACCTCCTCGACACCGCGGTCGTGCAGCACCTTTAGGGCGTGGTCGGCGATGTCGGTGGTGGCCAGCACGTCGGGATCGGTGACCAGGATGCGGGCCACGTCCAGCGCGACGTTGCCGTTGCCGACGACCACGGCGCGGCCGGTGGACAGGTCGGGCGCCATCTCCTCGAAGTGGGGATGGGCGTTGTACCAGCCGACGAAGTCGACGGCGGCGACGCTGCCGGGCAGATCCTCGCCGGGGATGTTGAGCGCACGGTCGGACTGCGCGCCGACCGCATAGATCACCGCGTCGTAGCGCTCAGCCAGCTCGGCGGCCTGCACGTGGTCACCCACGACGATGTTGCCGAAGAACCGGAACCGCGGGTCCAAGGCGGTCTTCTCGAACTGGGCGCTGATCGACTTGATCTTCGGATGGTCCGGAGCGACGCCGGAACGGACCAGGCCCCAGGGCGTCGGCAGCATCTCGAGCATGTCGACCCGCACGTCGGTGCCGTCTTCCGATTCCTGCGAGCTGTCCGCGAATTTCAGTAGTGAAGCCGCGGCGAAGTATCCGGACGGGCCTGAGCCGACGATTGCCACGTGGTACGGGCGCCTTTGAGGCATATGTGTGCCTTACTGTCGCTGCTCGGCGACGTGCAAAGGGGCTGTCGCGTGTATCGCCGAGCTTGTTCCCCCATGTGACTCTAGAACGCTGTCCCGGCGTCCTGCCGCTGGTCAGCGGAAACTGCGGTGTCGGTAACCTGATCTCCCGTGGATCCCGACCGACAAGCCGATATCGCCGCCCTCGACTCCACCCTCACGACGGTGGAGCGGGTGCTCGATGTCGACGGGCTCCGCGCCCGCGTCGAGAAGCTGGAAGGCGAGGCTTCCGACCCGAACCTGTGGGACGACCAGGCCCGCGCGCAGAAAGTCACCAGTGAGCTATCGCATACCCAGGGCGAGCTGCGGCGCGTCGAGGAGTTGAGGCAGCGGCTCGACGACCTGCCCGTGCTCTACGAGCTCGGCGCCGAAGAAGGGGGAGCGGGCGGCTCCGAAGCTATCGCCGAAGCCGACGCCGAGCTCAAGCAGCTGCGCGAGGACATCGAAGCGATGGAAGTCCGGACGCTGCTGTCGGGCGAGTACGACGAGCGCGAGGCGTTGGTCAACATCCGCTCCGGCGCGGGCGGTGTCGACGCCGCGGACTGGGCCGAGATGTTGATGCGGATGTACATCCGCTGGGCGGAGAAACACAGCTATCCGGTCGAGGTGTTCGACACGTCCTACGCCGAAGAAGCCGGCATCAAGAGCGCGACGTTCGCGGTGCACGCGCCATTTGCCTACGGCACATTGTCGGTGGAGCAGGGCACGCACCGGTTGGTGCGCATCAGCCCGTTCGACAACCAGAGCCGTCGCCAGACGTCATTCGCTGAAGTCGAAGTGCTGCCGGTAGTGGAGACCACCGACCACATCGAAATCCCCGACAGCGATGTGCGAGTCGACGTCTACCGCTCCAGCGGACCGGGCGGGCAGTCGGTCAACACCACCGACTCGGCGGTTCGACTGACCCACATTCCGACCGGTATCGTGGTCACCTGCCAGAACGAAAAATCGCAATTGCAGAACAAGGTCTCGGCGATGCGAGTGCTTCAGGCAAAACTGTTGGAACGCAAGCGTTTAGAAGAACGTGCTGAGCTGGATGCGTTGAAGGGCGACGGCGGCAGCTCGTGGGGCAACCAGATGCGCTCCTACGTGCTGCACCCGTACCAGATGGTCAAGGACCTGCGCACCGAGTTCGAAGTCGGCAACCCCGCTGCGGTACTGGACGGAGACATCGATGGATTCCTCGAGGCCGGAATCCGTTGGCGCAATACACAATGACGAATAGCACCATACTTGCACTGAATTTCGCCGAGAGCTGGCAAGGCTTCTGGCACGGCAACCTCGGCGTCTGGATCCTCGATCGCGGCGTGCGGATCGCGCTGCTGTTGATCGGGGGTTTGCTCGCGGCGCGCTTCATCAACTGGGGCGCACGTACCGTCGTCACCCGCATCGACGCTGAGTACCGGGAGAGCGACCAGCTGGTGCGCTCCGAGAGCACCAAGCACCGGCAAGCCGTCGCGTCGGTCATCTCGTGGGTCTCGGTGGCACTGCTGTTTGTGGTCGTGGCTGTCGAGGTCACCGATGTGCTCGCGATACCCATCGGGTCGTTGGTCGCGCCCGCTGCAGTGCTCGGCGCGGCACTCGGTTTCGGCGCGCAGCGGCTGGTGCAGGACCTGCTCTCCGGGTTCTTCATCATCACCGAGAAGCAGTACGGCTTCGGCGACCTGGTGTCGCTCACCGTCGCCGGCATCGCCCTACCCGCGGAGGGCACCGTCGAGGACGTGACGTTGCGCGTCACCAAGCTGCGCTCCACCGAGGGCGAGATGTTCACCATCCCGAACGGCCAGATCGTCAAGACGAACAACCTGTCCAAGGACTGGGCGCGCGCAGTCGTTGACATTCCGGTGCCCACCTCGGCCGACCTCAACGTTGTCAACGATGTGCTGCACAACGTGGCGGAGACCGCGATCGAGGACCCGACGCTGAAAGATCTTCTCCTAGATGCGCCCCAATTGATGGGTGTGGAGAGCATCGAGCTGGACACGGTGAACCTGCGGATGGTCGCGCGCACGCTCCCGGGCAAGCAGTACGAGGTGGGCCGTCGCATCCGCATCTTGGTCATCCGCGCGCTGCGACGGGCGGGCATCGTGGCGTCCGATGGCAGCGCGCCCATGGTCGCCGCGCTTCCGCACCCGGCGGAGGCGGCCGCCGGTGAGGGCGACGAGGCTGCGCGAGCACCGGAGCAGACGCAGTGAGGTCGTGGTTCAAGGCGAGGCTGGGACAGTTCCGCGTCTCCACCCTCGTTCTCGTTGTCGTGTTCATCGCACTGTTCTGGGTGCAGCAGACCTTCCAGCCTGAACCGGCTCCACCGCCGCCGGCTCCCGCCGTCGTCCCACCCGGTTTCGTGCCCGATCCCAACTACACGTGGGTGCCGCGCACGAACGTCCGGCGACCGAAGGAGCCGGAATACTCGACGACTACGACGACGACGCCAACGACCACAACGACGCCCCCGTCGGAGACCACGACCAGTCCGACGTCGCCCACTCCGACGACGACGGTGGTCGATCCGGACGGTCCTCTGGGTCCGCTCGGCCCGCAGACGCTGACGCAGACACCGGGGCCGACCACGACCACTCCCGCGCCGGGGACGGCCCCCGCCAGCCCTGAGGCGCCGAGATAGGCTCACCGCCTCTCACCGCTACACTGGCGTGCCGTGATGATCACCCTCGACCACGTCACCAAGCAGTACAAGTCTTCGGCCCGACCCGCGCTGGACAACGTGTCGGTCAAGATCGACAAGGGTGAATTCGTTTTCCTGATCGGTCCGTCGGGGTCGGGCAAGTCGACGTTCATGCGGCTGCTGCTGGCCGAGGAACATCCAAGCTCGGGAGACGTCCGCGTTTCCAAATTTCACGTCAACAAGTTGCCGGGCCGACACGTCCCGAGCCTGCGGCAGGTCATCGGCTGTGTGTTCCAGGACTTCCGGCTGCTGCAGCAGAAGACGGTCTTCGAGAACGTCGCCTTCGCCCTCGAGGTGATCGGCAAGCGGCGCGACGTGATCAACCGAGTGGTGCCCGACGTTCTGGAAATGGTCGGATTGTCGGGGAAGGCCAATCGGCTGCCCGCCGAGTTGTCCGGCGGCGAGCAGCAGCGCGTCGCGATCGCCCGCGCGTTCGTGAACCGCCCGCTGGTGCTGCTGGCCGACGAGCCGACGGGCAACCTCGACCCCGAAACCAGTAAAGACATCATGGATCTGCTCGAGCGCATCAATCGCACCGGCACCACGGTGGTGATGGCCACCCATGACCATCACATCGTGGACTCGATGCGGCAGCGCGTGGTCGAGCTCAGCCTTGGCCGCCTCGTTCGCGACGAGCAGCGCGGCATATACGGAATGGATCGCTAGTGCGCTTCGGCTTCCTGCTCAACGAGGTCTGGACCGGTCTCCGTCGCAACGTCACGATGACGGTTGCGATGATCCTGACTACCGCCATCTCAATCGGCTTGTTCGGTGGCGGTCTGCTGGTGGTGCGCCTGGCCGACCAGTCGCGTGCCATCTATCTGGATCGAGTCGAGAGCCAGGTGTTCCTGACCAACGACGTGTCGGCGAACGATCCGACGTGTGACGCCGACCCGTGTAAAACGCTGCGGCAGAAGATCGAGGACCGCCAGGACGTTCGCTCCGTGCGGTTCCTGAACCGTGACGAGGCCTACGACGATGCGATCAAGAAATTCCCGCAATACAAGGATGTCGCGGGCAAGGACGCGTTTCCCGCCTCGTTCGTCGTCAAGCTGGATAATCCCGAGCAGCACAAGGACTTCGACGACTCGATCGCCGGCCAACCCGGCGTGCTGAATGTGCTGAACCAGAAGGAGTTGATCGACCGGTTGTTCGCGGTGCTAGAAGGCATCAGCAATGCTGCGTTCGCGGTGGCATTGGTGCAGGCGGTCGGCGCAATTCTATTGATAGCCAATATGGTTCAAGTCGCCGCATATACCCGCCGGACAGAGGTCGGCATCATGAGACTGGTCGGCGCCAGCCGCTGGTATACCCAGTTGCCGTTCCTCGTCGAGGCGATGCTGGCCGCGCTCATCGGTGTCGTCATCTCTATCGTCGGACTGATCATCGTGCGTGCGCTGTTCCTGGAGAATGCGCTGAATCAGTTTTATGAGGCGAATCTGATCGCGAAGGTCGACTACGCGGACGTGCTGTATTACAGCGCGCCGTGGATGCTGTTCCTGGGCCTTGCGATGTCGGGCATCACCGCCTACGTCACCCTACGGTTGTACGTCCGTCGATAACCGTGGCCAAGAAAGCCGACCCGACGAGGTCCAGCAACAATCGAGTGGTCGCGACCAATCGCAAGGCGCGGCACAACTACTCGATCCTCGAGACGTTCGAGGCCGGCGTCGCGTTGATGGGGACCGAGGTGAAGAGCCTGCGTGACGGCCAGGCGTCGTTGGCTGATGCGTTCGCCACCGTCGACGACGGCGAGATCTGGCTGCGCAACCTGCACATACCCGAGTATCACCATGGCAGCTGGACGAACCACGCACCGCGCCGCAACCGCAAATTGTTGTTGCACCGCAAGCAGATTGACATGCTGGTGGGCAAGATCCGCGACGGCAACCTCACATTGGTTCCGCTGTCGCTGTACTTCTCCGACGGCAAGGTCAAGGTCGAGCTTGCGCTTGCTCGCGGCAAGCAGGCCCACGACAAGCGCCAGGACATTGCCAAGCGCGACGCGCAGCGCGAAGTGGCGCGGGAGATGGGCAGACGCGCCAAGGGCATGACCTGATCGGTATCGTCTTCGCCCTGGCGGCGGCATTGGGTTACGGAATCAGCGATTTCGTCGGCGGAATCGCGTCGCGGAGGGTGGCCGCGTTGCGCGTGGTCTTGGTGTCGTACCCGGTTGCCCTCGTGCTGTTGGTGATTCTGGCCGTAATTGCCGGCGGAGACATGTCACGCGGTGCGATCCTGTGGGGCGGCTTGTGCGGTGTCTCGCAGGCCTTCGGGGTGTGGTGGTTCTACGCCGCGCTCGGCGCGGGACCGATATCCGTGGTGTCGCCGCTGACCGCGATTCTGGTCGCGGCGATCCCCGTCGGCGTCGGCCTTGGATTGGGGGAGCGGCCAGCGGCGATCGCCGGCGTCGGTGTCGTGCTCGCACTCGTCGCGGTGGTTTTGGTCAGCCGCGAGGCGACCGACGAGGACACCACGCCGCACAGATTCACCAAGAAGGTCGCCTGGCTGACTGTGGGCGCCGGCGCGGCGTTCGGGCTGCAATACGTGTTGATCGCACAGGCGCCGCCCGAGGCTGACTTGTGGCCGCTGGTGTACGCGCGACTGGTGGCATGCGCGGTCGTACTGATTGCGGCGGTCGCCAGCGCCAGCCTGCGACCACCCACGGGCGTGCCGTTGCGGCTGGCGATTCTTGCCGGGTTGTTCGATGTGGGCGCCAACGTCGCGATGCTGCTGGCCGTGCAATCGGCGCTGCTGTCCCTTGCCGGCGTGCTCATGTCGCTCTATCCCGCGGCAACGGTAGCGCTTGCCATCGTTGTGCTGCGTGAGCGGGTAACGCGGTGGCAGGCGGCCGGGATGGCCTTGGCAATGATGTCGGTCGCGATGATCGCTTCTGGCTAACCCCCGGTTTGAAGTTTGCTCATAGTGCATCATGGCTGATGAGTTGACCGCCATTCAGCACGAGGAGAAATGGTCGGGTGTCATTCACCGGCAGCCAGCGACGCTTCGGTTTGTTTGCCGGCGTGCTCGTGATCTGGTGTGTCAACGCATCTGCTCTGTGGGGCGACGCAACGGCCATCAGGATCGATGCTGCCTTGCAGCTGACGATCTGCGTTGGGGCGATCCTCTGTGGGCTGGTCGTTGCCGCGCGGGTGACCGGCTACGGACGTGTGTGGCGATTGTTCGTCGTCGGAGCCTTGGCCTCGTGGCTGATCGGGTTCGTCTCGTATTGGGTGGCTCGCGACGTGACGGGCAGCGGCACCGCGCCTGCGGTGAGCGTTGTCGCATTTTTCCTGCCTCCACTGTTCGGTGCGGCGGCAGGCGTCGTGCTGTTGAGGGCGGGCATGAATACGACCGGCGGAAAGGGCGCGCAGCTGCGGCATTCCCGTGGCGTCACCGTCCTCGACGGGCTGGTGGCGACCGTGTCGTTTTCGATCATGGTGATACTCGGCGGCTTCGATGTCGTGGCCGGCGCGTCGCTGCCCCGGTCGGACAACGCGACTATCGTCATCGCCTACACGGTCATTGAACTCGTCGTGGTGGTGGCCGCCGCGATGGTCGTGTTGGTGTATCCCCCGGAAAGCCCGTACCGGACCACGTCTCTGCTCCTCGCAGGCGGCGTGATCGCGTTGGCCTCGTCGGACCGGATACTCGGATATCTGCAAACCGTCGAGATGCAGCACGGCCGGGTCTGGGGCGGGGTCGGGTTCGTCATCGGCCCGCTGCTGCTCGGGCTCACTCTGCTCGAGCACCCGCATCAGCCGCCCCTTCGCATTCGAGAATTCATGGATTGGGTACAGCTCGTGCTGCCCTACGTCGGTTTCCTCGGCATCGCGGCGTTGCTGGCCTTCCACGTGCTCATCAGAGAGCAGGTGACACCTCTGGTGGTCGGCATGACGCTGGTGATGGTCGTGCTCGTCGCGTGCCGCCAGGTAGTCGCAGTGCGGTCGCAGCGGCAATTGACGAGGCGCTTGATGGAAGTTCAACGACGGCTCGCCCACCAGGTCCACCACGACGCCCTGACGGGACTGCCGAACCGAGTGTTGTTCGCAGAGCGGCTGGACGAGGCCATCCGAAGGGGTCCGTTCGTCTTGATCTTCGTCGACCTCGACGACTTCAGAGAGGTCAACGATCGCTTCGGCCATGCGGGGGGTGACGATCTGCTGCGCGCGGTCGGCGAGCGGCTTGCCCGCTGCGTCGGCGAGGCGGACACGCTGGCGCGCATCGGCGGTGACGAGTTCGCGATCCTGATCGATGGCGAAAGAGAGTCGCCCGAAGTCGTCGCGGACCGGATCCGGGTGGCGCTCCGCGACCCGTTTGCGGTGCATGGCTCGTCGTTTCGCGTCCGCGCCAGCATGGGCCTGGTTCGTCCGGACGTCGGTGAGCCCACACCCTCATCGGACGACTTGTTGAGACAGGCCGACGTCTCGATGTATGCGGGCAAGCGGGTAGGGAAGGACACCGCCATCGTCTACCGCCCGTCGCTGGGCGTGTCGACGGATTTTCCGACGGCGCTGCGGCAGGCGAGGGGCAGCGTACCCGAGGGTTTCAGCCTGGCCTACCAACCCGTGGTGCGGTTACCCGATGCCACGCCCGTCGCGGTCGAGGCGTTGGCACGGTGGACAGCTCCGAACGGAGCCGACATCCAACCGGACGCGTTCGTCGCGGCGGCCGAAGCCGCCGGATTGGGCGCTGTGCTTGACGCGATGGTGCTGAAAATGGCGTGCAGCGAACTGGCCGCCTTCGGCGCGGACCTAACTTTGCACGTGAACATCGGCGCGGCCCGGCTGGGCAGTCTCCAATTCGAGCGGCAGGTCCTGCAAACGCTGAACGGGTGTGGCTTGACGCCCGACCGGCTCGTTTTGGAGATCACCGAGACGGTGCCGGTGGTCGATCTGCCCGACGCGGCCGCGCAGATCGCCCGGTTCAATGCGATGGGTATCAAGGTTGCCCTCGACGATTTCGGCGCGGGGTACAGCTCGCTGACCTACCTCCACGCGTTGCCGGTGCAGATCATCAAACTCGATCGCGCGCTGGCTGTGGGACCCGAGCCGCACCGGATCAAGACTTTGTACCGCTCGGTGATCCGGTTGTGCGCCGAGCTGGGCATGGGGGTGATCGCGGAGGGGATCGAATCGGTCGAACAGGCGGAGACGGTGTTCGCCGCCGGGTGCCGGCTCGCACAGGGCCACCTGTTCGGCCACGCCGCCCCGATCGCCGACTTCGTTCAATCGGGCGCCACCCTTCCGCCAGCGACCGTGTCTGCACGTGAACTCGCCGACGATTAGCGGCAGTTTGCGGTCGCTCGCGCGGGCGTGAGCGGTACCGTCGCCCCGTGAACAGCCCATCTCGTCCCGTTACCCAGTTGAATAAGGCCGACGTCCTGAGCGGACTTTTCGCCACGTGGGAAGCGATCGACCGGGTCGTCGCCGGCCTCCCGGATGCCCGGTGGGAGCGCGAGACGTCGCTGCCTGGCTGGAGCGTGCACGACGTCGTCGCGCATGTTGTCGGCACCGAATCGTTGTTGCAGGGCGTGGGCACGCCGGAGGCCGATGTCGATGTCTCCACCCTCGAGCATGTGCGCAACGACATCGGAGCCCTCAACGAGCGATGGGTGCACAATATGCGGAGCCTGTCGCATGCCGACTTGTTGGAACGCTTCCGGACCACGACGGCCGAGCGCCGCGACGCGCTGTCGGCGATGGGGGAGGCGCAATGGAACGAGGTCACGATGACGCCGGCCGGTCCGGACAGTTACGGACGATTCATGCGGGTGCGGACGTTCGACTGCTGGATGCACGAGCATGACATCCGCGATGCGATCGGTCTGCCCGCCGCCGACAGCGACTTAGCAGGGCCCGATTCGCGGCTGGCGCTCGACGAGATGGCGGCGAGCATGGGCTTTGTCGTCGGCAAGCTCGGTGGTGCGCCCGACGGGTCGCGGGTGCGCCTCGCCTTGACTGGGCCGTTGGCGCGCACGATCGACGTGACCGTCGACGGACGCGCGAGGGTGGTGGACGACTTCGCTGACGCGGAGCCGACGACGACGATCCGTCTGGACGGCCTGTTGTTCACCCGTCTCGCCGGCGGGCGGGTGCCCGTAGACCACAGTGCCATCGCCTACGACGGCGACGAGGCGGTGGGCAAGCGGATCGTCGAGCACCTGAATTTTGTCATCTAGCTGGGACTATTTAACCCCTGGGCATTGTTGAAGAGCACGGTAAACTGGAGTGTCCTGCCGAAGGTCGGCAGGTGTGCGAGGGGCTGAACGGTTTCGACTTCGCGCATCGATTCAAGGGAAGCGTGCCGGTGCAGGCAAGAGACCACCGTAAGCGTCGTTGCAACCAATTAAGCGCCGAGTCAAATCAGCGCGACTTCGCTCTCGCTGCCTAAGCGACGGCAAGTCTGTCAGCCCGGGAACGCCCTCGACCCGGTGTCTGGCATCAGCTAGAGGGATCAACCCTTAGATCCGGTCGCGGGATCTAGCGGGACACCAAACAGCGACTGGGATCGTCATCCTGACTTGTTCGCGTGATCAGGAGATCCGAGTAGAGGCACAGCGGACTGCGCACGGAGAAGCCTTGAGGGAATGCCGTAGGACCCGGGTTCGATTCCCGGCAGCTCCACAAGGGAAGGGCCGCAGAGATGCGGCCCTTTCTTCTGTACAAATTTCCCGCTTAAGGTCCTCGAGTACTCAGTTCGTCGTTCGCCGCGTCCGGCATGCGGCTCTTGTGATTGTCGCGGCCCCCGAGCTCAGGATGTAGCAGATCTTTCCCAGCTCGGGTGAGCGTTCCTGTTACCACAGGCAAGGCTCGCGTGATCCCGCACCCGTTACGGCTGAATAATTGCGCCGTCGTCGAAGACGGCGGAGCCGCGCTCACTAGGTGGTGGGGTTCTCGGTGGTCCTCGCGAATTCGCGAAATTTGTTGCCTGGGGTTGCGGCCCAGGGTGCTGCGAAGGCTCGACCCTTACCTGACGGGTAGGAAATCCTTCCCCGCTCGGCCCTCAAATCTGGCTGCACAGCTATTACCAAGCACTCCACCCAGCAGCCACCATTTACATGAACCGAGCACCACCCACAAAAGCGGCCGCACGGGCTAATCACAAACCAGGGAGACATCATGTACGGCACCTACTCGCAGCACCAGAACTACGGCCCTCAGCACAACGGCTACGGCTACGCCCCGATGCAGCAGATGCAGCCGATGCCGGTGGCAGCGCCGGTGGCGCAGTCCGCGGCTGCCGGCAAGGGCATGTTGATGATCGCCGGTATCGCAGTCGTCGGCGCCGCAGCTTTTGGCGGCGTTTACCTGATGAGCTCCAGCAGCCAGCCCGAGCAGGCCGCGGCTTCGCAGCCGTCGACGGTGTTCAACATTCCCTCGGAGATCAACATCCCGGGGCTGAACACCAACAGCGACCCGGCCTCCGCGGTCATCGTCAACAACCCGGCTCCGGTGCGCATTGCCGCTCCGTCGGCTCCGCGGTCTTACACCAGCAGCCCGGCCCCGGTCCAGGGTCAGGCGCCCGTCAATACGACGAAGCCGGCCGATACGACCAAGCCTGCCGATACGACCCAGCCCGGTGGCGGTGAGACCAAGCCGAGTGGCAACGACACAAAGCCCGGTGGTGATGAGGCCAAGCCGGGCGGCGGCACGACGACCGGCGGCACCACGACTGCTGGCACCACGACTGGCGGTGGCACCACGACTGCTGGCACCACGACTGGCGGTGGCACCACGACTCCTGGCACCACGACTGGCGGCGGTACGACGACCGGTGGCGGTACGACGACCGGCGGTGGTGGCGCGCCGGGCCCCGACGATCTCATCGATTACGGCGGATGTGCGTGCGGCAGCAAATAACAGACCATCTCCAAGCTTCAGCCCAGGCCCTCTCCCAGCCTGGGCTGAAGCACGTTGTCAGCTCCAGCACCTTGATCGCCTGCGCCGGTGAGCTCGTGGCCGATGTCGGACCTCGGCCGCGCACCGAAACTCGTCGGGGCGTCCAACGTCGGCCCCAGTGCGACAAGTCAGTCGCCCTTTCGGGCGTCGGGACGTCGGCGTGTGGCATCGCGGTCATCGCTGCACTCCGTCGCAGATCTTCCTAGGGCACCTGCCAAGCTGATAGCTTCAGCAAAGGCGACGCGACGTTGCTCGTTGACGTCGCCGAAGCAGGCGCATCGGTAGGGAGGTGTAGAGAGGAATGGTCAAACACATAGGGGGAAACCGAGGTGTCGTGGTTGTCGCTCTGGCATTGGCGCTGACCAATGGGGCCGGGGTCGCGTCCGCAGAACCCGATCTGACTGCATTCATCAATACGACATGCACTTATTCACAAGTGAAGGCAGCGCTCAACGCGATTGCGCCCGATCGCGGTAATGAGTTTGCCGCCTCCCCGACGGCGCAGACTTGGATGCATGCGTTTCTCGACTCGTCGGTTGAGCAACGCCGGCAATTGATCCAGCAGGCGCCTCAGTTGACGCCCTACCACGAGCTTGTCGTCGCGTCGGCCAACACCTGTAAGAACTATCCGGCCTAGACGGTATCGGACCTCGTGATCTGCAGGTCCTCACGAGTCCCTTGAAGTGGCTAGAGCCGACTTACGACGAAGGCTGCGGCATCGTTCGTCATTCCGTTCATGCCATAGGTAATGTGCGCGAACCCAGGTTGCCCACCCGGGACGCCAGAGCAGATGTCGTCGCCGGGAGCACACAACTCGATGGTCTTCGGCGCATAGAGCGGGCCAATCTTGATAGGTGGTACGCCGTAGGTGCTCAAGAATTGGTCCGAAGGCTTTCCGAACAGTGTGACTGCGGCGACGTGGTTGGCCACCTCTGCGGGCAGAGGTTTGGGTACGTATTGGACGTACTCAGCAGGCACTTCTTTCGGTATGGCAGCCGAGGTGACGAAACCCGCCAAAGCCGCGCCCTGGGAGTATCCGCCCAGCACGATCCTCGTATTCGGACAGTTCGCCGCCGTAGATTGCACATGATCTCTGGCGTCGTAAATCCCATTGATGACGGTGCTGAGGAACGTTAAGCCACCTTGCAAGTCGCCGGGGGCAGGAAAGTCTCCGCTGGCTGCGTAATCGACCCCGTATACCCCAATCGACCGGTTGCCGGCTTGCGCTTGCAGCGAGTCGACAAATGCCTGTCCTACGTTGCCCACACCGGGTGGCTCGTAGGTACCGCGGGCGAACACCACCTCGACGTCGGGGCACGGCTGAGCGAGAGCCGGGGTGATCGACAACCCCAACGCCACCGACCAACTCGCCATCGCCGCCGCAAGTAAAGGAGCGATGTGGCGTACACGCCCGAGGACCAGCCGGCGCGCCCCCTCAGCTTGCCTAGAAATCATGACTTTCATGTGCACCCCCACAGCGTCGCAGTATCCCGACCCTGAATTGATCCATGCTGCCATGCCTGACGGGGGAGGGTCCCCTGTTCTCAGCAAACCGCAGCCAGCGGATCGACGAGTTGCTTGATCATGCATGGCGGTTTTGGCCCATCTGCTGGCAAGATCGACCGCACTGAACTGGGCCCATTCGTACTGGTTTCAGCCGACGAGACGTGGTGGCGGCCGGCACCAGCGGCGCCATGATCGGCGGAGTCGCCGCAGCATCGGCCGTGCTCGGCCCCAACGTGCTCGACAACCAGTAAAGGTCGACGGCGCTGCACGGTGGCTAGGGCGTCAGCATCTTGACGAGCGCCGCAGCCTTGGGGATGTTCGCTATTTTATGGACGTTCGCACCGGCGTACAGCGGTCGCCAATCAACGAGGGTGTCGGGTTCATCTGCGGTCGGGGGCTGGGCGACGAGGAACGGCAACCCCGGCGGCTGTGCCTTGAGCGCACGTTCCTGCACGGCGGGCGGCATCACCGTAGCGAAACGCGTCACGGCCCCATTAGCCCTGCGAATCCAGGCGGGGCCCCGGTCTTCATGGGCCAACCAGCGACGCGTTGCAGCATTGGGAATAACCCGATGGGGCGCATCAGGCCACCCCAATCCGAACAGCTCGGTGAGCACGGTGTCATCGGCGAGGAGACAGCGCCGCTTGTATTCGGCGTGTGCGCGGCTCTCTTCAGTCACCAGGAAGCGAGTGCCGACGACGGCCGCAACAGCGCCGGCATCGAGCGCGGCCTGCACACCTTCGGCATCGACGATTCCGCCGGCGAGGAGAACGGGGATATTCACCGCGGCGCGTACCCGCTCGAGCAACTCGAACGCCGGCGTCGTTCCTCGGACGTGTCCGCCGGCCTCGACACCTTGCGCGATCACGGCATCGGCGCCTGCTGTCTCTGCGGCCTGCGCCTCTTCGACAGATCCGCATTGATGGATCCACGGGGTGGCTGCGAGCCGGCGAGGTGCGCCCCAAAAAGTCACGATGACGTCTGCGGCGGCGGCCGCCTCCACGTCACCGG
>LZSH01000230.1 GCA_001665255.1 Mycobacteriaceae bacterium 1482268.1 | reverse complement strand
CGCGGCCCATTCCTCGACGGTGAGGTCGGCGATATGGCCCATGGTGGTGGTCATTGTTTGCGACGCCGCCCGCCGGTCTCGCAAGAGGCTGGATCGTGAGCTCGAGCAGCGCGAGCGCCATCATCAGGAGGCGCACAACGCCGAACAGCATGCAGTCGCCTCTCGTCAGGCATGGGAGACGCTCAAGTGGCTGGTGGCGACGGCCGGAATCGAGCCGGCGGCCAGTGAAGGCGCGACGCTCGGCCTCGGCCCGGAACTCGCCATGGCGACACTGCGCGGGCTGCTCCGCGACGCCGAGCGGCTGGGCGACGAGACCCTCGCTGACGCGGTGACGGTGTATCAAAATCAGTTCGCGCTGATACTCGCCCAACAAAGCGGCCCCCTGTCCGAACTTGCCGCGAGCGCACCCGCGACGGGTGTGCCGAACCTTCCGCCGCAGCCGACCGTGCCGCACGAGCAGGCCCCCGCACCCGAGCGCAAGCCACTCCAGGCCAAGCCGCCGGAGACACAGTCACCCGAGGGCAACCACGCCAAATCGGCCTCATCCACTGAAAGCGGCGCGCCCACAACGGCACTGGCCACCGGCGGGCGGCGTCGCAAACAATGACCACCACCATGGGCCATATCGCCGACCTCACCGTCGAGGAATGGGCCGCG
>LZSH01000229.1 GCA_001665255.1 Mycobacteriaceae bacterium 1482268.1 | reverse complement strand
CAGCGCGGTCGGCAGGGCGTCTTCCCTCGACGGGTGGATCACGAAGTCGCACGCCGCAATGAGATCCGCGACGTCATGACGAAAGCCCAAGACTCGCACCTTCGTTCGCAATGTTGGGTCCGAGTCGACCAGGGCGCGGACGCTGTCCAGCAACGGGCCGTCGCCGGCCATCGTCAAAACCAGTGGCAAGTCGGCCGGAACCCTACGAATTGCCTGCAGCAGGTCGGTATGCCCCTTCTCCGCCCGCATAAGACTCACGCATAACGCGAACAATGCGTCAGCGGGGATCGCGAGTTCGGCGCGCACGGCCGCGCGGTCTCGGGTCGCCTGCGGCTCGCCAACGCCATTATGTAGGACGGTGACGTTTGCATTAGAACCTGCGTAGTGGGTGTACCACCGGCGTTGAGCGTTGGACACCGCTATCACTCTGGCGGCCAAACGCTTTCGCGCGAGGACCGCGGCTCTGATGCGCAAGTGGTGCGGCCAAGAAGTCGTAGTCTCGATGACATGCAGCGTCGAAACTGACGGCATACGCACCAATCGGGCCGCCAATCCACCGACGATGTCGGCATGCTTTAGATGGGTATGCACGATGTTTACTCGCTCGTCGCGCAGAACGGCGGCAATCCTCAGAGCGACGATCGGGTTGTACCGCGCCGC
>LZSH01000228.1 GCA_001665255.1 Mycobacteriaceae bacterium 1482268.1 | reverse complement strand
TTTGCGTGCAGCACATCGGCGTCGAGAGGGCATTCGGGCGCCATCATCGCCATCATGTCGCGGATCTGTTGCGCCTCGGAACTGAAGCGCGGCTCAACGAGGTCGTCCAGGTGGACGACGGCACCATGCGTCACGGGACTTATGTTACTCTGAGTTTCGTAATGACAACAGACCTCGGCCGCCCTCGCGATCCGCGTATCGACGATTCGGTGCTGCGCGCGACCGTCGAGTTGTTGGGCACGTCTGGCTACGCCGACCTCTCGGTCGACGCCATCGCGAAAAAGGCGGGCACCAGCAAGCCGGCGATCTATCGGCGCTGGGCGAGCAAGGCGCATCTCGTGCACGAGGCGGTGTTTCCGATCTCCGAGACGACGGAGCTGGTCGCGACCAGATCGCTGAACGGCGACGTCCGCGAGATGGTGCGACGCACGGCGAGCGTGCTGACGACCCCGGCCGCGCGGGCGGCGCTGCCCGGACTGCTGGCGGAGATGGCGACCGACCCGGCGCTGCACGCCAAAGCCACCGCCGACACCGGATTGGCTGACTTCGGCTCCGATGACTACCGCGAGCGGCTCGACGTGTATTTGGCTGCGCTGCAAGAGATCACGAGCATGCAGCCGGTGGGCATCGTCAACCACCACGCGCAGATACTGCAATGGCTGAAGAACCGGCTGTTGCTCGCCGATCTGCTTGCGCGCCACCCCGAGATCCACGACATCGAGCTGCAGCCGCCCGTCGTGATCGCGGGCCTGCCGCGGACCGGCACCACGCATCTGCACAACCTGCTGGCGGCGCCGCCGACATTCCGCACCATGCCGTACTGGGAGAGCAACGAGCCGTTTCCGCTGCCCTCGGAGGCGGGGATCCAGCCGGACCCGCGACGGACGCGGATGGATGTCGCCGTGGGTGTGATGAACATCGTGATGCCGCACTTTCCCCTCATGCACGAGATGACGACCGACCATGTGCACGAGGAGATCCAGCTGCTGGCCAACGACTTCTCGACGATGCTCTTCGAGACGCTCGCGCATGTGCCGCGCTGGCGCGACTACTACCGGGCCCACGATCAGACGCCGCACTACAAGTACCTCAAGACGCAACTCAAGGCCATGCAGTTCCTGCGCGGCGGCAGGCGCTGGCTGCTCAAATCGCCGCAGCATCTGGAGCAGCTGCCGGTGCTCGACCGCGTGTTTCCCGGCGTCTTCGTCGTCTTCACCCACCGCGACCCGGCGCCCGTCACGCTCTCGATGCTGGCGATGATCACCTACACCGCACGCATGTACTGCTCACCCGTGCCCGTCAACAAGATCGCGACGACCTGGGTCGAGCGCCTCGCTGCGATGCTCGGCGCGCTGGTGCGCGACCGTGACACCATCCCGCCGGAGCGCTCGATCGACGTCCGCTTCGACGAGTTCATGGCCGACGAGCCGGCCGTCGTCGCCGAGGTGTACGACAAGGCCGGGGAAACGCTCGACGACGACGCCCGTGCCGCGGTCGCCGAATACCTGCACGGACACCAGCGGGGCAGGCACGGCACCGTGGCCACGTCGCCCGAGATGTTCGGTCTCGACGAGGATGCCGTACGGGATCCGTTCGCCCCGTATGTTGCGCGTTTCCTGTCCTGACGCGGCGAGACTAGCCCGTTGACGTGCCGGTCCAGTATTCGGCGAAACGGTCCCCTTCCATGCGCAGGATGTCGTTGCCCGTGAAGGTCATCCGTCCGTCGGCGGAACGGCCCGTGCCAATCCAGCGGCCGGCCACCATGTCGCCATCGACCAACGGGCCCAGCTCGATCGCAAACGTCAGTTCCGACAACATATTTCGCGTCTCCGCGACGATCTCCTGCAGCTCGGCTGGTCCGCGCACCTCCCTGTTGGGCCAGTGCCCGACGAAATCAGCGGTGACGATCTCAGCGGCGACGGGCTCACCCGCCGCCCACAGCTCAGTGATCCAACGCTCATACAGCGCTTTTGGCGAGGTCATGACGGCTTATTACCCTCCTGCCGCCGCGAGGTAACCGGTGGGAGGTGTGTGCCGAAGTACTACGGGGGTACCCAACACCGTTCCCACCCCGGAAAGGCAGCAATGACCGCAGCACCAACCCGGCTTGACCCGCGCGATATCGCCGACGCCCAGCGCATCGTCGGCGCCGTCGGGGCCGCATTCTCGGCAAAGGTGGTCGGACAGCAGAACCTGCGCGAGTCGCTGCTGATCGGGCTGCTCGCAGGGGGACACATCCTGATCGAGAGCGTCCCCGGACTCGCAAAGACCACGGCGGCCCGCGTCATCGCCGAATCCATCCATGGCGGCTTCCAACGCATCCAGTGCACACCCGACCTGCTGCCCAGCGACATCATCGGCACGCAGGTCTACGAGTCTGCGACCAATTCCTTCGTCACCCAGCTGGGTCCGGTGCACACCAACATCGTGCTGCTCGACGAGATCAACCGCTCGAGCGCCAAGACGCAGAGTGCGATGCTCGAGGCGATGGAGGAGCGCCAGACCACCATTGCGGGGACGGTCTATCCCATCCCCGAGCCGTTCCTGGTCATCGCCACCCAGAACCCCGTCGACCAGGAGGGCACCTATCCGCTGTCCGAGGCGCAGACCGACCGGTTCATGCTCAAGGACGTCCTGTCCTACCCCTCGGCCGACGAAGAGGTCGAGGTGATGGACCGGATGGACGCCGGGCTCTACGACAAAGACCACCGCACCCGACCGGTCGTCGGCCTCGACGACGTGCGCAGGCTGCAGCATGTCGTCCGCCACGTCTACATGGACCGCGCGTTGACGCGTTACGCCAGCGAGCTCGTCGCTGTGACCCGCGCACCCGATGAGTTTCTGCCCCGCCAGCTCGCCCGCCTTGTCGAATACGGCGCGAGCCCGCGCGCGACCATCGCGTTCGTCAAATCCGCTCGCGCGCTTGCGTTGTTGTCCGGCCGCACCCACGTCATTCCCGACGACATCGCCGCGCTGGCTCACCGCGTGCTGCGGCATCGGCTGATCCTCGGTTTCGAAGCGGCGAGCAACGGGATCACCCCCGAGGTCATCGTCGACGCAGTGCTGCAAGCAGTTCGGGTGCCGTAGAGGTCACGGTGGGCAAGCATCTCAACAGGGCGAGGTCGTATTTCGGCACCGACACCCGCGGCCTCCTCGAAGGCGGCCGCTACGCGCTACTGCACAGCCGGAGTTTGGAATTCGACGATCTGCGTCCCTATGTGCGCGGTGACGACGTCCGCGACATCGATTGGAAGGCGTCCGCCCGGTCGGGAAATGTTCTGATCAAGCGCTTCGTCGATGAGAAGCACCACAAGATCCTTCTCATCGCCGACGCGGGCCGCAACATGACCGCCCAGGCCCCCAGCGGCGAAGTGAAAATCGATGTGGCCGTGAACATCCTGGGTGCCTTCGGGCTGATCACCCTCGGGCGAGCCGATCAGATCGGCATGGTCTACGGCGACGCCCGCGGCAGCGTGAACATCCGGCAGCGCCGCGGCGAAACCCATATCGAATCCATGCTGCACCGGTTCTACGGCCATGCCCTGGCGAAGCCCGGTCCCAGCGACATCACCTGCCAATTGGAATATGTGGCAACGCATTACCGCCATTCGATGCTCATCGTCGTCGTATCCGACGAACCCGAAGTGGACGATCGTCTTGAAAACGTGGTTCGACGACTCGCGGGTCGCCACGATGTCATGTGGGCGATGGTCGCCGACGCACCCGCGATCGGCACCCCGGATACCGGCGGCGACGGGTTCGACGTTGCCACGGGTGGTTTCGTGCTCGGCGGCGCCAACTTGAGTCCGCGCATCATCACGGCCTATCGACGTGCCGAGGCGAGACGGCGGAGCGAGCTCGAGGAGTTCATGACCGCACGGGCGGTCCCTCACACCACCATCGGCGGCAGCCGTCAGATTCGCTCCCGACTGATCGAGATGACCCAACTCTTTTCATCCTCCTCACGGGCGGGGGTGCCCACCCGTGCCGGATGACGTGCTGAAGTTCATCATCGGGCCCGCGCCGTATGCCGCGTGGTGGCTGTGGTGCGCCCTGACGCTCCTCGCCGCCGTGATCGCGTGGTGTGTCGGGGTATTCGTCTGGACGCTACCGTCGGCCCAGCTGCGGTCTATTCCCTGGATCCGATCGCTACACGCGGAGCTGTTGCGGCGCAGGTTCTCTCGCGCTATCCGGGCTGTCGACGCCCGGTATCGGGCGGGTGAACTGTCTGCGGCGGAGGCCAGCCACCAGATGAGCAGGACGCTCCGCGCGTTCCTGCACCAGGCGACTGGCACCCCGGCGCAGTACATGCACGTCGATGAGATCAGGTCGGGCGATCTGGCCGAGGCGGCGCCGCTGTTGTCCGCGCTCAACGATGCCCGCTTCAATACCGGGTCGCCGGTCGAGATCAGCGAGGTCGGTTCGACCGCCGAGGAGTTGATCCGCACGTGGCCCTGACGTGGTGGCCGGTCGCCGTCGCGGGGCTCGTGTGTCTTGCGGCGGCCGTCGCGCTGGCATTCCTGCTTCCCATGGAACAGGTGCGGCGACAGCTGCGCCGGCTGGCGAACTCGTCGCGGCTCACGCGGTTACCCGAATATGCCCGGATGGCCCGGGCGAGGCGGCTGTCGATGCTCGTCGCAGTGGTTCTGCTCGCGGTGCTGTTCGGCGCCGCGACGGTAGCCAGCGCCCGGCCCAGCGGCTGGTGGTGGTCGAGCGCGGCCTCCGACGCCCCGCAGGACGTCATGCTGTGCGTGGGCCAGCCGGCGACCGACCCGTCGACCGGCGCCTTTCTCACGTATTTCGCCAGTCAGGCGAGAACCTTTGGCACTCAACGCATTGGGCTCACCTCGACGAATCGTCGCGTCATCCCCATGACTCGTGACTACCAGTATGTGGCCGGCAGGCTGGGAGAGCTCGCCGGGCTTTCACGAGAACAGGGCGACCCCGGCGCCTTCACCGCCGCGGTGTCCTATATCGACTATGCGGCCAGTGCCGAAGACGTCTTGGCGCTGTGCATGACCGGCTTCCCGTCCTTCGATGCGAAGAGCTCACACCGCCGAACGCTGGTCTACCTCGGCCCCGGGCAGCTACGCGCTCCCGATGAAGCGAGGCGATCGTTGCTCACTGCCGAACAGGTCAGCGGTATGGCGAGCGACGCCGGTATCCAGATCAATGCACTCAGTCCCTCGAACCGGACAGCCGGCGCTCTGCCGTCGATTGCCAAATCGTCTGGCGGACAGTACTCCTCACTGGAGAACCGCGAGCGCCAGCTGACCGCCGATCTGGACTCGATTCTGAGCAAACCACCGACCGCCTCGGCTCCCATGGAGGCGACCGCGACGGGTTGGTTCGGCGATGCACCGGCCATTCCGCTGGCGGTCGCTGCGGTGGCGTCGCTGCTGCTGTGTCTGTCGCTGGTGGTGCTGCGGCGATGACGTTCCAGCCTGTCGTTCCGGTGATCGCACTGTTGGTGATCGCTGTCGTCGTCATCGCGTTGCGGTTGCTCACGATGCGGCGTCTGCATGCCGCCGCGGGGGCCCGATGGTCGACCGTATGGCGGTGGTCCGGGCTGACACTCGCCGTCCTGTTGATCCTCATCGCCGCGGCACGGCCCGGGATCGAGCACGGCGAACACACCGGTGTGACGGCACCACGGTCGGCGCAGAACACCAACGTCTTTTTCATCGTCGACCGGTCGTCGGATTCCGCGATCGAGGACTTCGCTGACCGGCAGTCGCGAATGTCGGGGATCCGCAACGACATCGAGGGGTTGATCGACCGATACCCGAAGGCGCGGTTCGCGATGATCTCGTTCGCGTCGCGTGCATCCCTGGATTGGCCGCTTTCCGAGGATGCGTGGAGCCTGAAGCCGGAGGTGGCGCGCGTCGCCCCGTATGCAGCCAGCCGGGCCGACGAGGACGTCAATGCGGCGGCGGCCGCGAACGTCCTGCGCTATCAGCTGATCGCGGCCGGCCAGCAGTATCCGGAATCGGAGAGCCTGGTGTTCTACTTAGGCTCCGGCGCACCGGGATCCCGCGCACCGCAGGGTGAATTCGAGCCGTCCCGCAACTCGATCGACGGCGGCGCCGTCTTCGGCTACGGCGCAACACAGAACGAGTCCGGCTTGCGCAGGATTGCCGAACAGCTGGGCGTGCCCTACGTCGACCGCGACGACCGCCGGCCGATCGCGGAATCCGCGCCGGCCAGCGGCGCCGCACAGTCCACCACCGCCGCAACCGCATCCGGCGTCGCGGACCGCACGGAGCTGTACTGGCTCTTCACGCTCGTCGCCGCAGTTCTGTTGCTGTTCGAGCTGTTCGCCAGCATCCGCGATCTCCGCCGCACGCGGCTGGCCAGACGGGACGTGGCGCTGTGAAGGGCACGGGCAGGCCGTTGCGATTGTCGCTGAGGCGACGGCTTCTGGTGTTCTCGGCGCCAGTGATGCTGGTGGCCTTGATCGCGGCCGTCAAGATGATTTCCGTTGTCGTAGCGGGCAATTCGGCGGCCACCAATTTCCGCGACGGGGACGCCGAGGCTCTGCATCGGGACACGTCGATGCTGAACGTGCTGAACGTGATCGAGCCGGCGAGGGCGCCGTTCGCGGCGGGAACACTCGCGGTTCTGCAAGGGCGACTCGATGAGGCCGAGGCGCGGTTCTCCGAAGCGTTGTCGCGGACCGATGCCGGGCAGTCCTGTCCCGTGCTGGTGAACCTCGAGCTGGTGCGCGAGCGCCGCGGTGATATCGACGGGTGGGAGGGCCGCCCCGATCAGGCCCGTGAACGATACCGCAGCGCCCTCGACATCGTCGCCAATGCGCCCGACGGCTGCTTCGAGAACAACTCCGATCCGGACCTCGAGCGGCGGGCGGTCCGAAACGACACGGCCGCGCGGTTGCAGGCGGCGGGGGAGGAGGAGGCGGTGGCGGCGCGTTGTCGAGGC